>DASRXC010000068.1:0-113079 GCA_035654355.1 Binatus sp. (SeqCode)
AACACACTCCGCAAAGTGTCCTTGAACTTATCAATGCTGCAGTGGACCGCTTGCCACGCGAAGCCTTCATCGATTGGGTGAAGGATGAGTAAACCGGAAGCGACCCGACCTCCGCGTTATTTCTTGTTACGAACTTCATTGCAAGATTTCTAACCACTCCAGCTCAAGTTGCGTTCAGTCGATCACTCTGCCACGTAGGGAGGTTAGCTTCATGCCGCGAGCCGAGATCCTCGACCGCATCCAGAAATACGTTCACCCGTTCCGTGTCACTAACGGCGGGAGCTTTGCGCTCAAGAACTTCGATTCCGGTTACACCTGCGGACTCAAAAAGGGCGACGGTGAAGCGTCCGAACTTCTAAAAAAAGGCAAAGATTGGCTCGCACAAGAGCAGGATATACTGTACGCCCAAGATCGCTGGTCGCTGCTACTCGTCTTTCAAGCGATGGATGCAGCAGGCAAGGACAGCACGATCAAGCACGTCATGTCAGGTGTGAATCCGCAGGGCTGCCAGGTTTTCTCATTCAAGCAGCCCTCGCAAGAGGATCTCAGCCACGACTTCATGTGGCGATATTTCAAGTCGTGGCCCGAGCGCGGGAGAATCGGAATTTTCAACCGCTCCTATTACGAGGAGGTCCTCGTTGTGCGCGTGCACCCGGACATCCTGAAGCAGCAGAAGATCCCTGCACCGCTTGTCGGGAAGCGCATATGGGATGAGCGGTTCGCCGACATCGCGCACATGGAGGACTACCTCACCCGCCAGGGCGTCGTAATCCTGAAGTTCTTCCTGCAGATGTCACTCGCGGAACAGAAGAAGCGTTTTCTGAAGCGACTCGATACTCCTGAGAAGAACTGGAAGTTCTCTGATTCGGATGTCCACGAACGCAAGTTCTGGGACGAATACATGCGCGCATACGAGGACGCGATCCGCGCCACCGCATCAGAGCGTGCGCCATGGTTCGTAGTGCCCGCCGACCACAAATGGTTCACTCGGCTTGTTGTGGCCGCGGCGATCGTTGAGGCGGTCGAAAAGCTCGATCTCACGTACCCGAAAGTCGACGCTGAGAGAAGGAAAGAACTGGCTACGATGCGCGCGACTCTCGTCAGCCAGAAATAACAAGGCGAGTATGTCAACGGCGATCGCGGTACTCGGTGGCGTAGGCCTCTTCTTGCTGGGCATGAACATCATGACCAGCAGCCTGAAGGAGTTGGCCGGCTCGGGTCTGCGCGCAACGCTCGCGAAGGCGGCAGCGACGCCTTTGTCGGGCACGTTCTGGGGTGCGTTCGTCACGCTGATCGTGCAGTCGTCGAGCGCGACGACGATGACGACCATCGGTCTTGTAAGCGCCGGATTGCTCACGTTTTCACAAGGCCTGGGACTGGTGTTTGGCGCGAACATCGGCACGACAGGAACCGCCTGGCTCGTCGCGCTCATCGGTGTACGCGTCTCTCTCACCGCCGCTGCCCTACCGATGATCTTCGCCGGCGCCCTGGTCATGTTGCTCGGACGTGGCCGAGTGTCTGCCGCGGGCGGAGCACTTGCAGGCTTTGCACTTGTGCTCTTTGGATTGACGACGCTGCAGCAAGGCATGGGTGGACTCGCCGAACAGTTGCACCCGGCGGATCTTCCAGCGATTTTTGGCCCAGGCGTCAGTTGGTGGTCAAGTTTGTTCGGCACGCTCGCATTGATCGCGGTCGGATTGGCGATGACGGCGGTGATGCAATCGTCGACAGCAGCCGTTGCGGTGACACTCTCGGCGCAATACGCCGGAGCCGTCGGGCTTGACCAGGCGTGCGCGCTCATCATCGGACAGAACATCGGCACCGCGACAAGTTCTGCCTTGGCCGCCATCGGCGCCAGTAGGACCGCTCAGCGGCTGGCTCTCGCCTACATCTTGTTCAAGCTGATCGCAGCAGTGATAGCGCTCGTGCTGTTTCCTGTCACAATTCCGCTGCTCGTTCAGGCTTCAAAGACTATCGATGGCGTGACGTTATTGGCCGGTTATCACACCGCCTATAACGTGGTCGGCGTCGCGGTTCTGCTGCCGCTGATCAATCGTTTCACGCGTTTCGTGGAACGAGTTCTGCCCGAACGTGGGTCGCCACTCACTCGTTGCCTTGACCCGGCAGCGCTCCTGACGCCGCTTGCAGCAGAGGAAGCGGTGAGGCGAACGGTTGCGCGTTCGCTTGAGACGATGTGCGCATCGATCGGCGGCGCTTTGACGGCGACCCTTCACGGCACGACAGCCGGCGCCACGAAACAGGCAGTTTCAATAACCGATGCCGGCGCTGCGTTGAACAAGGCGCAGGAATTCATCTCAGATGCGAGCGGCCCACCCGATTCGGCGCCGGAACAAGAGCGACTCACGTTCACGCTGCACGCGCTCGATCACGCAGCTCGTCTCGCTGAGGTCGCGGGCGAGAAAGGTGAGAGCAGGCCGCTGCCCAGCGCGGACGGTGATATGCGCCCTTTGGAATTGTGCGCGGAGGCGATGCAAAATGCGGTCGTCATCGGCGGCGAAGTCGGCGCTCTGCCGGACGACGCCGGCCGTGCTGCAAATGGAGCGCTCGTCGAGCAAGCAATGGTCCAGCTTGAAGAGCGCGCGAAAGCGCTTGGCGACCTGCAGCCGGCCTACCGCAAAGTGACGCTCAGCTCAGTCGCGAGTGGAGCACTCAGTGCAGACGACGCCATCGCTCGCGTCGACGCCGTGCGATGGCTCGAAGCGATTGCGCGCCACGCCTGGCGCTCCGCGGCCTACCTGGTCGATAGCGGAGTTAGCCACCGGTCTCCACCGCAGTGACCACTCTTCGCAGCGAGTCCGATGAACGGATGATGAACTTCTCGGCCTCCACGACAAGGAAGAACGCGAGACCACCTGCGAGCAGCCAGGGCCAGACACCAAAGGGAATAGCTTCGGTGCCGAACAGCGCCTGGAATGGCGGTGCGAAGGTGAACAGCAATTGCAATATCACGACGGCAATGATGCCGAGCGGCAAATATTTGTTGCCGGTGTGAGCCTTCAGAGAGAGCGACGAGTCGAGCAGATAGCGGCTGTTCAGCAGGTAGAAGACCTGGCCGATCGTGATGGCGTTCACCGCGACGGTGCGCGCGAGCGGGTCTGACGCGCCCTGCGACTTCATCCAGAAGAAAGCCAACAACGTGTACGCGAGGAGCGCCAGCCCAACGAAGAGGATGCGCCAGAGACCGAAGGGAGTCACAATTGCGCGGTCCGCCGCGCGCGGAGGTCTGAGCATCACGTCTTTTTCGTGTGGCTCGAAGGCGATTAGCAACCCGAGCGCCACCGACGTGACCATGTTGACCCAGAGAATTTGCGGAGCCGTGATCGGCATTGCGAAGCCGAAGAAAATAGCTGCTGCAATGACCAAAGCCTGTGCGACGTTGGTCGGCAGCATAAAGAGTATCGCTTTCTCGATGTTGTTGTAAACCGTACGCCCTTCTTTGACCGCTGCGGCGATTGACGCGAAGTTGTCGTCGGCAAGGATCATCCCCGCGGCTTCCTTCGTCACTTCAGTGCCTTTGATGCCCATGGCGACGCCGATGTCGGCCTTCTTGAGCGCGGGTGCGTCATTCACACCGTCACCCGTCATCGCTACGATCTGCCTGTTCGCCTGGATCGCCTTCACGAGGCGGAGCTTATTCTCGGGGCTTGCGCGCGCGAACACATCAACGCTGTCGACTCGCTCTTGAAGCGTCGCGGTGTCCATCTCGTCGATCTCTGTGCCGGTAACTGCTGTCCTGCCATCGCCGATATCGAGCATTTTTGCGATGGCCGCAGCGGTGATCTTGTGATCGCCGGTGATCATGGTGACACGAATTCCGCCGCCGTGGCATTCTTTTACGGCCTCGATGGCTTCTTTGCGAGGCGGGTCCAGCAAACCGATCAGGCCGAGCAGGACGAGAGTGACCGGAAGATCGGCGGGAGCAAGGTTGCCGGCTCGCACGTTTGGATCCTCAAGCCACGCGAGTGCTAGTACGCGCTCGCCCTGAGAGGCGAGCCTATCGGCTTCCTTCGCAAAGCGGTCGCGATCGAGCGGCACCTGTTGCCCCTCGGCGGTCTGCTGCAGTGTGCACCGATCGAGGATCACCTCCGGAGCGCCCTTGACGAACAGCAATAGTTTGCCGTCGGCTGACTTGTGGAGCGTCGCCATGAACTTGTGCTCGGACTCGAACGGTATGGCGTCGATGCGCGGAAACGCCGCCTTTTCGGCTTGCTGATCCATGCCGAGTTTGCTCGCGAATGGATGAAGGGCGCCCTCGGTAGGATCGCCTTCTACCTTCCATGCTCCGTCCTGAGCGAACAGCGCAGCATCGTTGCAGAGCAGAGAGACGCGCCCCATAAGCGTGAGCACCGGCTCTTTGCCTGCGACCGTTCCGTTCTTTTTGATCTCGCCTGCCGGCGCATAGCCATCGCCGCTGACCTGGAAGTCCGACTCGGCGGTAACGGCCGACACCACCATCATCTCCATCAGCGTGAGCGTACCGGTCTTGTCAGAGCAGATTCGCGAGACCGAGCCGAGCGTCTCGACCGCAGGCAGCCGGCGGATGATCGCGTTGCGCTGGGCCATGCGCTGCACTCCAATCGCCAACGTGACAGTGATCAGCGCAGGCAACCCTTCTGGAATCACCGAGACTGCGACGGCGACGACCGCCTGGAAGAGCGGCACAAAGTCCATGCCCTTCACCCATCTTCCGTAGGCGAAGATCAAGACGCTCGCGACTCCGATAATCGCTGTGATGGTGTAGCCGAATTTCTTGATTTGGCGCAGCAGCGGTGTTTCAAGTGGGCTGACTTCGGCGAGCAGCTGGTTGATGCGTCCGAGTTCCGTCTCGCTTCCAGTTGCAACGACCACGCCCGTTGCGCGTCCGGATACCACCATGGTGCCGGAAAAGGCCATGCTTCTGCGATCTCCGACCGTCGCGTTGATCGGTACCGCATCGACGGACTTTTCCGCGGGCACCGATTCCCCGGTGAGCGCGGCCTCCTCGGTGCGAAAGTTCTTCGCTTCGATGAGCCGCAGGTCGGCGGGGATCCGATCGCCGGATTCGAGCAGCACGAGGTCCCCGGGAACGAGCTGCTCGGCCGGAATCATGCGCGTGTCACCACTGCGCATCGTCCGGGCTTCGGCAGAGAGCATATTGCGGATCGAATCCAGCGCCTTCTCGGCTTTGCCTTCTTGAATGAATCCGAGTAGCGCGTTGAGGATGACGACTGCAAAAATGATGCCTGCGTCGATCCACAGACTCAACATCAGCTTGATGAATCCGGCGGCGAGCAGCACGTAGACGAGGATGCTGTTGAATTGTGCGACGAACCGCGTGAACGGGCCACGCTTCCTGCCTTCCGGCAAACGGTTTGGGCCATATTTCTGGAGCCGGGCAGAGGCCTCGGACAGATCGAGGCCTTTTGCGGAGTCGCTAGCGAGTCGTTCGATGACCTGGGCTTGCGACAGCGCATGCCAAGCCGTTACGTCGCTGATCGTCTTCGTATCCACTGTTGTGCGCATGCTTGCGCTCGACAACGGAGAGTCCTCCGTCGCACGAGGGCTACAAGAATGATCCTCGGGTTAAGAGTTTACGAGGGAACCGCTGAGCGGACGATTGAGCTTAGCCGGAAGTCGGGGCTCCAGCCGAGCTCACGTGACGCTTTCTCGATCGACGCGTAGCCGTCGTCATCGGCGATGTTATAGATCCCCGGAGCTCCGCGTTCGATAGCAAGGAACGCCGCCCACGCCGCGGCATCCACGTGCACAAATCCGGCGCCGCCCGACGTCTCCTTCCACGTGCCAGGTCCGTACAAGTCACCGCACCGCAAGATTATCGCGCACGCATGAGTGAGGACTTTCTCCATCGCCAGAACGCCGGCCACTGATATAGCGCTCGGTCCGGTTTCGTCGGGTGGATCCGTTTCGAGATGCGGTCGACTCGCCGGTGCGTAGATCGGTAAGTAACTCTGCGCGACGATCCTTCTCACGCCGGCTTGGAGCGCCGCGTCGACTAGATTCGTCACTCCCTCGCTGCGCATGCGCGCGTTTCGCCGCCTGTCCTCATCGGTCAATCCGCCTTCGAGCTGCTTGGGCAGATCCGTCAGCTGCGAGATAACCACGTCGGGTCGGACCTCGGAGACCTTTTGCGCGAGCCCCTCGCGATCGAAGACGTCGATGACGATGGGTTCGACGTCCTCGTCTTGCAGCCACCGCGCCTTTCGCTCGTCTCGCGTGGTCCCGAAGGCTTTGTACTTCGATCCCCGCAGCAGCTGAACGAGCCTGCTACCGATCGCGCCTGTCGCGCCGGCGAGGAAGACTTTCATCATTGACGCACGAGTCCGATCTCAGCCGATTTGTAGGGAGTTGAGTGAAGTTGTTTACCCAGCGTCAAGGGCGGCTAAACGAACGTAGTGACCTACGAATGGAAGGGAGTCAACTCATGAGCGATTCGCAAGAACGCTGGTCCCATGAAGTCACCGCAGAGGACCGCCACGACGTCGGCGCCGGCGTTTTCGCGTCCGGCTCGGCACAAGAGATTGCAGATGCAGTCATCACCGCTGCGCGCGATGATGGTCCAGAAGAAACGGTCGAGCGCCGCGCGATCGCAAAACTGACGTTTTACGAAAATCGCGCTGGGAGGAATCTTACGGACGAACGACGTGCCGTGCTTGACGAGGCGAAGACGATCGTGCGAGATCAGCTCGCGTCATAGGTCGTAGCAATCGTGTCGGACGCAAAGCCCCCATTCCCTAGCACGTTTGCCGTCGTGCTCATCGACCACCGCCATGCGCGCTTCTTCGGGGCTGCCGACGGAACTCGCCGCCTCGAAGAACGCGGACATCTCGAACCAGACGATCCGCATGGATTTCATCGTCACCTAGAGCACCGCAAGGAAGCGGATTATAAGGGCCAACGAACTCCCGAGGCCGATGAGTTCTACGAACGCGTCGCTGCGCGGCTGAAGACCGCGGCGCCCATCGTTCTGATCGGAGAGGGGACGGGGACGAGCAGCGCGCTCGTCCATTTCAGAGGCTACCTCAACGAGAAGCACAAGGAGATAGACGAGAACGTGGTGGGCGCGGAACGGGCGGATCTGTCGCACATAAACCTCGGTGAAGTCGAGCAGATCGCGCGACGATACGCGTGACAAAGGACCACAAGTTCGTTAGCCCGTAGACCGACGCGCATGCGGGATAGCGCGGGCGTCAGTTTCCCGCCGCCGTTCATCTACGCGATCGCGTTCTTGCTTGGCTTGTTCCTCGCGCACTTCATGCCCCTGGGTGGGGTTGCGCCGCTCTGGATCCGCATGCTCGGCGCCATGTTGGTCGTCACGGGCATCGTGCTCGCCGCCACAGCGTTTCGGATCATGCTTGGCGCCGGCAACAAGATCGCGCCCAATTTCCCAGTAAGCGTGATCGTGACCCGCGGTCCTTACCGTTTCACACGTAACCTAAGCGCGACGTCCACTCCAGCAAGGTAAATCGAGGGCGGATGTAAAGAGTGATGAAGTATTATGTGTCGCAATATCCGCCCGCTCTTCAACTTTGAACCGCCTGCGAGCGAAGAGGAAGTGCGCAACGCGTCGCTTCAATTCGTGCGCAAGATCTCCGGTTTCACCAAACCGTCGCATGTAAACGAAGCGGCCTTCGGCCAAGCCGTTGATGAGATCTCATCCGCGGCTCGCAGGCTTATGGCGTCGCTCACGACGACTGCGGCGCCACGCGATCGCGAAGTCGTCGCAGCCAAAGCGAAAGCCCGGGCGGCTCAACGTTTCGCGAGCTGATCCAGCCATTTCAAAACGGTGCTGCTGAGCGCCTCATTGTACGGCAAGCGCTTCCCTGTCGTAGCGGCGTCATAGCTCGCCTGTTGTGACGACGCTGTAGTCAGAAGATGGTCCATGTCGTCGATCACCTGATACGTCGCCGCCCCCGGACGCGACGCATTTACGATCGCTGCGATGCGCGCATGATCGGCCTCGTCCGTCTCGAAATCAGCGCGGCCGTAGATGACGAGTACCGGGACCGTGAGCTTCGTCCACGCATCGGCCAAGTTAAGCGCAGCGACCTCTTGCAGGTAGGAATCGGACGCCGGATACATCATGTGGTCGGCGCACGTAGGGTCGTCGGCCAGGATGGTCGCGCGCGGCTGCTTTTCGATCAACAGACGGTGCATGCATAATTCTTTGCCCGCGACCGCCTTGTCGATCGCGGCCGGCGTTTCGCCTCCTAACTGCAATTGGCGTTGAACGTTGATAAGCTCGTATTCGAACCAATTCTTGGCGACTGCTTCGGCGACGATAATGCCGGCAACCGGCTGTTGCGCAGCCAGTCGGGGCGCGATGACCGTGCCGATGCTGTGGCCAAAGATGTACACGCGCTTTGGGTCAACGAGTGGATTCGCACGGAGCTGGGCAAGAGCAAGCGCGTAACTGTGAGACTCTGCATCGAAATCCACGGTTGGGCACGGCGGGCCTTGGCTGTCGCCGACGCCGCTCTTCTCTAAGCGCATCGTGACAAAGCCGTGAGCACTGAGGTCGTGAGCAAGCAGCGCGTACGAGTCTTTTGCAGTCAGCGGCAGATCGACGGAATAGCAGCCGATCCCTCCGACGAAAAACACTGCGGGCGAGCGTGCTGCGCTTGGCGTGCGCGGCACGGTGATCAACGTACGCCGTAGCGTCCCATCGACGCTCACGGCATCGTAGTTCGTGATGATAGATGGATCCTGTTCCTTTGGGGCTTCTGCGAGGACGACTGACGTGTGCGACGTCGCACCCTGGCGCTCGACGGTAAGATCGACTGACTGGCCGGCAAGCCGCTTCAACTTGCTCAAAAACACGGCGATCGTGGGCGTCGGAGCACCGTCAATCGCCAGCAATTTGTCACCAGCTTGGAGACCGGCACCGGCCGCTGGCGAACCAGGAATGATCGCGAGGACGACCACCGCGCCTGCATCTTCCTTCAACGAAGCGCCAAGCACGCCGCGGCGCGGGAGCTGTGCAACTGCTCCCGGCGGATCCGCTGACGCCTGAGCGCAGACTACAACCGCGGTCAACACCACGAGCGCAAAAAGAAACCGGCCCAGCCGGTTTACATTGTTGAAGCGGAGCATGTGGCCGTCAGTTGGTGGCACACTCGTATTGTCCTACGGCAATAATTAGGCACTAAAACATCACTTAGTCGTACCTCGGACTTAGCATCGAATTTCGGGGCCGGTCACGGGGTTGCTCCACACGCACACCTGTTCTAGCAGGAAAAACTCAGCGTCCGTTATCACCACCCAATCTCCGCATCAAAGCCGCCCGGGGTGACTCAAGCAGATCTCAGGACGGATTAGGGGCGACAAGCATGTGTGGTACCGCGACTCATCGCTAGGGAACTGATGTGTCGCTTGGTCGGCTATTGACGCGCAGAAAGGATCTGTAGTCATGATTACGGACATCGCACAGGGCCTGACGAGCAGGTGGTGGACATTTCTGTTGCGCGGTATCGTCGCGCTGGCCCTCGCCGCCTTTGCGTTCTTGCAGCCAGGGTCGTTCTCGACAGTGCTCGTCTACATCGTCGCCGCGTACTTCCTCATTAGCGGTCTGCTCGCGCTGTTGGCAGGCATATCCCTAAGCGGCGCGGGGAGCTGGTGGGTGCTCGTCCTCGTCGGTCTCGCCGAAGGTGCGCTCGGCATCATCATGTTGACGCGACCCGGAGCTGGGCCGCTTACCCTCGCGTTTCTCGTCGCGATCTGGGCGTTCTCGACCGGCCTGATGGAGATCACCGGAGCTATCGCGTTACGCGATGTGATCCGCAATGAATTCTGGTGGGTCTTGTTGGGGCTCATCACCATCGCATTAGCGATCTACATCATCGTCAACCCCGACATCGGCGTCCTCGCCTTGGTCTATGCGATCGGCATCTATGCCATCATCGCCGGAATCTCTCTGATCGCGTTCGCATTCAGGCTGCGAGGTGCCGGGAAGGACATAGAAAAGCTTCGCCCCAGCTCAGCGGGCGCAACTCGATGACCGACGTAACGCGGCAGCTCGCCGGCATCACCGCACTTGTCGCGCTGACGGCCTGCGCGATGATGCAGGGGTCTGGTGTGGCGTTCGCCGACAACGCGGACGAACAGCAAATGGGAGCTCAGCTGTATTCGCAGTTGAAATCGCAGGACGAGATCGTCAAGTCCTCGCCTCTCTATGACACGCTCGCGCCGATCGCCGCGGGGATCACGAAGGCCGTGCAGCCGAAGTACCCTTATCCGATCCACTTCTACATCGTGCACGAAGCGCAGCCGAATGCGTTCGCCGCGCCGGGCGGCAACATCTATGTGGTCGATTCGCTGTTCTACTTCGTGCACAATACCGAGGAACTCGCCGGCACGATCTGTCACGAGACCTCGCATCTGCTTCATCACGATTCGGTCGAGCTGATGAAGCAGCAAGAGGCCATCCGGGAGCGGGCGATCGCCGCGACGGTTCTGCTGGGCCCGAGCATAAAGACGGCGCTCACTGTTTCCGCGATCGCGCAGCTTGACTCGAACCACCGCTCGCGCGGCGCCGAGGAACAAGCGGACTTGACCGGTGCGGCGACGTGCGCGGCGGCCGGCTACAATCCGTGGGGTTTGGTGTGGCTGATGCAGGACTTCGAGAACTCGAACCTGCCGCAGCCTCCTGAGATACTCTCCGACCATCCGGACGACCAACATCGCGTCGATGCGCTCGAGAAGCTATTCCAGTCCAACCCTGCGACATACGCCCACTTCAATAGCAATCGGAGCTCGGCCAAGCCGCTGGACCCGCCTGCCAATGAGGCCGAGAACTTCGTCCGCTAACTACTGTAGGAGAGCAACACTAAGACAGAGGTGACTACAGCAACACAAGGCCGAGTGAACCGACTTTGCGTCGCGCTCGTGCTTGTGGTCGTCGTGGCGTTGGGATCGACCGGCGCCTCGACAACCAAGCCCGCCTCACTGGATCTGTTGGCACGCGCTGCCGACCCTAATCCAGGGCTTTCGTCATACATCGCGGCTGCGAATCTGTCCGCGACGCTCCACGCAGGCCTTCCGGTTCACAAGACATTCAACGGTACGGTCTATTACCTCAAGCCCAAGCGCAAAATCGAGTTTGAGAACGTTTCAGGACCGTTAAGCCGTTTCAAAGACCTTACGTCGTCAAGTCCGTCGTTCGACGAACTTTCGTCATCGTACGAGATCACGCCGCTTGCCGATGACGGAACGACCTCGACGTATTCGCTGGTGCCGAAGAAAACCGGGTCACGCGTCTCGAAGATCGACGTCAGCGTGGACGACAGCAGTGCGCTGGCGTCGCGAATCGTGTGGAACTACACGAACGGCGGCACGCTGCGCGCCGATCAAGAATACGTCAGCGACGGCGGCTACCACGTGATCAACCTCGAAAATATTTCGGCTCGGTTTCCCGACTATAGTGTCGATGGCGTGTTGCACTTTTCGAACTATCGCCTCAACGCTGCGGTCGACCCCGCGATCTTCGCCTCCAACTGAGGCAGCGCGGGGAATCACAGCCGCTGTAGACCTGATTCACGCGGCGAGCGCATCGAGCCGTTGCAGCACGATGCGCCATTGATAGACTTCTCGTGTCAGATGGCTGAGAGCAAGCGCGACGAGCACGAAAGAGCCAATGAGGTCACCGGTCGGGTTCGGGGCCCAACGTCCGATCGCAGCGGCGGAGCCCAGCGCGATTGCCGCACCCACGACGCACGACCAAATGTCGGCCGCACGGAACCCGCGGTTCAACTGCTGTAGGAAGGGCGCAGCCTTCGTGTTCCTGCGCAACTGATAGTATTGTTGCTCGAAGGCTGCAATGCCGACCAAAAGGAGTAGCCCGTCCGCCAGCAGCACGGCGCTTGCGCCGTACTCCAGCGCGCTGATCATGCCGAATTCGAAGATCCCGATCGTGAACGGGATGAAAGCGTCGAAGAGCTCCGCTGTCCAGGCGTAGAGCATGACGCCCATTTGGTACTGATTCCATACTGCGACGATGGCGAGAAAAATCCCAAGTGACAAAATGAGCTGTGGCAGGTGGAAGAGGTGGCGCGACAGCATTGAGTCGGCTTTCCCGAATAGCGCAGCCAGAGCCACGCCTTGGATGATGCTCAGCAGACCAAGGTAGATGACCGCGAACGCGTTGCGCATGCGCGTCCGGATCTCTTCAACTTCCTCCGGATACGCCAAATTGCTCGACCTCCTAGAGCTGATCGGGAGTTCTTTCTTTACGCCAAATTCGCCCGCATCGGCACAAGAAGAGGGTGCGGTTAGCGCGAATCGCTGCGCGAGCCAACGCTCGCTATCCGCAGCGAGCGCTTTCGGCGTGGAGGCTTGACCCTATGTGGTCGGTGGTGGGTTTCTCGCTCGCGGCGGCGATCGGCTTGGCCGTAGTGCTGATCGCTGAGCGACGCGGTACCGCTCGTCGCGAGCATTTCCCCTGGCTGCTCGATGAGGTCTCCAAACTCCACGTGATGGTCGTCGGCACCCTCGCCGGCTTTGCTTTCACTGGTGTCGTGCTGGTTGTGACGCTCGCGAAAGAGCGGACGAGCATCGCTCCGGTCTACCTCGACACGGTTATCGTGATGTTCCTCGTCGCGTACCTCTATTGGGTCGGCGCAGGATTCCTTATCTCGTATCTGCCGCACATCAGCACGAGTGGCGATTTCGTCCAGCGCGTGCATTTCAGCCTCGCGTCGACCATCGAGTATCGAACTGTATTCCTCTCGTGGTTTGCGTTGCTGCCGCTGCTTCAGGCGAACGACCTAGGCCGGCTCGTGCCGATCCTCTATGTTCTTCTGCCGGTTTCGCTCGTGATCGGATCGCTGCTCTTGGCGATGGCGACGGATGGCCTTGGCTTGATGCGTGTTGGAGAGATCTACTTCTCGGCGGGTTTGGGGATGGCGCTCTCACTCGTGTACGCCGCCGTCGTGGCCTTCGCAGCGCCAAGCGCCCACTCGCTCTACTCCTCGCTGTACCTCACGGTGGTCCTGTTCTTCGTCAACGGCGTGGGCTTCGCGCTCGCGGCGTTGACGCCGCTTGCGCCGCGTTACGACGGTGTGAAACGCTTCTTCGAGCGCTACGGCAGGCAAGTCGTCATCGCTGATATGCACATCACAATGGTCTCGCTTGCGTTCTTATGGCTTGCAGTCGTCGGCGTGATTTGACGTGGGACACTGCGCTCGGGCTTCAAAAGATGGTAGTAAGAATACCAGGCTACTTGTTTGTGCCAGGCGATGGATTGAATATCGCCAGTGCGAAAGTGAGCCCGTAGCGCCGGTGCGCGTTTTCACCTGCTCACTAGGGGTTTGCGCGGCCGGCGCGCCGCTATCTTGCGCAGGATCGATAAGCGGCCGTGCGGTCTATTTCGAGCGCGATTTCCCAACGTTATCGGCTGACGCCGACTAGTACTTGACGAGCTTCAGTTGGACCGTGTAATTGTTGGTCGACTGGCGCGGCACTATGTTGTACGACGCGTCGACGAAGACCGGCGTCTTGATACGCGGATCGAATAAGACGTTCGACTTCTGATTCACGGTCACGAAGCGGCCGCCTTGCTGCTTCAGAGTCCCATTCGATGCGACCAAGATTAACGGCGGCTGTTCGGGCAGCGTGCCTTTTCCTGTGAGCGAGTAGGCTCCGTTCCACGTGTAGACTTGTCCGCCAAAACCTCGATTGACGCTCGGCGCGAATGACGCGCGCACTTCGAAGTTCGCGTTCCAGCTCGAGGTGAGGCTGCCCGCCAATGAAGCGAAGAACTGCTGACCGAGAAGCGGGAGCACGGTCGCTTGGATGCCTGTCAGATTGTACGGAGGCTTTCCGCACGTGACGTTCCCGTTCGCATAGACCTCGCAGTTGGAGCTCTGCTTCGGATTCGTCGAGTTCCACCAACTATCGGTCGCAACGACCTTCATCCCACCGTCTTTCGCGACGCCTTCGATATCTACGGTAGTGGTGCCCGTGCTGGGTCCTTGACTCGCTGCTTTCGTGTTATAGCCGAACTCATAGACGAGATGGCGCGGCGCGGACATCTGCGCCGGAATCGGCGCCGCGGCGTTCGGCGATCCGGCTGGGGCCGGCGGTTGCGCGGCCTGCACCGACGATGCGAACGACAGCGTGATAATGATGAAAGCAATTGGTAGCTTGCTCATGAGAATCTCCCTCCGCAATGCCCGCCGGGCGTTCGACGCGCAACGGAATCCTCCGCTTGCGGACGTGCGAGATATTACGAAGCGCTCCGAGTTGCTGCTAGATCGTTGCCATGTCCACGATCGCTCTCGCTTGTGTACCGTCAGGCGCCGCGCGTAGGTACTGGGCTGGCCAGGGCACGGAAATGCCAAGTTGTTGAGCTGCGCGCAAAGGCCAGTAAGGCTCGCGAAGCAGCTGGCGCGCTAGCAGAACGACGTCCGCTTGGCCGGTGCCGACGATCTCGTCGGCCTGTTCTGGCGAGGTGATGAGTCCGACGGCGCCGCTTTTGATGCCGGCTTCTTTTCGAATCTTCTGCGCGAATGGTACTTGATATCCCGGCGTCATTGGAACGATCACGCTCGCGATGTTGCCTCCCGACGAACAATCGATCAGATCGACCCCGCGCGTTTTGAGCTGGCGCGCCAAGTCAACGGTCTGCTCGATATCCCAATATCCCGGCTCGTAGTCCGTGGCTGATAGCCTCACGAACATCGGCAACCGCTCCGGCCATGCGGCGCGTACTGCATCGACGACTTCTCGCAGAAGCCGCGTCCGATTCTCGAAGGAGCCACCGTAGTTGTCCGTGCGCTGATTGCTGTACCGCGAATAGAACTCGTGCAAGAGATAACCGTGGGCGGCATGGATCTCTATGACGCGAAAGCCGGCGTTGAGCGCACGGCGCGCGGCGGCCGCGAATGCGGCGACGATTCCCGCGATACCATCTACCGTGAGCGTCTGCGGCTGCGCATATCCGTCCGCGAACGGCAACGGGCTTGGTCCGACGGGGCGCCATCCGCCTTCGCTTTCCGGAACTTGTCCGCGACCGTCCCATGGCCGAAACGTGCTTGCTTTGCGGCCGGCGTGAGCCAGTTGCATGCCCGCAATGCTCCCTTGCTCGTGGATGAAGCGCGTGATGCGCGAGAGCATCGCGACATGCCGGTCATCCCAGATCCCGAGATCCTGCGGGCTGATACGTCCTTCGGGCAGGACGGCCGTCGCCTCGGTGAACACAAGCCCCGCGCCACCCACCGCGCGACTGCCCAGATGCACGACGTGCCACTCGTTAGCAAACCCGTCTTCGCTTGAATATTCGCACATCGGCGAGACGACGATCCGGTTTTGCAGCGACACATCCCGGATCGTCAATGGTTCGAACAAACGTGCCATCGAAACTCCCCGTCGCTCGAGCAGGTCCAAACGAGGTGTTCGCATTGCATTTCGAATTCACTGCGCAGATCACGGGTGCGGCAGACGACATCTTCGATCTCGTCGCCGACATGCCCAATTACAGCCGCTGGCTGCCGGATTCGAGCGCGTTCAGCGGAACTGTCAACGTCACGCCGTATCCCGTGCGTTTAGGAACGACATATCTCGACGCGGGCCCGATCGAAAAGCCGGGCGAGGTCACTGAATTCGAGCGGCCGCATCGCATCGGATTTCATCATGTGGTCCAGATCCGCAAACCGTTCACGACCGACGTCGACGCGCGCGTGCGCTACCTTTTTGAACCAAGAAACAACGGCACGCTCGTCACACGCGAACTGGAAATGACCATGAACCTGCACGGCGTCCTCAAACTAGCGGCGCCGGCGTTGGTTTGGGGCTTCCGTCGTGAAAATGCCCGCACGCTCGCGTGCCTGAAGACCTACGTCGAACGAGGTCCCCGTTCGAATGTCTAGTTCCTCGGTTTCTTGCTTTTCGTGCCATGTCGTGGTACGCTCTCGCTCATCCTAGCCCCGAAGCCCAGGGAGGGTCGATGAGCATCGCTCAAGACCGGCAGGCGTCTGCGCCAGCGGCGACCGTCGCACCCGTCGACACGCGCGACGAGCTGATCTATCTTCTGACTCGGGCATCCGAGCTCGAGCACGGCCTCGCGTGCGTCTACCTCTACGCCGGCTATTCGCTCAAGAGCGACCTCAACGAAGGTGGGCTCTCCGCGGCCGAGCTCGACGCCGTGCGCGACTGGAAGCGCAAGATCGCGCATGTCGCCGTCGAGGAGATGCTGCATCTCGCGCAGGTCTCGAACCTCATGACCGCGGTCGGTGGCGCGCCGCACTTCGGGCGCGCGAACTTCCCGCTGCCTGCCTCCGCGTTCCCGTTTGGGATCAAGCTGACGCTCGAGCCATTCTCACAAGATCTGATCGATCGTCTGGTGTGTTACGAGATGCCGGAAGAGGACGTGCTGGCTCATCTCGCAGCGGACCGCGCGTCCGAATACGCGGAAATGTGCAAACGTATCGTCGGCGACTTCGACCGCTCGGATTGCATCCGCATCCAAAACTCGCTCGAACCCTACGACATCGACTTTCGTACCGTCGGTGAGTTTTATCATAAGATCGAGTCCGCGTTCGATTGCATTCCGGCCGAACGGTTGTTCATCGGCGATCCGGCCTTGCAGGCGAATCCGAATTACCTTGATCTTCCGATGGATCTTGTTGAGATCGAGGACGTCGCATCCGCGCGTAAAGCCATCGAGATGATCATCGAACAAGGCGAGGCGCCGACCAAGGATCATCCCGACGCGCACTTCTCAGTCTTCGATTCCATCCGAAACGAATACGCAGCGCTAAAGCAAGCGGCGCAAAAAGAGGGGCGCACGTTCGATCCGGTGCGCCCGATGCTTGAAAACCCGAGCACGCGCGGCTTCGGAGAAGCGCCCGGCACGAACCGCATCACCGACGCGGTAGCGCAAGAGCTTGCGGATTTGTTCAACAGCACCTACGATCTCATGCTCATGATGCTGCTGCGCTTCTTCGCGCACGGCGGTGAAACTGAAGACGAACTGCGATTGTTGGCGCGCGGCACGCTGCGCATGATGGCATCCGGTTTGCGTCCGCTTGGAGAAGCGCTTGCCAAAGTGCCTGCCGGTCCGCAGTATCCGGGCAAGACCGCCGGCCCGACATTCGGGATCGCGCGCAGCGTGCATCTGCTCTCGCACAAAGATGCAGCCTGGGTCTTGTTCCTCGAGCGGCTCTATGATATATCGGGTCGCCTAACGCGGCTCGCCGATGAGACGAGCGTACCGCCGGAAGTCTCCGAAGCCGCCGCGGCGCTCGAATCGGTCGCCGAACACTTGACGCCGTTCATACCGCAGCGGTTCACGCAAGCGATCCGCTCCGAGGCGAACGAACGCAGCGCGCGCACGGTTCTCCGCCCCGAGCTGAACGGTCCCTACATCATCCGCAACTTGCGCAAGCTGACCAATTCCAAGGGCGAAACGCTTCCCGTGCGCCCGATCATCGCGCTGTGCCGTTGTGGTGGGTCAAAAATCAAGCCATACTGCGACGGCACGCACGCGACGATCAACTTCTCGAGCGCGAAGGACTCGCATCGCGCCGCGGATCGTCTCGATCGCTACGAAGGTAAAGATATCACCGTGCTCGACAATCGCGGCACGTGTTGCCACTACGGCAACTGCACCGATTGTCTGCCTTCAGTCTTCCATCACGAGAGCGATCCGTTCGTAACCGCCGAGGGCGCAAGCGCAGATGAGATCGAAAAAATCGTGCGCGAGTGTCCTTCGGGTGCGCTCGGCTTCATCCGCGACGGAGAGACATACAAGGGCGAGGCGCGCGAGCCGGAAATCTTCGTGCAGTCCAACGCCAGCTATTACGTGCGAGGCGGCATCCAGCTCGAGGGCGAGCCAATGAACGCCGGCGCTAACCGCGAGCACTTCGCGCTGTGCCGTTGCGGCCATTCGAAGAACAAGCCGTTCTGCGACGGCACGCACTGGTGGATCAAGTTCCGCGACGAAGACAATTAGCGCCGGACGCTGCCGGTTCAGTAGCTACCTGTTCACGAGATTCCAGATGCGTCGTCGTCGACCGGCTGCGCTGCGATGCGCTTCGGATCTTCAAATAGCCGCGCGAACACGGCGCCGAAGATGAAGCCGCCGACATGCGCCATGTATGCGACGCCGCCGCCCTCTGAGCCGCTGGTCGTCCCTGTGACGATCGGCCCGAGGTTGACGAGCTGCAGCAAGAACCATATGCCGATGAGCAGCGCGGACGTGATGTACCTAACCTGAACGAACACGAAGATGACCAGAAGCGAACGGATCTGGTCGCGTGGGTAGGTGACCAAGAAGCCGCCCATCACCGCGGCGATGGCGCCGCTCGCCCCGAGGTTCGGCACCGTCGATGCGGGAGCGGCCGCGACTTGCGCCAGCGCAGCGGCCGTGCCGCCGAGCAGATAGTAGATCAAATAGCGCCATGGCCCCATCGCGTCTTCGATCTCCGGACCAAACGCCCACAGGAACACCATGTTGCCGATGATGTGCGACCAGCTGCCATGCATGAACATCGCGGTGAGAATCGTCTCGAGGTGTTGGCCCTGAGAGATCTGCGCAGGGACGAGCGCCCAGCGCTCGACGAATGGCTGGCCGCCGATGAGCTCGATGATGAACACGATGAAATTGATGATGATCAGCGACAGCGTGACGACCGGGAAATTCGCCGGCCGTCGAGAGACGTCGCTTAAAGGGATAACCGCGGCCATTTCGGGTCCCCTCTCTGCGGACTATTGCTCGTTTTAGTTAGCGCCGGCCTGTGCGCGTGAGGTCGGGCGGGTCTTGTCCGAGCGCAGTCGCAAGATCGATCTGGTGGTCCTGCTCGTTGACCAAGATGCCACGGATCTGTTCTGCCATCGCGAACTCGCCGAGTTCCTCGCACTGGCGCACGCGCTCGCGGTAGTTGCGAATCGTCTCGTTCTCGTTGTCAAGATCGAAACGCAACATGTCCTTTGGCTTTGGGGATAACCGTACCGGCTTTGGCGTGGACGTCGGCATCTTTCCGAGGTAGTCGATCTGTCGCGAGATGATCATCGCGTGTTCGAGCTCTTGTTTGGCGTGCAACTCCAATTGGTCGGCGATGTTCATGTATTCGGCGCCTTTGAGCACTTGTGAATACACGACGTAGGCGATGATCGCCTGATATTCGCGCGAGAGGTCTTCATTGAGCAGTTCGGCGAGACGCGCACGGGTCAGCGCTGATCCATCTTGTTTTTGGCGTGCCATTTCACGGTTCTCCGTTCGTCGCTCGAAGGCGGCAACAATACATCTGCCCCGACGGGTACTCCTTTACCCAGGCACCTCGTAGCGGCGAACGCCGCCGTGCGCGGAGACTTCGATAAGCTCGTCTGACTCGCACGTATGAAACGACACGACGACCATATGATCATCGACGGGATAGAATTCGTGCTCGATTCCGGCATCGATGACGACCCAATCCGAATCGGGGCGCTTCGCCGAGCCAAGTGGGTGGAGCTCGCCCGCGACCCCGGCAATCCTGGACCTACCTCGCCCCTCCAGCACGACCATGTGTTGGACGCTGTTCGGATGCGCGTGAGCTCCCGACCACGTCTCTTTCTTGAGGACGAAGATCCATGCCGACTTGATATGCTCCGGCACGCTTTGCGCGATGGGTGCAAGATCAACGCTGGCCCACACAAATGGCTCGGAGGATGATGCCACCTCGCGTTTTAGCCGGCCTATTGAGTCTCGAAATGACCGTCCGCTCGCGAGAACCATGACGGCGGCGCTTAGCTGCGCGAGATCTTCCATAATCGGGACGCCGCGGGTTAGCCGCTGACGTGACCAAACCCTACGTTAGTGCGCTTCGAGCGGCTCGGTGTAGAATGCGCTCTTGTACAGACTTTTGTATGCAAGCATGGGGACGATGCCAAGCGCCAGCAAGCCTAGCGTGACGGCGTCGGCGCGCCACCCGGCGCTGATCAACTGCGCGACGACGACGATCCAGAGGAAGACGGCGGCGCCCATCGGCCATATGCCTTTGAGCCACAACGCGCGGCGGTCGTGCGCAAACTCGCTGCGGTAGTATCGCATGCACGCAAGCGCCGACAGGCCGTAGTAGAACGCGATATAGATGCCGATCGCATTGACCGACTCATTGAGGATGCTCGAAATGCTCGAACTCGAAGCTGCGGCAGCGAAGAGGGCGAGCGAAATCACGCCCATGAGGATGCTGCCGAACCAGGGCGTCTGAAAGCGCGGGTTGAGCTCCCCGAACTTCTCGCTGATCACGCGGTCCCGGCTCATCGACATGAGCGTGCGGCTGACGACCAGCAGCGAGGTCTCGATCGTCGCGATGGTGCTCAGGATGACGATGATGACGGAGATATCGCTCCACGGCCGCGGCAAAATGGCGTTCGCGAAAACGTCGAGCACGCTGGACCCTGCATTGCCAATCGCCTGCATCGGAAGGATGAGTTGAATGCTGATCTGCATCGCGATGAACAGGATCAGCAAGATGAGCATGCCGCGCAATCCGCCGATACCAGGCGCTCTGCTGTGATCGACTGTTTCTTCTGCGAGATTCGCGGTCACGTCCCAGCCCCAGAAATAAAAGAGCGCCACCAACGCACCAGCCATGACCGCGGCGAAGCCGCCTGGTGGATACGGCGAAAACCATGCAAATGTGAAGCCGTGCGTCTGCCCAGAGACGACCGCTTTGACGATGCCGATCGCCGCGAGCGCTGCCAATCCCACGATCTCGACGCCGGTGACGATGCGCTGGAAATACGCGGTCGTTCGAATGCCGGCGAGCACGACGATGTTGACGACCAAGAACCAAACGGCGCCTACAGCCGTCACTGCGAGCACGTTCGTCGAGAGACGGGGTGCGAACAAGTCGAGCGTGGCCGACGCGGCCGGCAGCGAGCCTGCGACCATGAAGATCGTGTTGGCCACGAGGATCGACCAGCCAGCGAGAAAGCCGAGCTCTGGGTTGAGTGCGCGGCCGACCCACGCATACCCGGCGCCCGCGTCCGATCGCCAGGCGTTGAGGTAATAGTACGCGATCGCGAGCCCGAACATCACGAGCGCACCCAGCAACAATGCACCGGGTCCGAACAGCCCCACGGCGGCGACCAGCGCGCCGGTGCTCACCGCGATCGAGTTCGCCGGCGCGGTGCCGGCGACAGCGATCAATGCCGAATCGAGCCGCGTGAGCACGTTGTGGTGAAGTTGCGTCGTGCTCATGCTGCGATTCAGCTCACCAAATCCAGGAACCGGTACCATGCGCCTGCGGCGGACACAAGCCCCGGAAACACGCGGTGCGCACCGAGCGCCGGCAGCGGAAACGAGCTGTCCATGAATGGACTATCGACATTTGCGCCGCCGATGCGTGCGCCGATCTGCGCGCCGAGCAGTGTTGCGAGCGCGACGCCGTGTCCTGCATAACCCGCAGCGAAATAGATGCCATCGATCTCGCCCGCGTGAGGAAGCATGTCTGCGGTGAAATCAATCGTTCCGCCCCAGGCGTAGTCGACGCGTGCGTCCTTCAGCTGCGGAAATATCATGACCATGTCACGGCGCAACACAGCGGCGCTCTCGGCCGTCGCGCGATCGGATTCAGGAACGAATGACGCGCGGCCACCGAAGAGCATCCGGCGATCGGACGTCAGCCGGAAGTAATGAAGGAAGTGCTTGGAATCGAACATCATGCGTGCCTGCGGCGCGAGTTTTGCGGCGACCGGCTCGGACAACGGCTCGGTTGCGATGACGTACGAGCCGATCGGCACGATGCGTCGCTGCAGCCACGCCGATTCGGCGCTTGTGTACGCCCCGGTTGCAACGATGATCTGCTCCGCTTCGATGGTGCTGTGATCGGTCTGAAGCGTAAACCGCGACGAAGCGTGTTTGTGCCGTTCGATGTGGCGAACCGGTGCGCGTTCGACGATCGCAGCTCCGGCGCCGGCGGCCGCACGCGCGAGCCCATTGACGAGTTTCGCAGGGTTGGCGCCCGCGCTTGCTTCATCAAGCAGCGCGCCGAAATATGCGGACGAATCTATTTCCGAGTGCAGCTCTTGAGGTGGAATGAGGCGCACCGCTCGGCCGAACCGCGAGTTGATGAGCTCGGCATCTCGTGCGAACTGTGCTTGGTGAGCTGGTTTCGATGCGAGCGCGAGGTGACCGCAACGTCTGAACTCGGAGTCGATGGCTTCCTCTTTGATGACGCGTTCGACATGGTCGATCGCCGCGAGAGATGCAGCATCGAGCGCACGCGCACGTTCGAGACCGAATTTGGAGACGAGCTCGTGCGGACCCAGCTTGAGGCCGGTCAGCAGCATTCCGCCGTTGCGCGAACTCGCTCCCCAGCCCGCCTGCTCGGCGTCGATAACGACGACGCGCACGCCACGTTTGGCGAGCTCGCGCGCAGCCGAAAGCCCGGTGAGTCCGGCGCCGACGATCGCGACATCCGCCTTGGTCTGCGCGCTCTTCGGAGAGGACGCATGAACGTCGGGAACGACGCTTGAAGCGCCGACGAGCGCGTCGCCCGCGATCGTGTCACGCCAAAACGAGTACGTCTTCAAGTGAAGCGCCCCATACGCTGCCTCGATTACTCGCGAAGCAGTCCAACGCCTGGAGGTGCGTTGCGCTTTTTAGTCTACGGCGTCGGCGCGGTGCTCGAAGTCGCCGATGCGCCACACGCTGCCGCGAGCAGCCACGTGAGCAAGAATAGTGCAACAAGCCCAAGCCCGATCGAGCCGAAATCGAGCTGCCGCAGATCGATCAGTATCCCGGATGAAGCGCCGGACATGCGACCCAAGACCGAGCCGAGCTCGAGCGCGCCGATCCCGAGTGCCGCAAAAACAGAGAGCCCTGTGACTGTCAAAATTATGATACGCTTTACGCAACGGCGTCGAAAACGCCCAGCGATATGCCCGCGTCATGAAGACGCCGTCGAGTGTGTCCATGAGCGTCATCGGCGGCGAACAACAACGGCAATCCAAGCACGTTGACGAGCGGCAGGGCTGTGGCCGCGGCGGCGACCGAGATACCGAGTAGGGCGATCTCGCTCGCGGTATCGAAGCCGAGCCCAAACACAAATCCGATCGGATACGCTCGGCGAGACAACTTCACCAAACCGCCGTAACTGCAAAACCCGCGCGTTCTCCGCTAGGACGCGCCCAGTCTGGGAAGAACACGATGCGCGAGGTGCTATGAAGGGACCCGCGCAGCGCAGCGATATCTGTCCGACGCTCGAGCCGGGAGCGCCTGAAGATGCCGGGATGGCGCCTGCCCAGATCGCCTTAGCACGGCTGCGTGCGGACGAGTGGATACGCATCGGGGTAACGCCGGCACTTGTCGTTCTGGCGGCACGCCGCGGAACTATCGTTGTTCACGAAGCGTTCGGCCGATACGGACCGGATACGGACTCGCCCAAGCTCGACGTGCGCGCGATGTTCCCGCTTGCTTCAATCTCGAAAGTCATCGCGGCGACGTCGATCCTGACGCTCGTCGACGATGGTCTGATCGGACTCAACCGCCCGGTTCAAGAGTACCTGCCCGAATTCGTGGGTGATCGGAAAGAACAGGTGATGTTGCATCACCTGCTGACGCATACGTCTGGACTTGTCGATGACGACGTCGTCGCCTACACAGAGCGGAATAAGGGCAAAGTCGCGATTCCCGCAGCTGAGGCCAACGAACATCCATATCTGCACGAGCTGCTCTGGCTTCGGTGGGATGCGCCACTGACATATGCGCCGGGCGAGCGCATGTCGTACTCGGGCGCGGGCGGCTACCTCTTGCTGACCGAGATCGTGCGTCGCGTCAGCGGCAAGAATCTCGCGCAGTTCGCGCATGATCGGATCTTCGCGCCGCTCGGCATGAACGACACATACTATGACGTGCCCGCCGAAAAGCGCGCGCGGGTCATCCGCCGCCCGCCGGACGTGCCCGATCAGTTCCCCGATCCGTCGGTCGCGAATTATCCGAGCGGTTCAGTAGGCGGCTATTCGACCGCCATGGACATGGCTGCGTTCTGCCAGATGTTCCTCAATCGCGGCTGCTATGGAGGCGCGCGCGTATTAAGTCCGGCCGCGGTCGCCGAGATGACGCGCGATCAAATCCGCGGCGTGCCAGGCACCTTCAAGGAGGACACCGAGCGTAACGCGAGCCGTGGATACGGTTGGGACGTGAAAGGCGACAAGAAGCCGCGCTATCATGGGTCGCTCGATTCACCGGCGGCATTCACGCATCAGGGTGCAGGGGGCGTTTCGATCTTCGTTGACCCTATCTATGAGCTGGTCATCGTGTTCTTCTCGGTGTCACGCGGTGTGATGTCGCCGGGCTACTATCATCCCGAGTGGACGATGGATCTGTTCACCAATATGGTTATCGCGTCGGTGATAGACATCTAAGCGACCGGTCTCAGGGCCGGCTTTCGTCGACGCCCCACTCGAAATGCAGCAGCCGATCGTCGATCGGCACATTTTCCGCCCACTGATGCGCGCGCCGGATGGACTCGGCGAACGTCCGTGCCATCTGCGCAGCTTCGGGCGGCGTCATGATCTTGGCATCCCCGCCGAAGCTCAAGACCCATGCGACCAGTTCGCGCGGATCGTCCACAACGAAACTGATTTCGACTGACCCGTCGTCGAGGCTTTGACGCCTGACCTCAGTCGGCCAGCGGCGCGCCCTTACGTCACCGGCGCGATGCGGTGCGAAGCGCACGACGACGAGCAGAATTTTCCGGCCGTGCCCCAGCAGCGTTGCCGCGTGGCCGGCGACATAGATGCCGAAGCTGTGCTTGAGCGCGTCGTCGAGATTCATTCCAGGCGCAGGCAGGAATGTGTCGCGTTCGGAGCTCTGCGCTTCGGTCATCCCATCGAGCGCGAAGAATTTGGGATGCGGCGCGCCTTCTTCGGGACCCCACACGTAGATGCGGCCGTTGTAATCGTACAGCGCATATGGTGCGATGGCTCGCCGCGATTCTGCATTGTCGCGGCTGCGGCGATACTTGAACCGCAAGATGGTGCGATCGCGCACCGCGCGTTCCGCCACTTTAAGGCACTCGTAGTAGTTCTTATCCATCCGCGGCTGAGGCTGGCGGACGGGCATTTGTTCTGTGGCCTCGGGATCGAGCTCGGCGAGCTGCTCGTCCCAGCGGTCGAGCTGCGGCCCGATGCCCTCGACAAATGGACTACCCAAACGCGAGACGTCGACGCGCAACATCGCGAGCAGCTCGCGCTTGCGCGGATCCATGGGTGGCGACTTCGCGCGCGCCCAGCTGCCCACGACCGTGAACTTCTTGCTCTTCGCATCCCAGCGCAGTTTGCAGCCTTCGGCCTCGAGCCGTTTTTTGATGCGCTTCCAGGTGGCAGGCGCGAACTGCTTTCCGTAGATCTCCTTGCAGCGCGCGACGGTGATCTCTCGCTTGGAATCCAGCTCCTCCAGCAGCGCCACGAACGGATTGGGCTTCGGTCTCATATCTTCGATTATCGGCGGGCGGAGTGGGTCAATTTCTGACCCGGTCGCTCTTGGACCGTCATGACGGCGCACCGCTCGATGCCGTATCCTGACATTGCGACCCCCGGTAATTCGATTGAAGGAGCGTCATCAAACTATGAAAATCCCCAGCGCCCACGATCTCCTCGGACAGGTGCTGCGCGCAGCGAGTCAGGGCGACGGCATCACTCAAGACGATCTGCGCAAGCGCTTGATCTTCGAATTCGATATGTACGAAGGCAGCGCCGCCGCGCCGTCGCTCGAACAGATTCTGCGCTTTAGCCGGCGCGCACTGCGCGTACAGCGGCGTCTGCTCGAGGCCAAGCTCGTCCGCGAATCCGAAGGCGCCCTGCACACCACCGCCCTCGGCAACGCATTCTTGCGCGACGGCTGCGAGCGCATCGATGAGCCAAGCCTTGCGCGGCTCGCGCACATGCTGCCGGCGCAAGAGACCCTGCCGCTCGTGCAGCCGCAGCCCGTGCCTCCACAACCAGAAGAGGCCGAGGCTGAGTCTGAATTCGACGTCGAGACGCTCATGGCCGGCGTGGGCCTCAAGTACCTGCGGCACCGTGAAGATCTCTACACCGTCGCGTTCGACGCCGAACTGCGCACTTGGAAGGTGCAGTTGTGGTTCGCAAACGGCTGGCTGCGTGCGCGTGCCTTCGTCATGCGCGCGCCTAAGAGCGGACTCATACGCGCACAGCTGCTCCAAGCCGCGCTGCGCGTGAGTGCAATCTCGATCCCGCATTTCTGCATCGACGATGAGGATGGGCTGTACCTCGGCCTCGATGAGCGTTTAGAAAATCTGAACCCGGATGTCTTGCGTTCGCTCATCTTCGCGCTGCTCGGGGTCGCGCAAAACGAGTATCCGCGGCTCTTTCGGATGGTCACGCGAGAGGATGTTCTCACCTCGCTTGAGGCCGCCTACAAGAGGAGCGCTTGATCATGGATGCTGCGAGTGGACGTGAGTTGGGTTTCACCTCTCATGCGTTGGTTAGATTCATGGAACGCTACCTCGATCGCGATGCTGTCGAGCAGCTCCGCCGGCGTGGCTTGGCTGACGGAGTCATCGCGCGCAGCCTCGCTGCCCCCTTCGGGGCGAAGCTTGACTCGTTCCGTGCCGAGGTGCGCACGCGTGCGCGGCGCAGCATGCGCTCGCGCGCCATTGCGAACATCCCATTTCGGCTCAAGTTCGGAGGCATGCGGATCGTGATCGACCACGGCCGCTGCGTTACGGTGCTCCCCACCGATCGGATGACGTCATGAGCAAAGATCTGATCGTCTCGCCGTCCTCGTTTGGGTTCCTGTACGAAGAGTGCCCAGCGTGCTATTACAACACGGTGCACGGCCTTCGCCGCCGGCCGCAGACCCCGTTCCCGTCTATTTTCACGTCGATCGATCGCGCGATGAAAACGCACTTCGCCGCGGCGGGCATGCATGCGATCGCCGGCGAGCGACGCCGCTTTCGCGTGCTAGCCCAAGATGGATGGGTTCGGTCGGCGCCGATTCCGGTGCGAGGCCACGACCTCACCCTGACGATCCGCGGCACGTTCGACTCAGTCTTGCAGTTCGAGGACCGGCGCCGGGCCGTGTGCGACTGGAAAACGGCGCCCGTCAAGGTCGAGTTGCTTCCTAAGTATTCGCGTCAGCTACATGCCTACGCGTATGCACTCGAGCACCCGGCGCTCGATGAGGCGAAGAAGATCGACGAGCTCGGCCTCGGTGTCTTCGAGCCGGCGGCTTTCGCTTCGAGCAGCGGCGCGCAGGCGAGCCTCACCGGCGGAATGACCTGGATGGCGATGGAGCGAGACGATGTCGCGTTCGGCCGCTTTCTGCAGGCCGTCGGACGGCTACTCGCACTCCCGAGCGCTCCCGCGCCAGCGGCCGGCTGCGCCTTCTGCGCGTATCGCGCCGCGTAGCGTGCGTTGAGCGATCTCTTCTTCTCCCTGCTTATGTTCAGCTGCTATGTGGCGGCGCCGATCGTCGCATATCATCGCGGTCAGCGGTATTGGTGGCTCCACATCGTCTTAGGCTGGATGGCTCCCGAGCTGGCGCTGTTCATCGCGTTCATGCCCATCGTGCGAATCAAGGTGGCGCCAAAGAGCGTCCTCGAGACCAAACTCGATCGCAATGCGCTCAATGCGCAGCTGCGTGCCATCGAAATGGGCGATCTGCCGCCGATTGAAATCGCGGGAATAGTTCCCGGCGCCGGCGAGACGTTTTTCTGGCGGCAACGCGCTCAATACGGTGAGTTGCTGCATCGCGGCCACAATGCAGTCGATGTGGTGTGGGGTCCAACCGGTTCCATCTACGTCAGCGACCAGCGCATCGCGTTCAAGTCTGGATCGAGCTTTGTCTCGGCCGGATTTCAGCGCATCTTCGGTTACGACGCCTATCCCGACGGGCTCGGGCTGCAGATCGACGAGGTCGGCATGGTCCGGTTTTTGACCGGCGACGAATGCCTCGGCGTCTTATTCGAAAAGGTCGTCAAGCGCTTGGCGGCGCTTGCAGGTTCCGGTCAGCAGCAGAATCCCACCGGCTCGAAATCTGGCGGGAGTAGCTGAGACGTAAGAAATGCCGGCGGCCCAAGACCGTCGTCTCGTCCCGTCGAACGAGGGCGAGCGCATCTGACTTAAACCGTTCCTTCGGGCGGCCGATAACCCGCTCGGGGAGACGTTTAGGCCGGCGATTACGTTTCCTTAGTGGAGACCCTTGAAAAACTTACTCGTCGTGCTCGGCCTCCTGGCCATACTGGGAGTCGCCGGGCCGAGTCGTGCTGACAGACCAGCACCGGGTCAGCCTGTGGCTGCACCGGTGCGCATCATGGCGCTGGGCGATTCCATCACCGCCGGCGTCAACGTCGTGGCTCCGCCCGATGGCGGTTACCGGCGCAAGCTTTCACAGCTGCTCACCGGCCATGATTATCACTACGTCTTTGTCGGCTCGCGTTCCGATTTTTCGAATGGCTTAGCGCAGCCGTGGCACGAGGGGTGGCCGGGCTATGTGATCCGCTCGTATCCCTCGGCGCCCGCTGGTCAATTGAGTGGGCAGATCGTGAAGGGGGCGATCGCGGTGGATAATCCCGACGTCATCCTGCTCATGATCGGGACCAACGATCTCTTGCGGGCACAGGCTGGCTATCGCGGCTATGACGAGTTGACGGCGGAACGAAACCTGGCGGTACTGCTGAACGAGATCTTTGCAGCAAAACCCAATGTCCGCGTCATCGTCGCCGGTGTTATCGACAGCCCGCGATTAACCCAATGCACGATTGATCAGTTCGACACTGGATCGTCCGAATGTGGAAGCTCCGGCGGCGGCTTGCCTGCGATCGTCAGACATTTGCAGGCGCAGGGTAAGCCGATCTGGCTGGCGACCGGCATGAACCGCGCGCTGCCGCGCACACCCGCGTATTTCCCAGACGGCTTGCATCCCGACGATGCCGGCTACGATGCGATGGCGCTTGTTTGGTTCCGCGCATTCCAGGCTGCGCTCGGAAATCCGGCGCAGGTCGCGGCGCTCGCATCGCACCATCTCGCGCAGGCCACTGAGCAGCCCGCGATCGCGAACGACCTCCCTTCGAGCCACACGAAGGGCCACTAGTCGGGTTTTTCCGAGCGACTGCTCGGGTAGAACGGCAAGACGCGCCGCGCTGCGGCATCGCCGCGACGCTCGCGTTTCACCGTGGCAGTCACCGACTTACCGCTCCTCCGAGCCCTCGATCGACCCGTTGATCCTCCCGCACGCGTCACGCTTGCGGCGCATGAGGCCCACATCGGCGTGTTCGACGGGCTGCGCGGCATCGCGATTCTTCTGGTCGTTTGGTATCACGTCGCGCTGGTCACACACGCTGTCTCAGCGTGGCCTGTCTTCGGATCGACGCTAAGCCTGCAAGCGATCGCGCAAACCGGCTTTATCGGCGTGGATCTATTCTTTTTCGTCAGCGGATTTTGTCTGTTCTACCCGTATGCGCGCACGATCGTCGAAGGTCGCGAGCTGATGCCGGTGCGCGAGTTCGCGCGCAAACGGCTGACGAAGATCATCCCGTCCTATCTAATCGCGTTGACGGCCTTCGCGTTACTCTACCGCCAATCGTTCGAGTCTCCGCACGATTTTTGGAGGCAGTTCGGACTCCACATCGCATTCTTGCACCCGCTGTTCCAAGACTCATTCGGCTCGATCAGCGGACCACTGTGGACGCTGGGAATCGAAGTCGAATTCTACGTCCTCTTCCCGCTGATCTGCTGGTTCTTCCGGCGGCAACCGTTCATCGTCTTTGCGCTGCTCGCGATCGGCGCCGTCTTTTACCGCGTATCGCTGAGCGTCCACGGCACGACCGGCATGCTGTATCAAACCGACCAGCTCCCCGCGGTTATCGATCTTTTCGCCAGCGGGATGCTCGCTTCGTACCTTATCGTGCTCGCGCGCAAGCACCTACGCGAGTCGCTCGTGCGGCGCGTCGCGTTCACGGCGGTCGGGGTTGGCGCCGCGGCCGCTGTTGTGTTCTTGCTGTATCACCTCTCGGCCGCTGGAGATGCGGGAGGGCCAGCGGGGTCCTACGCGTGGCTCAACGATCACCGGTTTTCTTTCGCGGCGCTTTTCACGGCGACAGGCGTTGGATTGACGCTGGGCCTGCCGATCGGACGCTTCCTCGTGATGAATCCGGCGTTGAGCTACCTCGCGGCGATCTCCTACAATCTCTATCTCTGGCATCTCGAGATCATCTGGCAAGCCCACCTGCTGCTGCAGCGCCTGCCGCTGTGGGCGACGATCGGGATCGCCGTCGCATGCGCGCTCGCAATCGCCACGGCCGTGACCTATGCGATCGAACGACCGATGCTTCGGCTTGGGGGTACCGCTACAAAGCCGCGCTGAACGGGCACGTCAGATTGAGTATACCGTTGGATTCTGCGCGTCGTTGTAGCCTTCGTCGAACGCGGCCTTGAGCTCGTCACCTTTGTCAAAGCCGAGCGATGTGAGCTTCAAAGGCTTGGGCGGTCTTATGATCCGCAGACGGATGGACTCCCAGTGAGGGTCTTGGATCCCTTTTAAAAAAGCGACGGTGTGCGGCTGGAGGCCGCGATAATCGCGATAGCGCGACAATAGGTTACGCGCCACAGAGAGCCGCATGTCATCCTCAAGCAGCTCGCGCTGCACGACCGACATCGAGCCGAACATCAAGCTCGGTATGGAATCCGGTTGCTTTTGCGCGCCCTCGCCAACGGCGGTTGCCGTCACGATGGTGATGTCGGTCGCGCCGGCGGCCGCAACTGTTGTGATCGGCGTGTTGTTCGCGACGCCGCCGTCGACGTAGAGATCTTGAGTTCCGGTCTCGGCGATCGGCACCTCGACGGGTTGAAACATTCCGGGGACGGCCGCCGAGGCAAGCACGCATGTCACAAGATTGCTCTCGGTCAGGGCATAGCGCTGCCCGCCCGGCTGGATCGGTGGCCCCTCACCGCTGTCCGCCTCTATCGTCACACGGTGCAAGAACGATTGACGTTGCGCGTCGGCGGCCGATCCGACGAAGTGGTAGAACGAGTCCGAGCTGAAGCGGGTCATATTGGTCGCGTTGATGATGAGGCTGGTCTGCATCTCGGCCAGCGTGAACGGGTATTTCTTGACGAGACCGTCGATGCCGTCGCTGCTCACGACGCCCATGATCTTGGCGAGATCTTCTTTCGAGCCCATCTGTTTGAGTTCGCTGTTGGCCTTGCTCAAATAGCGAAGCTTGCGTGGATAGCCATGCTGGCTCGATTCGTTGAAGGCGTCCGCGGCATTCACGCCGTGCTGCGCCGGCGGAATCAGCTTGGTGACATCGGCCGCCGGCATCGAGAGCCACAGCTGACCCACCTGCGCGATCGATGCGCTCGTCGCACGCGCAGCGAACGCGGCGTTGATCGCTCCCGCCGACGTGCCGGAAATGACGTCGAACGGCGCGCCTTGCGCGTCGATGTCCTTGAACAGCCATTTGAGCACGCCGGCTTCATAGGCGCCGCGCGCGCCGGCGCCGCTGAGCACGAGCGCACGGCGAGGAAGTTTCGGCTTGAGAGGCGGCGGCAACGGGAACCACGGCGGAAGCGCCGCTTGCGCCCGCGAGGTAGTACCTGCGACGCCGGCCACGCCGAGTGCGGCGAGAAATGTGGAACGCGACAGTCTCATAGACCACTCGACTCCTATGAATACGAGGTGAAGGCACGGACTACGCGACAATGAACGCCATCGCCTGGCAAGCCGAATGGGTCGGCTGCCACATCAGGCTCTGAGGGACAAGGAGCGGCTTATGGCTATTGCGTCTGAAATCGTCTCCGCGATCGCCGACCACTGGTGGGTTCTGCTGATCCGCGGCATCATCGGCATCGTCTTCGGTCTCTTGCTCATCTTCTTCCCGGGCCACTCGCTTTTGGCGTTGCTCTATCTGTTCGGAGCATACGCGCTGATCGACGGGGTTTTCGCGCTCATCCAAGCATTCCGTTTAGGCGTCCACAGCGATCGCTGGTGGCCGCTGATCTTCGAGGCGATCGTCGGCATTGCGGTTGGCATCGTGCTCTTCCGGTTCACCACGATCGGTGCGATCGCGGTCGCGTTCACGATCGCGATCTGGGCGATCGCGACCGGCATCTTCGAGCTCGTGGCAGCGTTCCGGTTCGGCGGAGGCGGCGGCGCGCCGTGGCTCCTGGGGCTGGGCGGCGTCCTTTCGATCATCGTGGGCTTGATCTTCGCAGTCGCACCGATCGGAGGGCTGCTCGCGTACGTGATCGTTCTGGGAGTCTACGCGATCATATTCGGCATTCTGATGATCGTGTGGTCGTTCAGACTGCGCGGAGCAAGTCCGGCGGCTGCCGCGAGCGCGACGAGTTCTACTTCGAGTACTTCTTGATGAAAGCGGCTGCGCCCACGTGGCCGAGCTTCAGCGCTTGTCGCCAATATGCGAGCGCTTGGTCGCGCTTGCCCATGTGAATGCTCGCCCAAGCCGCGTAATCCCAGGCGAATAGATTTTTTGGATCGTTCGTAAAGGCGCGCTGGCACGCGGTCAATGCATTCGGGTAATCGGCGCCGATCTCGTAGTACGCGCGGCACAGACCCCACGGAAGCGCGCCGCTCGTGGGATTGTTCTCGAGGCCGCGCGTAAACGTGTCGATCGCGCTGAGGTAATCCGCGTGATTGTCTTTCGCGCTCATCGCCTGCAACGTGCCAAGCCCGACCCAGCCCTCGGGTATGTGCGGGTCGACGCTGATCGCCTTGCGATAATAATGCTCCGCGGTCTTTAGCCTGAGCATGTGCTCGAAGCTTACGCCGCGATAGTAGACCGAAAACGCAAAGATAGGCTTGAACAAGAACCAGCCGGCGACCAGCACCAACACCAAGATGATCCAGCGATCGTACGTCTTGATGATATAGGGCTTGACGTGGTCGGCCCCGGCCGTCTGAGAAGAACCGCTCGACTGCATGATCATGCCTCCGGCCACTGCCGCCTGGTCGTCGCTCATGCAATCACCACGAAGAACAACGCGAGAAAAACTAAGACGTATCCGGCGGCCATCTCAGCGGCGACTTGCCAGCGCTTGACCGACGGATGATGCGTGTACCACGGCGCGATCACGCCCGCGGCGAACACCGGCAAGCCATGGCCGATCGCGAAAAACAGCATCAGCAGTGCGCCTAAGCCAAGCTCACCCTGAAAGGTCGTGACTGCAAGCGCGCCGATCATGAACGGCGTCGCGTCGGGCGCGATCAGAAATGCGAAACCAAAGCCCAGCATGAAGGCGCCGGTAACACCGTGCCCCATAACGGAGAGCAGCGGCGTTTTCACCCGGATCTCGATGAGCTTGATCATCGATAGACCCATGAGCAGGCACACCGCCGCGGTGAAGTAGTACAAGAAGCCCGTCATCGACAGCAGCGCGCCAAATGAGCCAGCCATCGCGCCGACCCCGCAATAGACCACACAGATGCCGGCGACGAACGCGATCGAAAGCACCGCTGCGTGCGCGGTGTTGCGCGCTTCGCGGCCGGCGTAGTTGACGATGGCGACCATGCGCGGCACGCTCGATGGGCTCAAGCTGCTGAGAACGCCGCCCAAGAGCATGAGGCCGAGCGCAACGGGGAGGTGCTGATGAATCTCGTCGGAGAGCTTGTCTACGAGCGCGTAGATATTCGTCCAATCCATCCATAGATAGTATCGGCAGTCGGGTCTGCGGTCGCACCGCCGGTCGCCGGGACAGGGTTTTAAGGCAGAGGTCCGACCGGGCCTCGCAGAAGACGAGCAAGCCGTGATCACGCCGGTCGAACTCACTGCCCTCATCCGCCGCGCGCTTCCCGACGCGCACGTCGAGATCTCCGACCGCACCGGCACCCACGACCACTACGATGTGAAAGTCATTTCCAAAGGCTTCGCGGGGTTGGCGCCGCTTGACCGGCACCGGCTGGTCTATAAAGCATTGGACGAGGCGCTGAAAGACGGCCGCCTGCATGCCATCGAATTGACGACCCAGACTCCGGATGTGATGTAATCTTAATGAAGCTCCCAAAACAGAAAGACCACCGATGAACGAAGATCTCAAGGCCCGTATTCAGGACGAGATCGAGAATCACAAGATCCTGGTCTACGGCAAGGGCACCAAAGATGCGCCGCGCTGCGGCTTTACGATGGAGACCATCGCGTTCTTCAACCAGCTCGGCTACCCGTTCGAGGTCGTCGACGTGCTGGAGGACATGCCGAAACGCCAGGCGCTCAGCGAAATCACAGATTGGCCGACATTGCCCAAGGTCTTCATCAACGGGACCTTCTACGGCGACACCGACATCCTTGAACCGATGCTCGAACGCGGGGAGCTGCAGCCGCTTCTCGAGTCGACGTTCAAGACTCCGGCGCGCTAGCCGAGCCAGTCAAGCACAATTATCTCCTCTGCCACGGTGGCGCCGTTGCCGCGACGGCCGGCTGCGCCATTGATGAACGTGTCGCTAACCCCGCGGGACGTCATCGCGCGGGCGGAGAAACTAGCCACACCGTCCGCTCTCTTTGATAAGAAGATAGGAAAATAGCCTCGTTGCCACCATCGGACCGCACACCGACGCGCTTCGAGCGGCCCCCCGGGACAATTACCGCGGGCGCGGTATTGCTTGTCGCTCTCGTCGTGTCGATCACCGGCTCGTACATCACCTATCGCAGCGTGCAGGCCGCGTTCGCGGAGCACGAGGCGTATGATACCGCGCGGGCGTTGCTCCAACAGTGCCAGCGGTTGCAGCTTGATGAGGAGACCGGCGTTCGCGGGTTCTTGAGCACCGGAAACAAGGTCTTTCTCGGACCGTACGACGCGTCCGAGACGAAGTACGCGCAAGACTTCGCGCAACTGACGCAGACCGTCGGCTCGCTCAGCATCGGGTCGGCGACTCCGCTGCTGCTCGACATCAACCGAGAACACGCGCAGTGGGTGCGGCAGATCGCGGCGCCGCTGATCACAAGTCCGTACGGACCGAATTCTGTCAACCTGCTCGAGCGCGGCAAGGTGCTCATGGACCGCATGCGCGGCGACTATGGCCAGTTGGATATCATGCTCACCGGCCAGGCGACGCGGTTGTTCGATCGATCGACCGTTCTCTTGCGCAATATGGCAGGCGCGACCGCCGCGGTGCTGTTGCTCTTCGGCATCGCCGCGCTGATCGCCGACGCCTACCGCGGACGCACGCAAGAAGCCCTTGCGCGCGAGCGCGCGATGACCGACACATTGCAGCGCGCATTCTTGAGCGGTTGGGACCTGCTGCCGTATCTACGCGTCGGCACCGCCTACGTGTCGTCCACTCGCGAGGCCGCGGTCGGCGGCGACCTCTTCGACGTCTACCGGCTCGACGAGCACCGCGCCCTCATCTTGGTCGCCGACGTGAGCGGCAAAGGGCTTGCCGCCGCGGTCGACACCGCCCAAGTGAAATACTCCGTCCGCACGCTGGCGGAGACCGAATCCGATCCGGCGATCATCGTCGACCGCTTCAACGAGATCTTCGAACGCTCGGCCCGCGACAACGAGGCATTCGTCAGCCTCTTCATCGGCATCATCGACGATCGCGATCTTTCGTTCCGCTACGCGAGCGCAGGCCACGGTTCGGTGTTCGCCCGCAGCGGCAGCCGCGTATGGCCACTGACATCGACCGGTCCGGTCGTCGGACTCGGGCGCGGACTGGATTTCGAATCGGTGCGCGTGCAATTGGGCGTTGGCGACGTGCTCGTGCTCGCGACCGACGGACTCACCGAGGCGCGCGATCAAGCCGGACTCATGCTCGGAGAAGAGCAGGCGATGCGCTGGATCGAGCGCGGCAACGCGGATCCCCAGAAGCTTGCGGACGAACTGGTCACGAATTTGCGTCGCTACGCCGGCGGGCGGATCGCCGACGATCTGGCGCTGCTGGTCATCCGGGTCCAGCGTTCGCCCGTGGTGGCCGAGCAAGTCGGCGTTCCCCAGCCGCGCCATGAAGTGGTGCCGCAGGCCGCCGACGGCGGGATCTAGGCACTGCACGCGTGCGCGCCGGGTTCGCCTGCGAGGATTGCGGAGAGGTCGTCTGGCTGGCCCAGGGGCCGACGCACGTGCGCTGGTTGCGCGATCGCGAACATATCGTCCGGGAGGTCGCCAGTCACTCATCTGCCGGCCTCGACCTTTGGATGAGCGAGGGTTTGCGCTTTTTGGACGAGCACCGCGGTCATAGCATCCTCGTCGTTTCGAACCCCTAACGTCTGCGCGCCCGAAAAGAAAAAGAGCGAAGGATGCTTCGCTCCTCTTCTTTTTGCCCTAAACTCTTCGTTTAGTGCTTTTTCTTGCTCTTCTTGGCTGCCTTTTTCTTCTTTGCCACTTGAACTCACCCCCATTCTGCGGAGTAAATGGACGTGAACATGCTCGTTATTGAGCTGGCGCGATTTTTGCGCAGGCCTTCGAGCATCTCCTTCTTTTCCATCGGCGCCTCGCCGCCAAGAATTTATGATGCGTGGATGTGTTCGCCGGTCTGGTCCTTCAACTTCATCCCCGCGCGTTCGTACTTCGCGGCGATCATCTCGGCGAGGATGGAGACTGCGATCTCCTCGGGCGTCTGCGCACCGATGTCGAGTCCGACCGGTGCGTGCACCGCGTCGATCGCGCGTGCGGAGAAGCCTGCTTGAGCGAGACGCTCTCGGCGCAGCGCCTGCGTTTTGCGGCTGCCGATCGCGCCGACGTAGCGAACCGGGCGCGTCAGCACATAAGCCAGCGTGGGGTCGTCGAACTTCTCGTCGTGCGTCAGCACCGCGACGTACGTGTTTTCGTCGGGAGCAAGCGCCGGCAGTTCGTCCTCTGGCCAGCCGACGGCGAGCCGGCGCGCTGATGGAAAGCGCTGGCGGTTGTTGAGCCGCTCGCGCGGGTCGACCACGGTAACTGCGAAGCCGCTGCGCGAGGCGAGGTCGCACAGCGCCATTGCGATATGCACTGCGCCCACGATGATGAGCCGCGGATCGGGCAGCAGCGGGAGGAAGAACACATCGTGCGCGCCGACCGTTGCGGTCTTCGCGGTGCCCCGCGTCAGAAAGGCCGGCGCCGCCGCGTCGATGGCAGCGTCGAGCGCCGGATCACCAGTCGAGCGCGCGCCGCCGCTGCTGTCGTCCGCGCCCGCCGAACGGCCGTTTCCATCCGTGGCCGGTACGCCGACGATGCGCGTCGCGCCGACGTGCGAGGGCCCGCGAACAACCATGCACAGCACGAGCGGCCGAGCGATCTCGACGGGCAAGGCGTGACCGTCAAATGGTTGGATGTAGACATCGATCGCGCCGCCGCACGAAAGCCCGACATCCCACATCATGTTCTTGTTGATGCCGTAGCGTACGATTTTAGGAGAGCCCGTCTCGAGCACGCCGCGCGCCTCATCTGCGACCGCGCCCTCGACGCAGCCGCCGCTCACCGACCCGGCGATCGCGCCGCCGCGCGCGACGAGCATCGTCGCGCCCTCATCACGTGGCGCCGAACCGTCCACCTTGATGACGGTCGCCACCGCAAACGGCTCTCCGTCCGAGCGCCAGCGCCCGATGGTCTCGAGAACGTCTTTCATCTACGATTCAAACCCCGGCTTCGTCATGAGGCGTGCCGCTGCGCGCGCACTGGGCGGCGATCTTCGACGGTGTTGAGCAGATCAGCCAACTGCATAAGGCTGCGCAGATTGTGCGCCGACAAAAAGTTGTCGATGTACGGCAAAGCAGCCTGCATGCCGACGGTCTGCGGACGATAACGCGGCGATCCAAGCAGCGGATTCAGCCAGATCAACCGGTACGCGCTGCGCTGGAGGCGGCGCATCTCTCGCGCGAGCAGATCGATGTCACCGCGATCCCAGCCGTCGCTGATGATGAGGACAATCGCGCCGCGCCCGAGCACGCGATTCGCCCAGCGCAGGTTGAACGTGCGCAGACACTCGCCGATGCGCGTGCCGCCAGCCCAGTCGGCCACGCTGGTCGACACGTCGTCGAGCGCGACGCGAATATCGCGGTGACGGATCTGCCGTGTGATGCGCGTCAGACGCGTGCCGAACACGAATGCTTCCACGCGTCCAACCGCATGGCGCACAGTGTGCACGAACTGCAGCAGCAGCCGCGAGTAGCGGTCCATCGATCCGGAGATGTCGCACAGCAGCACGAGGTCGCGCTGCTTGCGGCGGCGCGTGCGCATGCTGAGCGAAAGCACTTCGCCGCCGCGCCGCAGGCTCGTGCGCAGGGTGCGGCGATGATCGAGCGTCGCGCCGCGTGCGCCGCTTTTGCTACGGCGCGAGCGCTTGGTGCCCAGATCCCAGACATGCCGGCGCGTCAGCTCGCGCGCGCGGTCAGCCTCGGTCTCGGACAGGCTAGAGAATTCTTTCTGATACAGGCCTTCGGCGAAACTGTAGGTGAATGCGCGGTCGGCGTCGACCGGCTCAGCCTTTTCGTCGGCTTCTGCGGTGCCGCCGTCACCGCGCACGAAGATCGTCTGCTGCCGCGGTGCGGTCTGACCCGCACTGGGAAATTCTGGCGGGCGGTCACGCGCATCTCCCGCGACGTCGTTGGGCTGTTCAGGATCTGAGTTCGGCTCGGCGGGTGCCTGCGGCATGACCGCCTTGCTCCAAAACAGCTCGAACGCCGCGTCGAAGAGCCGGATCTCCTCTGGTTTGCGCACGATGACGCTGCGCGCTGCCGCTTTCGCGTCGGCGCGCGACCGCAAGCCGACCGCGTCCAGCGCCTGGTCGAGCAGGATGATGCGATCCGGCTGCACCGCCAGACCGAGATCGCGCAGCACGCGCCCGAAGATCACGATGTTGCGTCCGAGGTGCGAGAAACGCTTTAAGTCGTCGGCGTCGGCGATCATGCGCTCGAAGCCACCTTTTGCGCGCGGTCCACGCGCGTGGCGAGCGCCGCGTCGCGCGCTTTGGCGACATCTTCCTGGTACTTGAGCAGGCAGCCGATCGTCTCGGCGACCGCGCGTTCATCAAGCTGGCTCTTGCCGAGCGCGACCAAGGCGGCCGCCCAATCGATCGTCTCGGCGACGCCCGGATGTTTGTAAAACGAATCGCTTCGCAAGCTCGCGACGAGCGCCGCCGCTTCGAGCGCGAGGCGGTGGCCGACGCCGGGAACTTTCGATTCGACGATGCGCGCCTCGCGCGCGACGTCGGGATAATCGATCCAATGATACAGACAGCGCCGTTTGAGCGCATCGTGGACTTCGCGCGTTCGGTTGCTGGTCAATACGACGAGCGGAGGCGTCGTGGCTGTGAACGTGCCGATCTCGGGCACCGTGACCTGGAAATCGGAGAGCAACTCGAGCAAGAACGCCTCAAATTCCTCATCCGCGCGATCGATCTCGTCGATCAGGAGCACCGCGGGTCCAGCGCCGTTCTCCTCGATCGCCTGCAACAGCGGCCGTTTGATCAAAAACTCGGGACCGAAGATCTCGCGTTCGATTTTGGCGCGCTCTTGTTCCCCTGAATGCGCTTCAGCGAGGCGGATGTGCAAGATCTGTTTGGCGTAGTTCCACTCGTAAACCGCGTGGTTGACGTCGAGCCCTTCATAGCACTGCAGACGGATGAGGCGGCGCCCCAATCCCGCGGCCAATACCTTGGCGACTTCGGTCTTGCCAACTCCCGCTTCGCCTTCTAAGAATAACGGGCGGCCAAGCGTCGAGGCTAAGAAGATTGAGACCGCAAGATTGCGGTCCGCGACGTAGCGATTGTCCGCCAGCATTTGCTGGACGTCGTCGATCGATGAGATACTCTTCACAACATGTATTTTCGCTCTCATCAAGACACGTACCCGCGGCAGGGCCGTGTGCGCGAGGCCGCAAAGTGGTTGCCCGTGCTTCGCTGGATCGTCGGCGCAATCGTCGCGGTCGCGCTGGTGGTCCTGATCGCTGCGTTCTTCCCAAGCGAAAACGACCAGAGTCGTGGGCCGGGGCAAGTCGTCGGCATGACTGCACCGGGTCTGACCGTGCCGCTGGTGAGCGGCGGCAACTTGGATCTGTCGAGTTTGCACGGTCATGATGTGCTGCTCAATCTGTGGGCGAGTTGGTGCGGTCCTTGCCGGCGCGAAATGCCGGCATTGGAAAAGTTAGCTCGCGGACAGACCGGCAAGCTTATCGTGGTGGCGGTCGATCAGGGAGAAGCACCTTCGACTGCCGCGCTCTTCGCCAAGCGCTTCGGCGTCACGTTTCCGGTGGCGTCGGATCGGGAACAGCAGCTCGGGACGCAGCTGCACCTCGCGGGCATGCCCAGTTCGTTCTTCATCGATAAGAACGGCGTGATCCGCGATGCGGTGGACGGCGAGATGACCTACGATACAATGCTGAGCAAGGCGCAGCGCATCGAGAACATGTAGCCGCAAGGGCGCTGCGTGAGGATGCAGACGGAACACATGAAGACGACGCTCGAAATGATACGTGACACGATGAAATGGATGTTCACGCCCGGCATGCGCGCACTGGTGGTGCTGGTCGCCGCATTTGCGGCCGCCATCGCGGTGCTCGGCGGCGGGTGTACGAACTCGTCGGTGAATCCGGCTCCGCGACCGAGCTCCAGCGCGAGCCCGAGCACGTCGCCGTCTCCGACCCCGACCGGCGCGACGCCCACGCCGGTGCCGCAGAACTTCATCTCCATCTCGATCACACCATCGCCGACCATGGATCCCACATACGGTGTCGTCTCGGGCTATGGCTTGTTAGCCGCGCAGCCGACGTCGTCGCCCACCTCGACGCCCGCGCCGTCGCAGATCATCACCGTGCCGGCAAACCAAACGATCGTGTTCTTGAACTTCGATCGCACCGCTGCGCATACCGCATCGCTGCTGACGCCGGCGAGCGGCGCCGCGTGCGGCACGTTTCCGTCGTCGCCGTGCTTCCCGTCGACCTTCAACAACACGAACGGCACGACTGGACTTCCCGCAGGGACTGCGATCACCGTTCCGCAGTTCTCGACCGGCACGATCGGCGAGTCGGGCGGCCTGCCGGTGTATTCGGCAATCTATAACACGGGCGCGATGACCGGCGTGTTCTTCTTCGGCGATTTCTTCGGGTATCACTCAGATCCGCCGATACGCACCGTCATCATCGTCCAATAGATAGTTCTAGATAGCCAGTTTTAGATAGCTCCCACGTAGCCGCGTCCAGGTGTGCGGCCCGTTTGTCGCGCTCCATCCAGCAGAATTTCAGCAAGCCTTTAAGTCGCGTTTCATCGGCCCAGCCTAGGATGGCGGTGCGGGTGCGGCGCTGCGCCCTGTCGCCGCCCCCGCGCTGCCTCTTGCTTGTCGTACGGGTGCGCGAAAGGATCGTTCGAGATGTTCCACAGCTTGTCAGGCCCGGCGCGGCTCGGGGCGGGCATCGTGAGCCTCATCGCCGCACTCACAATCGCCGCCTGTGGTGGCGGGTATGGCGGAGGCGGCGGCGGCGGGGGCAGCAATGGCGGGTGCGGGATTTACCAGGTCTGCCCGGGTCCATCACCCACTGCCGGAACGCAAGACTGCTCCGTTGCGCCGGCCGGTAATGTGACGATCGATCTCAATCTCGGGCTTGCGGTGTGCAACGACACGACCTATTCGACTGTGCTCGGCTTTTCGACAGACAACGTGCACTCGCAGGTCATCAAAGTCGCCTCAGGCTCGATGGTGACGTTCACGGCGACTGCGCTAGGCCCTCACACCGCCGATGAACTTGGGACCGGGGGTTTTCCCGGAAGCGATACCAATCCGGCGACGGCCTCGGCGGCGGGCACCGACATCAGTGCCGCCAGCTTCAGCACTGGCACGCTCAACAATGGCCAGTCATCGATGGCGTATCCCGCGGCGCTGGTCGGTGTCTATTACTTCGGATGCCACTTCCATTACTCGAGTAATCACATGCGGACGGTCATCATCGTCCACTAGCGTCCGGCGCGGCGGCCGAGAGGTAGATGACAACTTGGCCGCCGCTGACTTCCAGATGAACGGTGCGAGAGCGATCGTCGAACAAAGCGAAGGTCGCCTCGTGCCGTTTCTGGTTGACGGCTGATTGGGTCTCCGGCGGCAGCGTTTGCGCATACCATCCGCGGACCGCGTCGAACGAATCCCACGTCGTGTAGATCGCGAGCGTCTGGCCGGCGCTTTTCGCGCGCAGCGCCGGTGAGATGCCGACCTCGGTCGCATGCGGGTAGACGGGCAGCCCAAGGCCGGACCGGTCGACCTGCGCGTGCTTGGCACACGACGTCAACAAAGCAGTCATCATAGTCACGACCAGCGCGGTGGCAACGGCGCGCGCTAACCGATTCAACTGGTTGACGAGGTTCCCGCCGCAAGCGCCGGCAGCACTTTGATAAAATTCTCGGCGAGCGCATCGTAATCAGGCGAAGTGTATTCCTCGATCTTCCCCTCATCGCACAGCGCTGCGAGCACCGGATCGATCGGCAGTTGCGCGAGCAGCGGCGCGCCGCTTTCGACGACGAGCTCAACCCCTTTGCTGGGACCGAAGGGTTCGGTGCGGGTGCCGCTTGAGTCGGTGAAATACGACATGTTCTCGACCAAGCCGATGACCTTCGCGTTGAGCTGCTGAACGAGCTTGATCGCTTTGCTCACGATCATCGTCGCGAGTCCTTGCGGCGTGCTGACGAGCACGGTGCCGTCGACTGGCAACGCCTGCAACACGGTGAGCGGCGCATCTGAAGTTCCGGGCGGAAGGTCGATCAACAGATAATCGAGCTTGCCCCATTCGAGGTCGCCGTAGAACTGCTTGATCGCGCTCGACACCATCGGTCCTCGCCAGATGACCGCTTGGTTTTCGCTATCTAAAAGGAAGGTCATCGACATCAATGGGATGCCGGTGCGCGTCACCGGCGGATGCGGTTTACCATCTGCGCCTTGATGCAGCCGCGCGGTCACGCCGAACATTTTGGCTTGACTCGGCCCAGTGATGTCCGCATCGAGAATGCCCACATTGAGCCCGCGGCGTCGCAAGGCGACTGCGAGCAATGCGGTCACCGTCGACTTGCCGACACCGCCTTTGCCCGACATCACCGCGACGACGTGGTCGATGCCGGGTTTGCGCTGACGCTCCATCGGCGGCGCGGCTGGACCCGCCGGCTTGCGCCGCGGCGGAGGCACTGTGCCGTCCGCGATAAAGCGTTCGAGGTCGGCCATCAGCGCGTCAAGATCAAGGCGGTGGACCGATGCGCCGCCGCGGATGCTCTCGCGCGTCGAGACGTGGCAGCCGGCGCATGGCAAGCCGTGGGCGGCGAACACCGCTTCGGCTCCCTTATGCGTGTCAACGACCTCGCGGATCAGCGTGTCAGGTGAAAGTGAAGACATCGTTCTATTGTTCGACGGCAGCGCGCTGGGAATCTTCTGGTCGTAGCAGCGCGGACACATCGCGAATGTGGCTTTCGCACGCGTGTCCGCGGCCATAGAAGAAGTGCACGTCGCCGGCCTTACCGATGGCGATAATAGCGCTCGAGACAGTACCGAAACCTTCTGCCGGCCGGTGCACGCACAAGCCGCCATCCTGCTCGCCGGATTCGCCGATCGCATGATCGGAGAGCAGCGTGTGAAGGCGTTCTACCAATCGCGGCAATGGTACGTCGATGTCGAGCGCTTCTGCGAGCTCGGTCGCGCGTCGCGCCTTCGCGTGCCGGCGATCGTCGATCTGCCAATTCGTCACCGCGTGTACGCCGTCGGCGATTGGGGTGATCGTCATCCCATCCTCGCCGGCGGCCGCCGCGAATCCGTTGGTACGATCAACCGCGACCAGCACGAACGGGTTGTACGCACGATAGTCGAGGGAGCGCACAGCAGCTTCGATTGCAGCAGGCGACCCAAGGCGCGCAAGATCGAGGACCAGAGTGCCACGCGATTTCTTGGTGGGATCGTGCTTGCCCGCTGCGCGGCGATTCGTCAAGCCAACGATGGTGCCGGCACCCGTGACCGCGAGCCACGTGCCGCCCGCGACCTCATCGCGTCCGCCGATGATGAGCGGTTTCTCTACAAGTCGCATCGGATCGCTTGACGGGCGCGCTTCGAACTCGTCACGATTCGCCGCGATGATGAGCGGAAAGTCGTGATGGCGGTTCTTCCAGATGAGCAGCGTGCACACGAGTGCTGGCTTCGGTCCGCAAGGAGCGACTTTCCCGCTCGCGAAAGCGACAAGACTTCATCCCGCAAGGAGCGAGCTTTCATGCATCGTCGGTACATCATCGCGCTGACACTGGTCCTGATCGTGGCCGGCTGTTCGTCGCAATCCTCGCAGACGTCAAGTTCGACGTCGACGTCTGCGTCGTCGGGCCCCACAACCGGTGCGGCGACGAGCGGAGCGACGACCGCCAATGCTCCGGCCGGCAGCGTGATCAAGATCGGCGTCGACTTGCCCGTCTCGGGCGCGGATGCATCGATCGGCGTACCGACTCAATACGGTGCGCAGCTCGCGGTCAAGCAAGCCAACGCCAAGAATCTCGTGCCCGGATTCACGTTCGAAGCCGATGTGCTCGACGATGCGGTCAACGGCGTGCACGATCCCGCGCAAGGCGCGAAGAATATCCAATCGTTCGGCGCCGATCCGGCGGTGTTGGGCGTGATAGGCCCGTTCAACAGCAACGTGGCGCGCGCGGAGATCCCGCTCTCGAACAGCCTACAGCTCGCGCTGATCAGCCCGTCCAACACGAATCCGACGCTGACCAAAGGACCGGATGCGGTCGCGATGCGCCGAGATCATCCTGACCAGATCGCGTATTTCCGCATCTGCACGACCGACGACATCCAAGGGCCGGCCGGCGCGACGTACGAGTTCCAAAAGCTCGGCGCGCGCAAAGCGTACGTCATCGACGACAACGAGACTTATGGCAAGGGCGTTGCCGATCAGTGGGAAGCCGCGTTCGTCAAGTTGGGCGGTACCTCGCTCGGGCACGACCACATCACGAAAGGCCAGCAAGATTTCCACGCGTTGTTGACGCGAGTCGCCAGCACGCATCCCGACATCGTCTTTTTCGGCGGCAATTCGTCGACCGGCGGCGGCCTGATCCGCAAACAGATGCCGGACGCGGGACTTGGCAACGTCACGTACGCCGGCGCCGACGGCATTAGCGACAACCAGTTCTTGCAAGACGCCGGCGCGACCGCCGACGACGTGTACGTGACGGTCGCATCTGTGAACGCGACGAAACTGCCAGCGGCGGCTCAGTTCCTCAAGGATTATCAGGCCGAGTACCATCAGCCGGTCGGCCCGTATTCGGCCAATGCCTACACCGCCGCGATGGTGCTCATCAACGCGATCGGCCAGGCGGTCAAAGCCAACGGCGGCAAAGCACCGACCCGCGAGCAGGTCTTGCAGTACCTGCGCCAGACCAAGGATTTCCCAAGCGTTGTCGGCACGTTCTCATTCGATGCCAACGGCGACACGACGAACCGAATCATCTCATTCAACGAAGCCGTCAAGGGCAAGTGGGTGTTCGTGACGCAGCAGAACTTCGCCGCGGCGCCATAAGCCTCGCGCCGCGTGGCGATCTTCCTCCAACAACTGATCAACGGGATAGCCCAGGGCGGGATGTACGCGCTCATCGCCTTGGGCTACACCATGGTCTACGGCATCGTCGAGCTGATCAATTTCGCGCACGGTGACGTGTTCACGCTCGGAACGTTTCTGTGCATCGCCATCCTGGGGCTGATCGGCGTGTCCGCGAGCGGCCAGGTGATCGGCGGCTGGGAGGGAGCCCTCATCGCGCTGCTCGTGATCGTGCTCGCAGCGCTGTTGTGTGGCGTCATCGGAGTCTTGATCGAGCGGTTCGCCTATCGCCGGTTGCGTAACGCCCCTCGCCTAGCGCCCCTCATCACGGCGATCGGCGTCTCCTTCTTGCTGCAAGGCGTCATGCGCAACTGGAAAGGGCCGTCGGAGATCTCGTTCCCGCAGTTCTTACCCAACCCGACGTTTGCGTTCGGCGGCGTCCACATCGATTTTCGGGAGGGACTCGTCGTCATCGTCAGCGTGGTGATGATGATCGCGCTGCAATTCTTCATCTATAATACGAAGCTCGGCAAGGCGATGCGCGCCAGCGCCCAGGACCGCGAGGCCGCCGCGCTCATGGGCATCAACGTCAACTCGACGATCGCCTGGACGTTCTTCATCGGTTCCGCGCTCGCGGGCATCGCCGGCTTCATCTCCGGCATGTATTTCGGCACGACGATGTTCACCAACGGATATCAAGCGGGTCTGAAGGCGTTCACGGCGGCGGTATTGGGCGGCATCGGCAACATCGCGGGCGCGATGCTCGGCGGCTTCGTCATCGGCATCGTCGAGGCGATGACCGCGCAGTACATCTCAGACCAGTGGACCAACGTTGTCGTCTTCTCGATCCTCGTGCTGATCCTGGTGCTGCGTCCAAGCGGATTGTTGGGCGAGCACTTGCCGGAGAAGGTCTGACATGCAGGCTCGCGTGAGGCTTCCGCTTGGGCTTGGCGACGTCGCGGTGTGGCAGGCTCTTGGCTTGCTTGCGATCATCGCGTTGTTCGTTTTGTACCCGGTTGTGGATCGCAACATCGGCCACGTGTCGGCCGTCGCCGATGCGGGGTACTTTCTCTTATTGGTGTTCGGCCTGAACATCGTCGTCGGATTCGCTGGCCTGCTCGACCTCGGCTACGCCGCGTTTTTCGCGATCGGCGCGTACACGTATGCGATGGTCGCCTCGACGCAATTCAACCTACATTTCAATTTCTGGCCGATGATCATCGTCAGCGGCTGCGTCGCCGCTCTGTTCGGCGTCATTCTCGGCTTCCCGACGCTGCGCTTGCGCGGCGACTATCTCGCGATCGTCACCCTCGGCTTCGGCGAGATCGTGCCGCAAGTGTTCCTAAATCTTGACAAATACACCGGCGGACCCAACGGCATTTCGAACGTCGATCAGCCGGTGCTCTTCGGATACCACTTCGGCTTCAATCCGGTGCCGTACTATTATCTCTATCTCGTCGTCGCGTTGATCGCGCTCGTGCTGCTCAACAATCTGCGCCGTTCGCGGCTCGGGCGTGCCTGGATGGCGATCCGCGAGGACGAGCTTGCCGCGACGCATATGGGCGTGAACCCGGTGACGACGAAGCTCCTCGCGTTTGCCATGGGCGCATCGTTCGCGGGTCTTGCGGGTTGCATCTACGCGGCGAAACTGACACTGATCAGCCCGGACGAGTTCAACTTCTCCGTGTCGGTCACGATCTTATCGGCGATCGTGCTCGGCGGCATGGGCAGTTTGCTCGGCGCATTTATCGGCGGCCTGCTGCTCGCTCTGCTCAACTTTATGGTCTTGCCGCAGGTCACGAACTGGACGCACGCACTCGGCGTCGCGCTGCACAATGAAGCCATCCAGAACGCCGACTTGCACTACATCATCTATGGATTGATCCTCGTGCTTGTGATGCTCTTCAGGCCGGAAGGTCTGATCTCGACGGCGTCGCGCCGCGCCGAACTGCATCACGCGCAGCCGTCGACGTCGGCGGCCGCGGCAGGCGTCAAATGAGCGCGCCGCTCCTCGCAATCGAGGGTTTGACGAAACGCTTTGGCGGCTTGACCGCGGTAAAAGATTTCACCATGGAGGTCGAAGAGGGCTCGATCTCCAGCCTCATCGGACCGAATGGCGCCGGCAAGTCGACGGTGTTCAACGTCATCACCGGGATCTATCTGCCGAGCGCGGGCGACATCAGATTGGGCGGCGTGTCGATCGTCGGACGAAAACCTTTTCAAGTTGCGGCGGCCGGCATCATGCGCACGTTCCAGAACATCCGGCTGTTCGCGTTCATGACCGTGATCGAGAACGTCATGGTCGGCGAACAAACGCGCATGCACGCGACGCCGATCGACAGCGCGCTGCGCACGCCGCGCGCGCAGCGGGAGGAGCGAGCGGTCAGCGAGCGCGCGATGGAGCTCTTGGACTTCGTCGGGCTGAGCGCCCATGCCGACGAGTGGGCCCACGATCTCCCGTATGGGATGCAGCGCCGGCTGGAGATCGCTCGCGCGATCGCGTCCGGTCCGCGGGTGCTGCTGTTGGACGAGCCGGCCGCGGGAACGAATCCAGTCGAGAAGCGCGAGTTGATGGCGCTGGTGCGGTCGATCCGCGATCGCGGCGTCACGATCGTGCTGATCGAACACGATATGAAGCTCGTCATGGGTATCTCAGATCGCGTGACGGTTCTCGATCACGGCGAGAAAATCAGCGAGGGCGATCCCCAGTCCGTCCGACACGATCCGCGAGTGATCGAAGCGTATCTCGGCAAAGGCGCATGAGCGCGGTCCTGTCGCTCGCCGGCATCGAGACGTTCTACGGCCGTATCCAGGCGCTGCACGGCGTGAGCCTGGAGGTGCGCGAAGGCGAGATCGTCGCGTTGATCGGCGGCAACGGTGCGGGCAAGACGACGACACTGCGCACGATCTCCGGTCTCATCCGCCCGGCGCATGGACGCATCGCGTTCGCCGGTACGGACATCACGCACACGCTTCCGGACGAGATTGTCCGCCTGGGCGTCGTGCAAGCACCAGAAGGCCGGCGCATCTTTCAACGGATGACGGTGCTCGAAAACCTCGAGCTTGGCGCGTACGCGCGCGGCGACGGCCGGTCGGTGCGCGCCGACATGGACGACGTTTTCACGCTCTTCCCGCGATTGGCTGAGCGCCGGTCGCAAAAGGGAGGCACGCTCTCGGGCGGCGAGCAGCAGATGCTCGCGATCGGTCGCGCGCTGATGGCTCAACCGAAAGTGCTGCTGCTCGACGAGCCGTCGCTTGGCCTGTCTCCGATTCTGGTCGAAACGATCTTTCAAGTGATCGCCGATATCAACAAGCGAGGCGTACCCATTCTGCTGATCGAGCAGAACGCGCGCAAGGCGCTGCAAGTGGCAACGCGCGGTTACGTGCTGGAAACGGGCTCGATCGTCAAGGAAGGGAGCGCCGATGTGTTGTTGGCGGACGATGGCGTGCGCAAAGCATATTTAGGCGAGGACTGAAATGCCGCTAGACTTTGTCAACACCGTTGCCGCGATCTTGACGACGACAATTATCGCGGCTACGGCGATCGCCGCGCTGCTCCAGTTGCGGCATATGCGCGGGGAACCAGATCGCAGGATTCATGACGTTACGGAACATGCTGGACGACGACGCGCATCAGCGCGCAGATGCGATTCTCGTGCGCGAGGGTGACCTGACGAATCAAGAGGACGTTCGAACATATATCCGTGCCCGCGCGAGGCGGCAAACGGTTCCTGAGAACGAACGTTACACCCAGCTGTACAACGCGATCACCTTGACGGCGAATGCGTTTGAGACGCTGGGAACGCTGGTGCGCAACGGTGTGGTCGATTGCCAACTTTTCTTGGAGCAATACTGCTCGGTCGTGCTTGGCTCGTGGCATCGGCTCGAACCGTACATCATCCTCGTACGCTCCGCGCAACACGATGACGGCACGTGGGAAGACTTCGAGTACATGGCGGTGCTCTCAAAGCAGTTCATCAACGAGCACCCGACGATGTACCCGGCAAACATGCCTCGCATGTTACCGAGCTACGCGAAGGACGAGGCCTAGGCAACGGCAAGGCCACCGCCTTCGCGGTGGCCGAGCAGGTCGGACACACCTGTTCTCATGTTATCAGCTGTGCAAATATGTCTTCGAGAGGACTCAGATCCGTCACGAGTTTAGGGCGCTGGATCGACGCGCACCGTTAGTCCAGTAGTCGGCGCGTTGCTTTGGAACAGCGGGAACTTCGTCTTGTTGATGAACAGCAGCGTACCGTTCGACTCGATCCGTGCGTTGAGCGCGTATGTGTGTTTCGGATCGATCTTCGACGGGTCGTATGCGACCGAGAACGGGATCGGCACTTGATGGGTCACTGGGATGTCAACTGAGCTGATGGTGACGGCCGGTGCGTTCGCCACCGAGACGTCGTCGATCGAAACGTGAAGAACCGCTGTCGGGGGGAGTGCCATCCTTGCAAGATACGTGACAACCCCGCTGACCTGTCCGGCCGCCATGGACGTTGCGCCCGCCGCAGGCGGCGCCGAACCAATCGCGGTTGGTGACTCCGACGGTGCGGGCGACGTCGGCGGCGACAGCTTGACCACATAGTCGTTCTGGTCTCCGCCGTAGGCGATCCACACGTTGTGCGTCTTTGGATCGATTGCCAGCGTGTGCGAGCCGCGCGGCACCGTCACGTCGCCGATGCGGTCGAATCCCTCGCCGGTCTCACCCATCACCGTGATCAAGCCGATGCCGCTCGCGGCGTACAACTTGTTGAGCGTGTCGTCATAGGCGAGTTGGTCGCTGCGAGGCGCGATCGCGACGGTCCCGATCACTTTGCCGTTTGTCAGATCGACGATCGCCACCTTACCGTTACCGCCCGCACTGAAGAGCCGGCGGCCTTTGCCGTCGACGGCGATGCCTGTCGGGTCGGTCACGTCGCCTAAAGGATACGTGGCGGTCACCGAGTTGGTGTTCGGATCGATGACGACCACCGAGTTGATCGACGTGATGTTCTGATACAGCCGATCGCTGACCGGATCGTAGACAATCGACGTCGCGCCCTTGGGCACTTGGACGGTGAACTGCAAGATCTTGTCCGTCTTGCCCTGGATGACCCATACTTCGGACCCGCCCGCGTGAGTGGCGTAGAGCCGGCCATTTTTCGGATCGAATGCGATCGACCCGACCGGCCCACTCGTGTAGATGCGCTGATTTTCGACAAACCAGCGACGATTGAGCTGCGAGATGTATCCGTCATCCGTGCCGACGAAGATCTTGCCATCGTAGACATCGACCGCGACGCTGCGGCCCGCGCCGACCACGACGCGACGCTCGATCTCGCCGCTATCGATGTTCACGAACAGCAATTCGTTGCTGCTGGCGTGCACCGCGAGCAGATCGCGATATTTCGGATCGATCAGCAGCTGTTCAAAGCGACCGATCGCGCGCGGCACGGCGATCGGCGCACCGACAGTCATAAGCTGGCGTGGGATGTCTGCGGCGCGACCGCCGGGCGCAAGTGCGACGACAACGCACAGCGCGGCGGCCAGACTCAGCGCGAGTGTAGCGAGACGAGAGGGCTTCATGGCGTTGACCTCATGCGATCTTCGCGCCGACCCCGACCCCATCGCCAAGCGGTAGGATGGTCGCGTTGAGCGCGGGGTGGCGCAAGAACTCTTGATTGAATGCCCTGATGGCAACCGTGGGTTTGTCATCATCGGGCTTGCTCGCCGTCGCCGCACGATGATGCCATAGCAGATTGTCGACGATCACCAATCCCGAGTGCTTGAGCAGTGGGATCGCCAACTTGAGATACTCCGAATACTCTTCTTTCAGTGCGTCGAGAAGGATGATGTCGAAGATGTTCTTCGGAAGTCGGCCCATCACGTCAAGCGCGGGCTGGTTCATGATCTCGATGCGATCGGCGACGCCCGCGCGCTTGAAAAAGCCGCGCGCGATCTCCGTCCGCTTCGCGTCCGGATCGATCGTCCAGATGCGACCGGTTTCAGGCTGCGCGCGTGCCATCCACAGCGTCGAGCAGCCGTAAGCTGTGCCGACCTCTAAAATATTGCTCGCCAGCATTGAACTGACCATGACCGACAAGAAGCGCCCGACTTCCCGGCTCACGATCGGAATCTCGTCGCGCGCGCCCGACTCTTCCAGCTCGAGCATCAGCGCATCGGGTTGGGTGTGAATCGCGCGCAGGTATGTGAAATCCGGATCGAGTGGATGGTCGATGATCACGAGCGTCTCCTTGCGCCGCCCAAGCGCACGGCGCGCCCCGAGCGCGCCGCACTGCGAGCGGCGTCTAGCACTTCTTGCACTTTGAGTCCGTCGTCAAACGTCGGCACCGACGACGGCTTGCCTGCGAGATGGTCGAGCATCTCATTCACCAGCGTGTAGAACGGCCCAATGAGTCGATGCCCGGCCGTCGCCAGCCGCCGCGGAAATTTCGCCGGCGCCGTCACCGGCACCGGTTCGCGCCCCGCGCGCAAACCAAAGAGCTCCGTGTCGTCGCGCACAAGCAGCGCACCTTTCGTGCCGCTGATGAAGATCGAGCTGTACGAGGCGTTCGCAGTCGCGGTGAGATTGATCGTCGCGAGCGCACCGGTCGCCATCTCAAGGCTCAGCGAAAAATTGTCGTCCGCGTCAACCTGTGCCGACGTGCCATCCGCGCGGGAACGTTTTTTCACGCGCGTCTGCAGGGACGCCTTGACCTCGCGAACATCGCCGCACAGCCAGCGGCAATAGTCGATGTAATGCGAGCCGAGCGCACCAAGGACGCCGCCGCCTTCGTTCGCGCGGGACTGCCATGCGTGGCGAAGTGTACTGCTCGGGTGCATCCAGGTCGTAGCTTCGGTGATCACGACACGCTCGACGTGCCCGAGCCAACCGTCGTCGACGAGCGACTTCGCGCGTAGGCGGGCGGGAATATATCGAAACTCGTGGTCCAGCATGCCCGCACGTTTCGCGCGTCGCGCGGCAGTGCACATGCTTCGCGCCTCAGCGACGTTGAGCGCGAAGGGCTTTTCGCACAACACGTCTTTGCCGGCGCGCAGCGCCGCGATCGTGATCGGTCGGTGCAACGCGGGCGGCGTCACGATGCTCACGAGGTCGACGTCAGCGCGTTTGACGCACTCGCGGTAGTCGTCGGTGAAGTGAGGCACCGCGAATTGAATCGCCGCGGCTTTCGCGCGCTCGAGCGAGCCAGAGCACACGGCCGTCACCGCGCACTGCGGGTGGTCGCGGAAAACCGGCAATTGCACGCGCGCACCGAAGCCCATGCCGACGACTGCGACGCGAAGCGTTTGCACCGCCACGAGTCCTTTCCGAACGTATCCGGTCGCGGAACCGACCGTTATAGCATCGAGAGCTGTTCCGGCTCACCCGCCGCCGCGCGGGCATCTGCCGGCACCAGCGATCCAAAGCGCGCCACGAAGTCGGCGATTCGGCGCACGAGGTGCTCACGGTCCTCGTCCTGCGCATACTCTTCGGAAAGCGCTAGCTCGCCGCCGACGCGCTGATAGACGCGGACTTTGTCGCCGACGGCGAGGCCCCTTTCGGCGATTGCAGCAGCCAAGCGCCTATTCGCGGGCGAGTTGAAGGTCTTCGGCGTGATCGACTCGCGACGGCTGAATTCTTCGACGCTCAGCAGGCCCTCGCGTACGCGCTGCACCGAGCTGATGACGATGTCGGCGATCTCGCTTTCCCGCCGTTCGAGCAGCGCCAGCGCGATCGCCGAGACGAGCGAGCGGCCGAACGGCTCGTCGCGCGCCGAACGCAACGCAGAGCCTCGCAGGATCAAATCACCAGCCACACGTTTGAGCGCATAGTTCTTGGGCATGAGCGAGAGCATCGCGGGGTAGCGCTCCTCGAGCGCGAGACGTAAACCGTCGCCAAGCGTTGCGCCGACATCGGAGACCATGCGCTCCGCATCCGCGCCGGACGGCGGCTGAAAAAACGCGCCGTCAGTGTCGACTTCGATCACGCGCCCGCCACGTTCGCGCAGCGCGCCGACCATGCGGTCCATCACGACGCGCCCCGCCTCGGTCACGCGCGCAGCTGCAGCCGGATCGTTGAAATGCAAACCGTTCGTACCCATGAAGCCAAAAAACGAGTTCACGAGGATCTTGAACGCCTGTTGCAGTCCATCTGTCGCAACGTGCGCGCGCGCATCGCCGGCCACCCGCGCTGCTTCGGCGTCGCGTTTGGCGTGCACGCGCTGCTCGCGCAGCCGCGCCAGCATCGGTAAGAACACATGCAAGTCGTCGTCTTGCGGCTCGATGCTGCGCGCGAGCATGAGCGACGGATACAGGCTCTCGACGTCGCACTTGACGACGTCCTCAAAAACGCCGACCTCGAGCGCAGCGGCAAAGCCGCCCTCGATCGGCGTCGCGCTGCGCGGACGCGGCACCGAATGTCGCGCAGCCAGATACGCGCGCACCATCAGTCGCTCGATGCGGCTGCCGATCCCGACAAATGCAAGTCCTTGAAACGATTCGGGGACCATCTGCACTTGGTAGAATTCGTTCGGCGTGACCAGTCTTGACAGGCGATCGGTGTCACGCGCGTCATCCAAGCAGTACGCCTTGAGCTTCGCGCGTTGTTGCGGATCGTTCCAGAGCGCGCGCATGTTCGCCGCGTCGACAAGCGCGCGTCCTTCATCGCCGATGCCCAAATGCCGCACGACATGCTTGAGCTTATAATTGGGAAGTTTGCGAGCGACGTCCCAGCGCATCACACTGTAGAAGGTATCGATGATCTGGCGTCCAGGGATCCGGTAGTAGCGCGCGACCATGCCGTTGGGCACGCTACGGCGCAGGCTCTCGTCGAACCACATGAGCGCGCCGTCGCGGCCCAGCGCTAGCGGCACGCCGGCGCGGCGAGCGCGTTCGGCCAAGTACCAGAGATCGAAGTTGAAGACGTTGTGGCCCTCGAGCACATCTGGATCGCGCTCGCGAACAATGCGCACGAATTCGGCGATCAGTGCCGCTTCATTGGGAAACGCATCGAGCGAAAGCACTCGCTCGTAGCCGTTGGTGTCGTGGACGGCGATGAGAACGATCTCTGCGTCAGGACGATCGGGATAGATGTCGACGGTTTCTAAATCGAACTGCAGGCGTCGTAGATCTGAAAACGCGAGTCCGCGATAAAATGTCTCGCCGGTTTCAACGAGATGCGAGGTTATCGGATCGAGATATGCCAGCCGTTGGTCGCTGGCGAGCGAGCGAGCGAATTCCATCGGGCGGCGATCGCTCGTGACGAGAAAATGGCGCAGTGGATGACGCCCGTCTAACTCGATGCTGTCGTCGGCGAGCTTACGAGCCAGCATCCACGAGCGCAGCGGCACGCTGATGCGTTCCACGGCAGCGCCCTCGCGGCGATAGAGCGTCGCCGTTCCCGAAAAGCTGTCGGGTTCCACCGCGACGATGCCGGTGATCTTCCCGCGCCCTACGATCAGTCGTTCATCAACCACTGATGCGTGCGTTCTGCGAGTCGCGCTGGCTTCTTTTAAACGATGCGAGTTTTAGACGATGTGTCTTGTTTCAGATGAGGTTAACGCGGCGTGCGCGTCGGCATCGGTGTTGGCGGCGGTGCAGGTGGCGACGCCAAGCGTGCGCCGCTCCACGATGGCAGCGGCACGGCAGGCAAACTCAACTCTTGCGGCGGCGGCGCGGGTTCAGGTTGCGGGGGCGGTTCGCGCATGATGTTGTCCGTGGGCGCTGGGTGCGAAATCTCCGACGACGCGCCCCCGTGAATGTTGTCGCTGTCTGGCGATACGGTCTCGATCATGCGCGGCAGCTCGGTCGCCTCGGAATACGTCGTGCCAGGGCGACCCGGCACGAAGCGTGCGAGCGCGATCAGGAAGTCGGCTTTCATCGTGTAGGTTCCGGTCTGGCCGTTTCGCCCGCTCGCATTGCCAGAACCGCTGAGCGAATAACTCGAGCCTAACAACAGGCGCTGCCCCATGTCGACGAACGACATGCCGTCGACCGAACCTCCACCGTGAAGCGTTGTGCTGCCGAAGCCTGGAACTTGGATGGTTCCGTTGGTGTCGATCGAACCAGTCGCCGTGACTTGCTGAATGGAGTCGTTGCCGTCCCAGCTGTCGCTCGCGTTGTTCAATCGAAGCAGCACGTTTCCGAGAGGCAGCTGCAGCGGACCGGTCGCACTCCATTTCCCGCCATCTGTAAGCGGCGCGGGCGAGGCGCCCCCTTGATCCGGCGGTGGCGGTGATCCTGACAACACGAGTGATGCCGGTGCAAGCGCGCTAAGCGCACCGGCTTGCGTGATGCCGCCGCTGCTCTCGATCCCCGGGCTCGGCATCGAGGATTGATCGGAACTGGGATCTTCTGCGACCGCGACGATTGCGGCGCCATTCGCGAAGCCTTCGACCGTGAACGCCACGCTATGCTGGTCTTGCCGAGCGATGGTCTTGGATACAAGGTCGCCTGCCGGCGAGCGATAGCGCACGACGAGCGTTTGGTTGCGGCGTATGACGTAGACTTGCTGCTCGGCGAGAGCGAAGACGCGCCCTTCCGGAAATACATTTTGAATGTATGCCGGTGAGCCCGCGCCGACCGATGCCCCGAGCGCCACCGCGGCGAGGGCGGCAACTGCGAAGAAAAGCGCGCCGGGCTTCATTATTATGGAGTCGGCGTCACCACGGGGACGGTCGGATAAGGAGACGGGGCGACCTGAGCGGGCACGGGCGTGGACGTTGGCGACGGCGAGGTCTCCGCGGCCGGTGTGGCAGACCCCGGCGCCGGCGCTGCCTCAACCGTTGGCACGCGCGTGAACGTGCGCAGCACGATCGTCACGAGACTCGATGCATCGACGCTGGTGCCCGATGCCGCATCGGCGACCGTCGAGTCCGTGCGGATCGCCTGGCCGACGAACAGCCCGTCGCGCTGGTCGTAATAGTAGGTGCCGGCCATGCTCATGGTCGCCTGCACGGGATCGTTCTGCGGCGCATATTGACCGCCGCCAGTCGTCTGAACGACCAGAGTCGGCAACCCTTGATACGATTGTTCGCCCTGCAGCGACCGGTTGAGCGATATCGTCATCGGGTATTCGGGTGATGGGATGAGCCATTGCCACTTCGGCTGCGCGTGGACGTCGCGAGTTGCAATATCGCGTGAGCTTTGGTTTGCAAGCGCGATCGCTTGATCGATGAGCGGATCGATCGATCCAGACGGACGGATCTCACCGTTCGGCGTGACGATCGCAGGCAGCGTCCGTTGCAAAACCACCGGTTGCCCGCGCGCAAAACCGATCATCTGGATGTTGAGAGTGCCGTTGGCTGTGCCGTCGGGGCCGACGGTGCCGATCTGTAGGGTCGCGGTACCCGCTCCCGTGCTCGAATCGGTCTGCGGCTTTCCCTTACTGTGACTTTGCGCCGAAGTTTCGCTGACTTGGACGGTGATGTCGTAAGTGAAACTGTCGCCGGGTTGCAGGTGCGGCGCGTCAGCAAGACTCGGCAGGCCCGCGATGACGAGAACGATACAACACAGCACGAACATCGCGAGGCGATGGCTCACGCGAACCTCCGGGGCCCGTTCGCACACCCTGAAAAAACGCATGGCTGGGTAGCGAACAGGGCATACGCAACCTTGGGCGCCCTCTTCATTAGGCATCGGCTCGAAGGGATACTTTCATGAATCGCATGCGGGCCGCGACGATGGTGTCTGCGGTGATGATCCTCACGGCAGCCGGGTGCTCGAGCAGCAGCACGTCCGGGTTCGTCCAACGCTCGACGTACACGGCGCTTGGCGCGAGCGATGCGGTCGGCGTGGGTTCATCGGCGCCCTGCCCGACGGCCGGCACTCCGCCGATGCCGAGTCCACCCAATTGCCCCGGCGGCAAGGCCTATGTCGTCGATCTCACCGGCCTGCTAACGTCGCAGACCTCGCGCGTCACGCTCGTCGATCTGGGCATCGCTGGTGCGGTCATCGGGCCGGACATCCAATCCGATACCGCCGCATGTTTCGGTTCGCCCGGGAACATCCTCACCAACGAAGTGCCACTCATCAACGCAAGCGCGACGTTGGTCACGGTGTTCACCGGCGGTAACGATACGAATGCGATCGTGCAGTGCGCGGCCCTCCAAACCAACCCTTCCGTGTTCATCACGGATGAAATGGCGAAGTTCGCCGCCGATTATGCGATGCTGATTCAAGACATCAAGATAGCTGCGCCGAACGCGAAGATTATCGTGTCGAATCTGCCAAACTTTGCTTTGATTCCGGTCGGCACGACGCAGCCGCCTATGGTCCAAGCGGCGCTCGATCAAGTGTCGCTCGGTCTCGACATGCAGGTGATCAATCCGTCGGCGGGCACGATCGTAACGGCTGTTGTCGATACGTTATGCAACGCGCAGTCGTATAATGCCGCGAACTTTTCGGCCGACGGCTTCCATCCTAACGACGCGGGCTATACGCTCTTCTCCCAGCTGTACTTCAATCAGCTGCAGGCCTCGCGCACGCCGCCGGCGCCGGCGCCGCAGGCGAGCTGCCCACCGTTCAGTCTTGCGGCCAAAGCCTCTGCGCTGCCGGCGAGCGTGAAACTCTGGCGTTATTAGACCCTGCACGGCACGCGTATCGGGGACTTGGCGGTCGACTCGGGGTCGACCGCCGTGCATATTCCGATATAATGAAAGAGATGGCTTCCGCCGATCGAGTCCGCGCGATCATCGCGCGCATGAGCATTGCATTCGTCTTGATGGTAGCCCCCATTGGTGCGCGGGCAGAGGACGGTTATGATTCATCGTTCGCCCAGGCAGTGCGAACCGCTACCGAGCCGTATCGTCTCGTCTATTGGGCGCGCGCGGCCCAATACGTTCAGACGACTGCCTACGTCGACGGCGTGGGAGTGATGTATACGAATCACGACCGCTTCGATCCAAGCGACCTCGCCCACCCCACAATGCTCGTCTACGATGAAAGCGGACGCCTCGTCGCGTGCGGTTATCAGTTCGCAAACAAAACGGTGCCTCCAACTTTTTCGTCAGTTCCGGCGACTGCGTGGTATGATATCCCGCAGCACGTGCACTATAACGCGCTGCAGAACGGCGCGATGCACTACGGTCAGGCGCCGTGGACGTCGGCGACACAACCGACCGCCGATGCGTTGCGCGCGCAAGGCCTGCTCCCGGCCGGCGCAACGTTGCAATTCGCCTTCGTCCACCCGGCCGTGCGCGCGTTCATCGTGTGGGCGTGGCTACCGAACGCCGACGGCCTATACGCCGGCGAAAACGCGTTATTGCCATAGCCGCCGGCAACGGCCGCATCGCTTCCCGCGATCTTATCGTTCGACCGTTGCTGTGAGACGGCTAAGCGCGCGATCCCATTGCTCGGAGATCTGCATCAGGTAGCGGCGCACGTCTTCGATGCGCTTGGGCTCGAGCTTCCAAATCCGCTCCCGGCCACGTCGCTCGCTGCGCACAAGCTCCGCTCGACGCAGAGCGAGCAGATGCTTTGTGACGGCTTGCCGTGAGATGTCCGTGCCATGCGTGAGCTTCGTAATCGACAGTGGTCCGCTCTTGCCGAGCTTGCGAACGATCTCCAGCCGCGTCTCGTCGCCAAGCGCGGCGAGCATCGGAGCGACGTTCATGCTTTCCGTTGGAGCAGATGCTTCTCAATGAGTTGCAAGATCATGCCCCAGCCCTCTTCGTTGGCCTCGAACGCGTCGGCACGGCGCTCGATCGGGATGGAATCGAATCCCGACTCCACGACCGTCAAGAGCGTGCCGCCCTCGGCAGGTTCGAGAGTGAAAGTCACGAGTGTCATCGGTTCCTTGGAGTAATCGATCGAGCTGTCGATTGCGAACGGATGCCAGCGGAACGAGAACGTCGTCATCGGTTGGATCTTCTCGATGTGGAACGTCATGGGCATGCCCGTGTACTTCGCCTGCATCTTGGCGATCTCGGGGTCGGCTTCGGTCGGTGCGATCCGGCCGGTGACGTCCTGGCCCTGGACGAATTGACCGTCGACGTCCATACCGAACCAACTGCCGAACTCTTTCGCGTCGCTGATGGCGCGCCAGACCCGGGCTTGCGGAGCCCGCAGGAACAATCTTTTTTCAATGCGATCCGTTGACGAGGTCATTATGCAACCCTCCGGTTGCGTATCAGTCTAACAGAGCCAGACTGGAAGCGCAACCCCCAGGTTGCCTATTGGGAACGGGACTTTGGGGCGCGAGAGGCTAGACGACTTTTTCGAGCAGTGGGTTCGGCCGATAGGGCCTGCCGACTTTGTAGCAGTCGACCATCTTGCCGTTCTTCTCGACCAGCGCGATATCTGCGGTGAAATCATAAATGCCGCGGAATAGCGCCGACCCGACAGCATAGGCGTTCACCGGAATCTTGCGAGCCTCGAACTGATTGATCTTCGCGACGTCAAAGCCGCCGGACACGATGATCTTCACCCAGTCGTAGCCTGCGTCGTCGAGCGCGCGGCGCACGTTGAGCACAAGCTCCGGGTTGACGCCGTTGGGCTTGAACGTGCCCATCGAATTCCACAGGCTCTTGTCCACCAGCGTTTCCGATGTGTCAAGGCGGACACCCCACAGCCGGCGCCCGAGACGAGCGGCGACCGCGATCGACGTGTTGACACAATCGTTGTCGAAATCCACAAGCGCGATCACGTTAACCGACGGATCGACATATTGCGCGAACTTCTCGGTGGCGAGCACCGTGTCGCCGCTATACGCGGCGATCAAACCATGCGGCACGGTTCCGACGCCCTTCGAACCCCACCACTCGGCTTGCGCATCCGTACTCACGCCAAGAGCACCGCTCACAAATGCTGCATACCCATCACCGGTCTGCACCAGATGATGGTCAAAGCGTGCGGGAAAGAACAGCACGTTTTTGCCGTTCGCAGCCTCGACGACCGCGCTCGTGTTCGTCGCAACTTTCGTACGGCGCGTCAGCACGCCCAGATAATCGGTTTCAAGGTGTGCGAACAAACCGTAGTCGCCTTCGATCGTTAAGACGACTTCGTACGGCGAGACATGGTCGCCGTCGTAGAGAGCGCGGACGTCGAGTTGCGACCAGCCGTCAGCCCACGAACCATCCGGCTTGCGCCGGCCGCTGCACAGTTTTAGGATGGCGATCGCTTCATCGATCCCGCACAGCACCGCATTCTTCTTCTGAAAGACTTGAATGAGCACGCGCGGATGATGGTCATCCGCTTGCAAGATCTGGCGGACGCGATTGAAGTACGTGTCGGAATAATATCCGTCGCGCATCTTCTCGAGCGGCAGGTTGAGGATCTCCGGATCGAGGCGTTTTCGTCTGGGCGGCGCTTGGGTCGCCATGGTGACGCAACTCGTTCGGGCGGGGTCGCGACGGCGCCTTCGAGAAGCCAGACGAGCAAGGTTTTACTGTGACCAATTACGACATCGCCGCTCGCCTGAACGAAATCGCCGCGCTCATGGAGTTCGACGGCGAGCCCTTCTTCAAAATCAAAGCGTACGAGCGCGCCGCGCGCAGTCTGGAAGACACCGAAACGCCAGTGCGCGAACTGATCGACGCGGGCGAGGTCAACGAACTGCCCGGCGTCGGCAAAGCGATCGCGCAGAAGATCGTCGACATCGAAGCGACCGGCACATGCAAATATCTCGAAGAACTCCGCGCGAAGTTTCCATCGACGATCCTCGAGCTGCTGCGCGTTCCAGGCGTCGGCACAAAGACCGCGATCGCCATGTACCAGCGCCTCGGGATCACCGGCCTCGAAGACCTGCGCGCGGCGGTCGAAGACGGATCGATCGCGACGCTGCCACGCCTCGGCGCGAAAGGCGTTGAAAACCTTAAGCTCTCGCTCTCGCGGTTGGCGGAACGCACGCACCGCATGCGCTTAGGCGATGCGTGGGAGATCTCAGCGCAGATCACTGCGGCGCTTGAAGAGGCGAAGGTCGCGAAAAATGTCGTCGCCGCGGGCAGCTTGCGCCGCATGGAGCCGACGGTCGGCGATTTGGATTTCATCTGCACCAGCTCGACGCCCGAAAAAGCGCTCGATTTCTTTTGCGCGATGCACGGCGTGGAACGCGTGACCGCGAAAGGCGATACGAAGGCCACGGTTTGGCTGCATGCCGGCATCGCGGCAGACTTGCGCGTCGTGCCGCATCGCTGTTTCGGCAATCTTCTCCAGCATTTCACCGGGAATAAGGATCACAACGTCAAGCTGCGCGAGTATGCGCTGCGCAAGGGTCTATCGGTCAGCGAATGGGGCGTGCAGACGGTCGAAACCGGACGCGTGCGAACATCGGCCACGGAGGCGGGCGTCTACGAGATGCTCGGCTTGCAATTCATCGCACCGGAGATTCGCCTCGGTTTGAACGAGATCGAACTCGCGCGCAAGAATGAACTTCCTATACTCATCGGAGCCGCAGACATTCGCGGCGATCTTCACGATCATACGACGTGGAGCGATGGTACGCGCAGCATCGAACAGATGGCGCGCGAAGCCGCGCGTCGAGGCCTCTCGTATCTTTCGATCTCCGATCATTCGCGCGGGCGAGCGGTCGGCAACGGGCTTTCTGTTGAGCGCTTGCTCGAGCAGATCGCTGAGATCAGATCGGTCGCGACGGCCTATGGCATCCGCTTGTTGTGCTCGTCAGAAGTCGACATCCGCGCTGACGGCACGCTCGACTTTCCCGATGACGTGCTCGCGCAGCTTGACATCGTCGTCGCCTCGATCCATTCCGGCTTCGCCGCCGATAAAGCGAAGCAGACGGCGCGCCTGCTGCGAGCGATCGAGAACCCGTACGTCAACATCATCGGGCATCCGACAGGCGGGCTGATTGAAGAGCGAGCAGGCTATGAGTTCGACGCCGACGCTGTTTTTCGGGCGGCAGCCGCTTCAGGCACCGCGCTTGAGATCAGCACGAATCCCGCGCGCCTAGACCTCAGCGCCCCGTTAGCGCGGCGCGCAAAAGAGCTCGGCTGCATCTTCTCCGTCGACAACGATGCGCACTCATTTGAAGACTTCGATCATTTGCGATTCGGCATCGGCACCGCGTGCAAGGCCGGGTTGACAAAGGCCGACGTGTTAAACACGCGACCGGTCGAGGACGTACTGGCCTTCGTCGCCGCAAAGCGACATCGTGAGCCTAGCGTGACGAGAGTCGAGCAACCTCAGTCCACTGAGCTCTTCGGCTGACGGAATGTTCTAATCGAAAGTCTTTGGAGAAGATCGGGCGGCGCCTCGAATCGCGGATTGACGTAGGGACCTTGAAACCAACCGTGCCAATCGCTGCCGCACGAGTACAGCTTACCGCGACGCCGCGCTAGACCGACTAATTCGGAGCGACGGTCGGTGTCATACCGCAAGTACATCGCTTCAAGCCCGTCGAGTTCGTCAAGCCATTGGTCGGCGAGCCCATCGTCTACTAACTCGGCGGGATGTGCGAGGAACGCGACGCCACCTGCGCCGCGGATGATCGCCGCACCCTGCGCCGGAGTCGGCAATCCTGAATACGCTTCGGGTGGTAGAGCTCCGAAGAATGCTCGGAATGCCGCATGACAGCGTTGCGGATCGCCGTCTTCGAACCCGCGGCGACAGAGCCGCTCGATGAGGACCGGCAAGCGGACCGGCGCGTCGGTGAAGTCGCGCTCCCACTCAACCCTGATGCCTTGTGATGCGAGAAACCGAACCCAACGCTCCTGATTCGCGCCGAACGCCTGGGTCGTTTGCGCGTTCGCAAAACGCAGGTCTTCATCCGTGTGGGAGACGCCAAGACCCAGCACGTGGACGACGCGGCCCGCGCCGTACGTCGTCATTTCGATCCCTCCAACGAAGCGAACACCCCGCTCTGCCGCGCGACGGCGCGCATCAGCATGTCCGGTGGTGGTGTCGTGGTCGGTGAGCGCCGCAAGCTCGACGCCCGCATCGGCCACTGCATCGATCACACTTTCCGGAGAGAATTCGCCGTCGCTGCGATCGCTGTGCAGGTGTAGGTCGCAAAGCATTGACCGCACAGGTTCGCGCCCGCGGGTAACCGCGCCCCTGCGCGAGAACCCTCCGGAATGGCGACTTTCACGAAGGCGCAGCTCGTGTCTCCGGCTCACACGCTCGAGGGCCGCTACTATACGTCGCCCGACGTTTTCAAGGAAGAACAAGGGCGCATTTTTTCGCGCTCGTGGATCTGCATCGGCCGTGAACAGGAGCTGCCGGAAGTAGGCAGCTTCATGACCGCAGACATCGCCGGCGAAAGCCTCATCGTCGTGCGCGATAAGAGCGCGACGCTACACGCGCATTTCAACGTGTGCCGCCACCGCGGCACTCGGATTTGTGAGGCGCCCAGCGGCAAGTTCACCGGCGCGATCGTATGCCCGTACCATGCGTGGACATACGGTCTTGACGGAAGGCTGATGACGGCGCGCAACATGCGCGACGTGCCAGGTTTTGCAGAAGCCGATTTTCCGTTGCACTCAGCCGCGCTCACGACGTGGGAAGGACTCATCTTCGTCAACGTGGCCGAGAAGCCAATGCCGTTCGCCGAGGCTCACCCCGCGCTAATCGGCCGATTCGATCGCTGGCAGATCGGTCGGCTGCGCGAGGGCAAGCGCATCGACTATGACCTCGCGTGCAATTGGAAATTGATCTTGCAGAACTACTCTGAGTGCTACCACTGTCCGAACGTACATCCGCAGTTGGATCGAGTCTCCCCATGGGATAGCGGCCGCAACGATAATTCTGCGGGTTCAGTGCTCGGCGGCTACATGTCGTTGCGTCATGGCAACTCCACGATGACGCTCAACGGGGCAAGTAGACGCCGACTTTTCCCCGAATTGACCGAAGAGGACCGTAAGCGCGTCTACTATTACGAGATCTTCCCGTCGATGTTGCTAAGCCTTCACCCCGATTACGTGATGGCGCATTACTTGACGCCCGTTTCGATCAACCGCACATTGGTGACTTGTGTGTGGCTGTTTGATCCGGATGAGATGTCGCGAGCGGATTTTGATGTATCAGACGCCGTCGAGTTCTGGGATATGACCAATCGACAGGATTGGCACGTGTGCGAGCTTTCTCAGCTCGGCGTTTCGTCGCGCGCATATACGCCCGGTCCATACGCGCAGGCAGAAGGTTTGCTGCATGCATTCGACACGCATTACTTGCACGTTATGGAGAATTCATGATCGCTCGTACCGCTTCGACGACCGCGTTTCTGCTTATGGCGCTTGTGACGATGGCGGCAGCCGACAGCTCGTCGCAAAGCATGGCGCAGATGAAGTTCATGCTTGGCACGTGGACGTGCTCGGTGAAAGCGGTCGATGGTTCGACTGCGCAAATCACTTCGCTCACGACCTTGTCCTCCGACGGCACGCATTTGTTGACCAAGACGACGGCTGGCGGTGAAGGCACGTCGGAGATATGGCTCGATCCTAACCAGAAACAATGGGTCCAGACGGCAAGTTCGAGCAAGGGATCGAGCACACAGAACTCGCCTGGCTTTAATCGCGCGATGATCGTCTGGAACGGTACCGTAACGGCGGCGGGCATGCCGGCCATGCCATACCGCACGACGATGACTAAGCTCAGCGATACGAAGACCACGCAGGTCGACGAACTCGGCACGCCGGGAGGCAGCTCATGGCTCACCGCCGACAGCGCGACCTGCGCCAAAGCCCACTGAGAGATCTCGGCCGGATTACGTTAAGCGCGGGAGACGGTCCGACTTAGCTGTCGATCAGCTCTGTTGCACCGACTTCGGTTGCGCTGCAGACCGCGCCAGCATAGCGGCGGTCGGAAGCTTGATATCGCGGACCAATCGCAGTGATTGCAGTACTTTGATCTGGAGCCACGTCGTATCGAGCTCGAACCAGCGCAGCCCATGCCTGGCCGAGAATGGGAACGCGTGGTGGTTATTGTGCCAACCTTCGCCCCACGTCAAGATCGCGACCCACCAGCAATTGGTCGAGAGGTCGTTGGTCTCATACGTGCGATAGCCGTACTTATGCGCCGCGCTGTTGACGAACCACGTGATGTGATAAACGAATACCAGCCGGAAGAAGATTCCCCAGACAACCCACGACAGACCGCCGGCCGCAAGCAAGATCAGCCCAAGCGCGACCTGCAACCACACTTGGTAGCGGGTTAAGAACCGATAGTATGGTTGCGACCACAGATCCATCGCGTAGCGTTGCTGCTCTTCGACGTTCGGACGCGCATCGTTGGGCTTGTAGAGCCAATCGACGTGCGTCCAGAGGAGACCCCGGTGCGCGTCGTGGGGATCGCCGCCGTCGTCGGCATGCGCGTGGTGCAGGCGATGCGTCGCCACCCATTCGATAGGGCTGCCCTGAAGCGATAGCGTGCCGAGCAATGCGATCGTATATTCGAGCCAGCGCGGCATCGCAAGGCTGCGGTGCGTCAGCACTCTGTGGAAACAAAGCGCAATGCCGACCGCGCCGGTCAGCCACCACAACACGAGGGCGACAGCAAGACCGCCCCACGAGAAGAACATGGGGAAAAAAGCCGCGAGCGCGGCGAGATGGATGAGGAGAAGGCCAATCGCAACGGGCCAACTGAACCGCTTGAAATGCATGTCGTCGGCTGGTTCGGGTTCTACCGATAGGGGACCCTCGCGACTCGCTCATTTGAGCCCATCGTGTGGCGGGCGCTCATTTTTCGCGCTCACAAGAGGCCAATGCGGCTATGCGGCCGTTCGACCGTTTTGGAAGCGAGAGAGTTAGCGGCCGAAACGACGCTGGCGGCGCTGGAATTCGGCGACCGCCGCGTTGAATTGGTCGCGCGAGAATTCCGGCCAGCAGACGTCGGTGACGTACAACTCAGTATACGCACACTGGTAGAGCAAGAAGTTCGAGAGCCGGTATTCCCCGCCGGGCCGGATCAAAAGGTCTGGATCCGGCATACCTTTAGTATAAAGGTAGTCGCTTAGCGTCTCGTCCGTAATGGCAGCGGCGTCGATCGCACCCGAGCGAATGTCGCCGGCCAACGCGTGGACTGCTTCGCGCAGTTCCGTCCGCGCGCTGTAATTGACCGCGAGATTGAGGACCGTGCCCGTGTTGTGGGCGGTCTTTTTAACCAGATTCTCAAGCGCACGGCGTGGCCGCTCGGGGAGCGCCGACCATTTGCCGATCACCTGCACGCGGACGTTGTCGCGCCGTAAGCCTTCCAGCTCTTGATACGCAAACGCGCTGCAAATATCGAACAGCACCGAGATCTCGCTCCACGGGCGCGACCAGTTCTCTTCCGAAAAACCGTAGACGGTGAGCATGCTGACGCCGAAATCGCCGCAGGCGCGCACGGTCTCGCGGAGCGTCACGACACCGCGGCGATAGCCTTCGGCGACTGGCAGGCCGCGCTCGCGCGCCCAGCGGCGGTTACCGTCCATGATGATCGCGATATGCGCCGGTATCGGTGCGTCGGCGAGCTCGATGAGTCGGGTCGGTTTAGTCGAGATCATCAAGCCACCTACGTCGTCGCCAGGCGAGCGGATGAGCGAGTGTCGCCTTGCGCCTTTGCGTGCACTTCGCGCACGACCGCCTCGAGCTCGTCGATGTAGGACAGGAAGCGCGTGCGTCCGGCATGCGTGATGCGGCAGATCGTGGTCGGCCGCCCGTGACCGCTCTCCTTTGTCGTCGTCACGACGCCCATTTCCGAAAGCGCGGTTAAATGACGGCTCAAATTTCCGTCGGTCAGACCGCACGCGTCTTGCAGGTCGGTAAAGCTCATGCCCTCGGGATGTGCCACCAAGCAGGTGCACACGGCGAGGCGTCCGCGCTCGTGGAAGATGCGCTGAAGCCCTTCATACGCGTACGGGGCTTCGCGCCCGTTCGTGCGCGCGGGTTTCTTGCTCGCCTTGCGAGCGCTGGTCGAATTCATGCAGAGGTCTCCGGAATAGTAGTAGCTTCAGTACGCCCTTCGGCGGCGATCAGCCAACCGATCCAAAATTGTCCGATGGCGAAGCCGGCGGCCATCACCCACCAGACCATCGCCGGCCATTGGTTGGGCAAGAGCAGCAGCGCCGCGCCGATGATTCCGAACATTGCGGCGACGGTCATGACGCCGCGCGGCACGTGATTGCGCGACGCGAACAGTCCAAGTCCATAACAGGTGTACCAGATGCCTGGTAGCATCGCGGGCACACCTTGCAGGTAGACCGCGGCGCTCAATACCGCACCGAGCGCGAGCGCAGGCAGCAGGCTCGCACTAACCGTCTTCGATTGATAGCGCGCGTGGTGTCCGCGGGCGCGCAAATACCAGCCGAGTAGGTTTCCGTAATAGATGGCCAGCGCTGCCGCGAAGCACGAGACCCAGATCGTGACGTACACCTTGACGTCCGCCGCTGAGCTTGGATGCGGCACGAGCTGCGACTGGGCGAGCCCTCCGGCAAGCGCGATGCCGCCGCTAAGGAACGCAACCCCGGTCGAGTAACCCCGGAAACGCTGCACGCTGGCGAGGCGGTCTCTGACCTCGGTAAGGTCAGCGAGCGCGCGTTCGACTTCGACGTTCATGCCTATACTTTGTACCACAAAGTCATTTCGAATGCAACCTATTAGTCGGAGTGGTCATGGCCTTCGTGGCCGGGCTCGGGCCCATTCGCCATGGCTGCCGCCCCATGCCCCGCGTGGGCGTGTCCCTGGCCCGCACCTCGGCTTGCCCACCATATTAGTCCGAGCACGCCGACGACGAACACGACATTGAGGACCGTCGTGTAGTCGAGGCTGAACTGCTCGACGTCCGTCAGCAGGTTGCCGGCGATATGCGGTATCGCGCCCGCCCACGAGAAGAGGACCTGGACGATAATTCCGGCGATCACCATTGAAAGGTAGAACACGCCGGTCATCGACAGCGCCAGCCTCCATCCATAGTACTTCCGGTAGATATCTATCAGCGGCAGCACGATGAGGTCGGCATACAGGAATGCGACCACGCCCCCGAACGTCGCTCCGCCCTGCCACAGCACCGCGGCTAGCGGCACGTTGCCGATCGAACAGACAAAACTCAGCACCGCGATGATTGGCCCGACCAGCGCATTTGCGATCGTGCGCCACACGTATGGGGCGTTCGTGACGAACAGATGCTGCCACCATTCGTTGGGTACGGCGATCGCGAGCAGACCGGCGATCACAAAGCCCAGGATCAGGTCGTTCTGCAGCATCGACCAATCCATCTGGAAATAGTGCGCGACATACCGCCAGCCGACCGGGGAACGTAGCTTCTCCCAGAGCGTGTTGCCGGGCGCGATCATATCACCGTGGTCGTGCTCGTGGCCGCCATTGTCTGAAACCTGACAGATCTCGCGACCCTCTTCGATCACGCGCTTGGGCAGCAAGAACTTTGCAAGCGCGACGAAGACCGCGATGAGCACTAGGCCACCGATCCACTCCGCCGCGACGAACGGCCAGCCCATGAGACGCCACAGCACAAGCCCGAGCTCGACGACGAGGTTGGTCGATGCGAACATAAAGACCATCGCGGTGGTGAATGCCGCGCCGCGTTTGAACAGCGACTTCGCGGTGGCCGCAGCTGCATAGCTGCACGATGAGCTCGCGGCGCCTAACCCGGTGGCCAGCGCGATCTCGCGCAAACCGACCTTGCCGAACAACGTGCTTAGGCCACCTTTGGGCACATAGGCTTGGATCATCGCAGAGACGAGAAAGCCGAGCAGCAACGACCACAGCACGGCCCAAAACATCGCAAACGAGGCGAGCAGCCAGCGCCACAAAAATGAGCCGACGTCGGAGAGCGTGACGGCGAGCACGGCGTGCGTCATGGTACTGGCGGTTGTCCTACAATCGGCGGCAAACGCTGGCCACCTGCACGGTCAAAGCGCGCTTGGTGTCGGCGTATAGTGGTGAGGGTATCATGTTCTGGGTGCACGGCGCGCCACCCGCCAGCTCGGGCGCGGAAGCGAACGCGAGGGCGACGCGGGCGCTGTGCGGAAAGTCGTTCGAGCACGAGATAGGAGAGCACAACACAAATGGACCTGGACAAACTGATCATCTACCGCAACGGATCGTTGGTGCCGTATGCCGAGTCGAAGGTCGGAATCCTCGCCCACGGGCTCAATTACGGAACCGGCTGTTTCGAAGGCATTCGTGGATATTGGAACGCCAAGGCCGGCCAGCTCTACTTCTTCAGGTTGCTCGAACACTACGAACGTTTGGCGGCGTCCGCGAAATTATTGATGATGGAGCTGCCGGAGTCGCCCGAGCGGCTGTGCGCACGCACCGCTGAGCTCGCGCGCGCGAACGGCTTCCAATGTGATCTCTACATCCGTCCACTGGCGTATAAGAGCGCTGAAGAGATCGGCGTGCGACTGCATAAGGTGACGCACGACTTCACGATCACTGAAGTGCCGCATAAAGCGTATTTTGATTCCACGCACGGCTTGCGCACGTGCGTTTCAACGTGGCGGCGGATTGACGACAACGTCGCGCCAGCGCGTGCGAAGCTGACCGGTGTCTACGTCAACTCCGCGCTTGCGAAGACTGAAGCTGTCTCCAACGGCTTTGATGAAGCGATAATGCTCAACTCGGAGGGCCACGTCGCCGAAGGCAGCGCGCAAAACATCTTTATCGTCCGTGGCGGAGCTGCAATAACACCGCCTGTCAGCGACGGGATCCTCGAGGGTATAACACGTCGCACCCTCATCGAGCTGTGCCAGCGCGAGCTCAACATTGAAGTCATCGAGCGTAGCATCGATCGTAGCGAGCTCTATGTCGCGGACGAAGTGTTCTTGGCGGGCACGGCGGTCGAGGTTGCACCTGTGATTGAGGTGGATCACCGGCCGGTTGGCAGCGGCAAAGTAGGCCCGAAAGCGACCGCGTTGCGCGAGATCTATCACAAGGCGACGCTAGGCGAATTGGCCGGCTATCGGCACTGGTTGACACCCACGTATGACTTAGGTGCGGGGGCCAAAATCCAACAGGCGGAAAGGGCAGCAGCTTCTTAGCTTTTGGTCCCCTTTTGAGCGGAATATTCTTGCGGGAGCTTGCCTGGTCACCCTATAATGCAAGTGTGACCAGGGTCACATAGTGGCTCTGTAACAAACGAATACTAGGGCGAGTCGGCGTCACTCTCGCTATGTTTGGCAGAACATATACAGAGTGAGACCCGCGTAGTATCGTAAAACGTACCTGGGGGGCCCGATTCCAATTTTCGCCTTAGTTATTAGTCGATAAAAAGCGACCGCACCGTCTGGCAGTGACGGTGCGATCTGAGGCGTTTTGGTTCAATCCCCTAGTGCGATCGACAGCTGGAGGCTCGTCATGCATTTCGGTTCTGAACTACACGCCTTTTCGTTACACGCTGGCGTCCTTTTTGGCCAGCTCATGAACTGGTTGCACTCTCTCGAAACGATTATCGCCTCGGGACCGATGTTCCACGCCCAAGAGACGATCATCGCGTCGCATACTCAAGAGACGATCATCGCGCGCTAACGAGCGCATTCCAGGCCTCAAGCAATCTCTCGACATAGCAGGTCGACGAGGGCGGGATCGTACTGAGTACCAGCGCGCTCAGAAAGAGTGCGCAAAGCGTCCTGTTTCGACTGGGGGCCACCGGCGTTGTGGCCTGTTAGCAGCGCCATATAGTCACGTGTAATAGCAATGATCCGCGCGGCGAGTGGGATGCGCGTGCCGTGCATGCCGTGCGGATACCCCGAACCGTCGAAAGCTTCACACTGATGCTCCACTGCGTAGGCTACCTCCTCAGGTATAACGCGAGGGGCCTTTCGGAGTACGTGAGCGCCTAACATCGGATAGCGCAGCGCCTCTTGTTGTTGTGACGGAGTTAAGTTAGCGCCTTCGCGCACGTCCGCTCTAAGTTTGCACTTACCGATCTCATGGAACTCGGCCGCCCAGCCGAGATTGTCGAGGTCGGCTTTTGGCAGTTGAAGCTTCCGACCCATCTGCAAGGCCATATATCGCACGTCGCCTGCGAATTGAGCATCATCAGGTGTCAGCAAGCCGACGAACTCTCGAATCATCTCGTGGAACTGGTTCTTGACGAAGTCACGTTCGTCGCGTGCTTCGACTGCCTGGATGATGCGCTCAAACATTCGCGTATGTGCGACGACGTAGTAGAACACAACGGCGCCAACAATGCCGCCGAAGGTGTACATGCCCGCAAGAAGATACGCCCAAAGGGCCGCGACGAAGCCGGCTCTCCAATATCTAACGAAGGATGCCGGCTGACCAACGATGGCAAACCCGACTATGAGTAGCCCATTGTTGATGGTCTGCCACAGCATCCCGATCCCTAGAATTGCGCCCAGGGTTAAGAGGTAATGTAGGGCGTTTGGAGCCGGTGGCGCAAAACTCGTCATCCACTGGTACGCGTGAATCATCGCCTGGATCGCGATCGCGGCAATACCCATTTGCGCCGCTAGAGCAGAGATGCTCAAACCGAGCGGTCGTCCGGCTTCGCGAAGGCGAATATGAACCGCACCAAGACCGACGATTGCGAGAGGTAGCGCCCACCAGCCCACGGTAGCAGTAGCGGCGGCAAGTATCGCGGCTACGGGCGCATGGATGACTTTGAAACCAGTTTGCGGTCGCTCATTGAGCGCCAGGAATAACGCCACAAGCGCAACGCTGACGTACGTTGAGATCGAGTGGATTTCAAATTGAGGCGGGAAGACAACCAGCAGCGTCGCGCCGGCGAATAATAGCGCCCAGTAGTACGCTAACTTAAGTGCTTGCCTCCAAGAAAGAACTTCTTGTCCGAGATCGACGCTTGACCCGACCCGATCGAGTTGCGCCTGCCCTGCCATGGCCATGACGCTCACCCTAACCCTTTCGTCGGACGGCGACCCCTGGAGACAACAAAGCTCACACGAAGTCTAAAATGGGGTCGCGGTCCCTGTGTATAGTATATCGAACATGTGACCCACATCCCCTCAGGTTTGTGACGCGGCTAACACAGTATGACGCTCATCACGCACACATGTTCGAGGGAAATCTTGTGAATAACCGGCTGTTCAGAGTGTGGATGGGTTGATAAAACGCAAGTATGTTTTTCGCGCGTAAGGTGTTATTTTTAGTACCAGGCTAAGTACGAGCTACGGCGACTGGATCGTGTCCGGTTGCAGTGTTGATTCTTCCGGTGCCGGTGTCGGTTCTTCAGGCGTCGGACTCACCGGCGCCTCAGTCGGGTACGGCTGCGCCATCGCGGCTTGCACGAACGCATCATACGTGGCCTTCGACGCGCGGCGGATGAAGCGAGCGCCGTCGTCGAGATCGTCCAGATGCGTTGTCAACACGCAGATGATATAGGGCGAACCCTCAAGCCCGACGATTCCGACGTCGTTTAACGTGTCATGCAAGGTGCCGGTCTTATGAGCTACGATCAATCCCTTTGGCAGCGGCTCCGGCAGCAGCTGATTGTGCCGTTGCTCCGACAGAATCGACAGCATCAAATTGCTCGCAGCTTCATTGATCAGCCGACGCTGCGCGATCATCGAGAGCAGCCGCATCATGTCATTCGTGCTCGTTCGCTCCGTGCGGATACTGCGGTCGTACGACCGGATGCTGTCGCCCAAGCGCGTCTGCGTAAGGCCTAACCCATCCATCGTATTATTGATATTTCTGCGACCGACCAGCCGGATCAACATGTTGGTGGCCGTGTTATCGCTGTTCGCGATCATGATCCGGACGAGATTGAGAACTGAAAAGCGCATGCCGGCGTCCACGTCGCACAGCGCACCATAGCCGCAATCGCGATCCTGCGGCATCAGCGTGACTTCGCGCTCCAAACCAAAACGGCCGAGCCAGACTTGACGCATCACCTCGACCATCACCGCAACTTTGATCACGGAAGCGGCGGGGAGGTTGACGTCACCGTTGACGTCGATCGGCGTCTCGCCGTCGACGTCCGCAACGGTGATCGCGACGAGGCCTGGCGTTCTATTGGCGAGGCGGCGCAGTTTCGGTTCCAGCGCCAGCAAACGTGTCTGCAGTGTCGGGTGTAGGGTCGGCTCGGTATCGAGCACGAGACCCTTGGACGCGGTGTTACCAGCCGCGATAAAAACCGCGGCGGCGAATAGTGCGAGCAAAGCCAGGCGCATAGCGTTGAAGGCTTCCTAAAGGAAGAAGATGTCGCCCGGCGCTTCATTCTCGCACGCCGCTGACGGGCGCCTCCCGCGGGGCAAGAATCGGGGTCTGCGTCACGAACCGAGCCGCGATGCCCGATGTCGATATTATCGGCGTGCCGATCGATTATGGAGCCGGTCGCCATGGCGTGCGCCTCGGGCCTGATGCGGTGCGCGAAGCCGGGCTCGTCCAAAGCCTGAAAAAGTTGGGCGTGTCGGTCCACGATCGCGGCAATGTCTCGGTTCCCGAAGCTGAAGAGGCTGCGCGCAGCGGGCACACGCCGCGTTTTGTGACGGCCGTCCGCGCCGCGAGCGAGCATGCGGCCGACGAGGTCGAGCGCTCTGCCCGCAAAGGCCACTTTCCCCTCGTGATCGGCGGCGACCATTCGATGGCGATCGGGGTGCTGGCCGGACTTGCGCGCGTCCGTGGACCGCAGGGGCTGATTTGGATAGACGCCCACGCCGACCTGAACACTCCTAGCACTAGCCCGACGGGGAACGTCCACGGAATGTCGGTCGCAGTCGCCCTCGGCGAGGCGCAGGCGTTCTTCCCGCCCGACCGCTTCCCGGCGCCCTCGATCGAGGCAGCCCGCTGCGTGTTCGTCGGACTGCGCGATCTAGACCCCGCTGAGCGCCAGGCGCTACGCGACCGAGGCTTCACTTGCTTCACCATGAGCGACATCGACCGCCTGGGCATCGCGAAAGTCATCGAGCAGGCGCTGGCGGTCGCATGCCGAGGTCCGCGCAGCATGCATGTGAGCCTCGACATCGATTCACTCGATCCCAGCCTCGCACCGGGAACCGGCACGCCCGTGCCGGGCGGCCTGACCTATCGCGAAGCTCACCTAGCGATGGAAATGATCGCCGAGAGCGGCTGCGCTGATTCGCTTGAGGTCGCCGAGGTCAACCCGGTCCTGGATGAGCACAACCGCACGGCCACCATCGCGGTCGAGCTCATCTGCTCGGCTCTCGGCAAGACTATCTTGTAAACGGAGGGATTGAGCGACGCACGACGGGCTCGTCATCGCAATCGTGGTGAGCGCGCTCGCATTTAACGTCGTCGCAGGTTTCAACGACGGCGGCAATCTGCTCGCAGCGGCCGCCTCCAGCCGCACAATCCCGGTGCCGATCGCGTTCGCGCTGATCGTCGTGGGCTCGTTCGCCGGACCGCTGCTGTTCGGCACCGCGGTCGCGACGACGCTCGGCCGCGGAATCGCCGACTACTCGCACGTCGGGATGCCGCTGCTGCTAGCGGCCGTGACCGCCGCGCTGGCGGCGGTGCTCGTCTCATATGCGATGCGCGTGCCGACCAGCATGTCGCTCGCGCTCGTCAGCGCGATGGTCGGATCATTGCTCGTAGCCGGTCCACCACACGCGATCATGTGGAGCGGCGTGACCAAGGTTGTCGTTAGCACGCTGGGGTCGTGTGTCGCGGGTTTTCTGATGGGCGCGCTCGTATACGCGATTTTGATTTTCTTGTTGCGCCCTGTATCGCGCACGCTGGGCGACCGTATCATGCGCCTGCAGTACGGCACCGTCGCATTGCAGGCGCTAGGATACGGCGCAAACGACGCGGAGAAGATGATGGGCATGATCGCCGCCGCCGGCGCAGGCGGCGTAGCGAGCCAGGCATTCCATGTGCCGTTGTGGGCGATCGTCGCGGCGATTAGCGCCTTTGCGGTGGGCCTGGCCTTCGGCGGCATGCGCGTCGCCAAGACGGTCGGCGGAAAGCTGTTCACGATCAGACCGCAGCACGCACTCGCGTTTCAGGCCGCGGCAGGCGCAACGGTGATGGCCGCGTCGTTCGCGGGCGCGCCGCTGAGCACGACGGAGACGACGGCGAGCGCCGTCATTGGCGTGGGGGCGGCCGCGAAGGTGCGGCGTGTTCGTTGGAGTGTGGCGGCGCAAATCGTGTTTGCATGGGTGATCACCATTCCCGTCGCATTCGCCAGTGGTGCGCTTGCGGGATTTGTCGTGCGGCTGTTCCATTAGCCGCTTGGAGGTGACGAACTATGGTGTGGCTGTCTGATATGCTCACCGGGCGCAAGCAAGCGCAGTTCCTCGATATTATGGGGCAACACGCCGCTCTGCTCGTGCAGGCGGCCGGTGCGCTCGAACGTTATTTCCAATCGCCAAGCTCGCAGACCGAGGAGGCGATCGCGGCAATCCGTATACGCAGCGAGCAAATCGTGTCGCAGACCGTTGCAGCCCTCACGGACACCTTCGTCACTCCATTCGACCGCCAAGACATCTACAATCTCGCCCAGGGCATCGATGAAATGATCTACTATCTCGCGAGCGCGGCAACCGAGGCGCAGCTCTTCAAGGCCGATGCGACGCCGCAGATGCAGAAGATGGCCGAAATGCTCACCGCCGCGGCCAACGACATCAAAACCGCCGTTAACGACATCGCGACGTCACCCGACTCGGCTGTCAAATGCGCGAAAAAAGCCCGCGACGTGGAAAACAAGATCGAGGATTTGTACCGGCACACGCTCGCGGAGCTCTTCGATACCTCGGACGTTCACCGCATTCTTAAGCAGCGCGAGATCTACCGCCACTTGAGCAACAGCGCGGATCGCGCCGTCGCGATCGGCCAGCTGATCGGCAAGATCGTCGTGAAGGTCGCTTAGACGAGCGCCAGCCGATCCAGGTTTCCGGTCAGCGTCTCGCCCGGCTTGAGGTCGATGATCTGCAATCCGGCGATATCTTTCGTCAGCTCGCGCAGCTTCGCGGGCGTGCCGGTCAGGACTGGGAACGTACCGTAATGCATCGGCACGACGACATCCGTACCTAACAGCCTGATCGCGTACGCTCCCTGCACCGGATCCATCGTGTAAAGGTCGCCGATGGGCAGCAGTGCGATGTCCGGCTCGTATAGCTCACCAATGATCTTCATATCGCTGTGCACGCACGTATCGCCAGCGTGATAGATCTTTATGCCGTTCTCGAACTCGATGACGTAGCCGCAGGCTTCGCCGCCATAGATCACCTGATCGCCGTCTTGGATCCCGCAGCTGTGCTCGGCATGCACCATCGTGACTTTCATGTCGTCGTGCTCGACCGTGCCACCCTTGTTCATCCCGATCAGCTTGGACACGCCCTTCTTGCCGAGCCATAGCACGGTCTCGAAGATCGCGATGCACGTCGCGTCGTGGCGCTTGGCCAGGCTCACCGCGTCCGAGATGTGATCGCCGTGCCCGTGCGTGATCAGCAGGGTGTCGACTTTGGCCGGCTTCTTCAGGCGCGGTGGGCACGCAGGGTTCTGCTCCAGCCACGGATCGACGATGACGTGCTTCCCAGACGGCGTTTTGAACGCGAATGCAGAGTGACCGCAGAAAGTGATCTCGAGAGCTCCGAGGTTCATGATGTCGCGACCCTCCATCCCGCGATCTAGCGCGCGGGCCGACAGCGAACGTGATGTGCGGGCCGGCCCCCTTCGCCCATGCAAGGCGCAACGACTGCAAGCGGAGTACCCCGGCGCGTGACGATTTCGGCGCAGGCGAAAACCGTGGCCGAACGCATTCGTGCGGCACAGCGTGCTGCGGCGCTTTCAGGCGCGGGCATGTCGGTAGAAAGCGGCTTGCCGACGTTTCGCAGCGGCTCTCGGGCGCTCTGGCGCAACCACGACCCGATGACGCTAGCCACGCCCGAAGCCTTTGGGCGCGATCCGGCCTTGGTGTGGGAGTGGTACCGCGAGCGCTTGCGCGCCCACGGTGCTGCCCAACCGAATCCCGGACACGTCGCGTTGGCCGAGCTCGAGCGGCGCGTGCCTTCCTTCACGCTCATCACGCAAAATGTCGACGGCTTGCACTTGCGCGCAGGCTCGCACGATGTCATCGAACTGCATGGCGACGTGCGGACGTCGCGATGCGTCCGCTGCGGCGAGCGCGTACCGACGCCGATCGACGGCAAAACGCCACCACGGTGCGCGTGCGGCGGCGTGTTGCGTCCAAACGTCGTCTGGTTCGGTGAAGCGCTGCCAGCGGGCGCGTACGAGCGCGCCTATGAGGCTGCGGCGGCGAGTGAAGTGTTCATCGTCGCGGGAACGTCGGCGATCGTCTTTCCGGCGGCTGGTCTCGTCGAGGTGGCGCGACAGGCGGGGTCCTTTGTCGTCGAAGTCAACCCTGACGAGACACCCGCGACATCGCGCTGCGATCTGTCGGTGCGCGCACCGTCAGGCGAGTTCTTGCCGCTCGTCGTCGAACAGCTGTAAGGCTAGCGTCGCCTCTTCGCGCACCGACTGGTCCCGTTCGCGCCGCAAGAGCGAGCGCAATGCCATTCGAGCCGGCGCTGTATCGTCTTCCGACAGCGAACCACCGATCTGCGCGCATAGGTGACCGACGGCCCACGCTGCGTGGCCGCGCACGAGCGGTTTGCGATCGGAGAGGGCCTCGACGAGCGGACCGAGCGCGCGCACATCGCGCGAGTTGCCAAGCGCGACGGCGGCGTTGCGCTGCAGGACCGCTTTGCCGCGCCACGCCATCGAGGTCGGTCCAAACCACGATCGGAACTGCGACGACGTCATGTGGAGGACGGACGCGAGATCCATCGACGTGCCGATGTGCGGAAGCGGCGCGAACTCCGCGCGTGCCTTGCTCTTGGCGGCGAGCTCCTTGCGTTCGTTGACCGGACACACGGTTTGGCAATCGTCGCAACCCCAGAGACGGTTGCCAATGGCAGGGCGCAACCCGCGCGGGATCGCCTTGCGCGATTGCGTGAGATGCGAGATGCAGCGTCGCGCGTCGACGGAGCCGCTGGGCCCGATCGCACCCGTCGGGCAGCGCGAGATGCACTCGACACATTGACCGCACGACTTCACTAGCGGCTCATCCGGTTCAAGCTCGAGCGTCGTGATGAGCTCACCTAGAAACACCCACGAGCCGAATTCGCGCGTCAGTAGGTTCGCGTTCTTGCCGAACCAGCCGATGCCGGCGCGCACCGCCGCTGCGCGATCCACCATCGGACCGGTATCGACGCATGCCACGCAGTGCTGGCCCGGAAATTCGCGTTCGATGAACGCTGCAAGACGGCGCAGTCGCGGGCCGATGACGTGATGATAATCTTTCCCCCACGAGTAGTTCGAAATTGCGCCGCGCATACCGGGCGCGTATGGATCGTGTGGGACTGCATCCGTGATGTATGAGGTCGCCGTGCAGATGATCGATCGCGCACCGGGCAGCACGCGCGACGGGCGGCACGTGCGCTCGATCGTCGCGTCAGGATAGTGCCAGTCCGCTAAGAGGCCGCCGGCAACACGCTCTTTGAACACGTGCTCGTCGTCGGCGAACGGCTGCGCGCTCGCAACGCCAATGAGGTCGAAGCCGATTTCCTTGGCGCGGGCGACGATCCGCTCTTTCGGCGACGCCGGCGTTGCGCGCGACGCCGGAGCGGAGATCACGTCGTCGTCGAGTCTTGCGGTGGGAAGTCGATCGTGCAGGTGCCGTCCACCGGCAAGCCATTCAGCGTCGCCGGACGATACGTAGCTTTGCGCGCGGCGTCGACCGCCGCAGCATCGAGTGTCGGATCTCCCGACGATGACACGATGCGTACGCTGAGCACCTCGCCCTCCGGGCTCACTTCGACTTCAAGCCGCACGTGGCGCCCGGACGCGCTCGCGCCGTTCAACCCGGCCATCGACAGCAAGCGAGGCGGGTTATCATCACCCCACACGACGTTGCCGGAGACGCGGTTCTTGTCAGCACCGGTATCCGCTTGCGCGCCGGGCCCTTTCCCGGGCTTGCGCGTCGGCATCTGATCCGTCGCTGACGAGACGTCGGGACCTTCGGTCGGACTTGGTTCGACCTCAGGGTGGACGGCCAGCATCGCGGTGCGGCGCGCCGGCGGCTTGATCGCATGGCGCAGCTCGCGCAATCCCATTTCGAGATATTTGAGCGGCGCCAGATTGGCGATCGTGCGGCGGAGGAGCCGCGGTGGCGGCGTCGGCGTCGGCGTCGGCTTGACCATCGCCAGCTTCGCGCGCGACAACGTGACGATCGAGACGCCTTGATCGGGCGTGTCTGGGATCCGGAACATCGGAGACATGACAGTCGCAGTGGGGCCGATCAGCGCGTGGATGCCGAACGAGAGCACAACGAACGCGATCAAAATCGCAAGTGCACGCCGGCGGTAGCGCGGCATGCTGCCTGGGTCAGATGGAATGAAATCCGTCTCGGGTCCGGCCATCGGAGTCACCCACAGGCGCCCTGAGACGCCCTTTCTTCGAGGGGGCTTAATTGGGCGCCTTTGGAGGGCGGGCGAACTGCATATCGAGCAGCTCTTGATATTTCTTCGGCATTCCCGGCTCGTAGGTCAAGAACGAGGGGATGGGGTAGCGGATGCCCCCCTTCTGCGTGCCCTCAAGGCCCTCGATGAGCTCGTCGATCCGGTGCCATGGCAAGCTGAACGCCATTTCGTCGTCCTGCGCGCCGGCAAAGATCCGGTCGCCGTTGCAGGGCAGAATGACCTGGTAATCGTCGGTGCGCAGCGGCACGACTAGGTGATCCGAGCAATCCATGCGCGCTGCAAACGATGACGCGATGCGGCCGCCATTTTTCCACAGTGCGGCAGCTACCAGCCGCATGACTTGCGCTGCGTTGCCGTAGATGATCAAAACGTGCGGCTCGTACTCCGCGCGCGCGAGCGGTCCAAAGACGATTGCGTCGACTTCGCCCGGCTCGAACTTGGCGACCGACGCCTCGCTGCGCGCGCCCGACGCCTCGTCTTTTGTGTACATGCCCGCGCACAGGTTGCCTTCATCATAATACGCGTTGGGCGCGGCGAAGCCGGCAACCAATGCTCCGAGCGGGCACTTCATGTCCTCGGCGCGCAACACCGTCGTCCATCCGTACTTGCGCGCGATGCCCCAGCCTTGGCACACGGTGACGTGCTTGCCCATGTCCTCCAGCGGACGGCGCGACTTGGGCGGAGGCGCTTCGCCGTTTTTGAGCAGCCGCACCGCGACGGGGAATGTCGTCGGGCGGATAAATTCGTCGAGTTTGTCAGCTGCTGTCTTGGTGTCCATCGATCTCCTATTTGCGTTCTAGTATTCCGCTGCTTCGCTGGCGCTGGTGTCGAAGAACGAGAAGTCCTGCATGTCCTTCGGATATTGGAAGTCCGACAACGCGTAGGTCAAACCATCATAGCTGCGCGACGTTGTCGCCTTCATCATACCGCCAACCCGCAGCGTCGCCTGCGTCGATTCTTGCGTCATAAGCCAATAACCGTTCGAGATCGTGTAATGCACATTCCACGGCACCTTCGAGGCGGCGCCGTTCGGGAAGATCCCGGCGCTGACGATCTCCCACGGGACGAACGTCTGCGTGTCGACGAACATCTCGCGCAGCCGATACACCCCCGGATCCTGCCGCGGTGTCAGCCGTAGATGATACGCCCAACGCACGCGATAACGCTCGACGCCGATTAGCGTGACGTCATAATCCTGCGCGACCGCTTCGATCCGGCCCAACGAACGGATGTCGCTCGGTTCGGGCTCGGGAGTCGGCGGCATTTGAAGCACTTCTCCGATCGGCCGCATTCCGAACGAATAGAGCGGCGAGATCTGCGGAATGCCGAACGGCTCCGGCTGATACCCTTTTGAGTGCGGCGTGATCTTATAACCGAGAAGTTCGAACCTCACGCCGTAGGGAGCGTCAGGCTTGCTCGTCGTCTCGATCGGCGTCTTGTGCGTAAGCACGATGTCGTCTTGCGTGCGCACGATCGAGTGGTACGATTCGAGAAACGGCTTGCCTCCCGTGTTGGAGCGCACGTGCACGATGTAGGCGATAAATGACGGGTAGCGCACGGTGCGCAACACCTCGCGCGACTTCTGGAAGACGAGCTGGCCGTTCATCGTGGCCGCATCGCCGGTCGGCGCAGAGTCAGGCGTGTCGGCGAAATCACCGTACGCTTCGAGCGCGGTCTGCGCTTCAGTCGTAAAGCGTCCGACGTGCTCGGTGAGCGCAGGCGGGCACCCGGGCGCCTGGGCGGTGCGCACGATCAACACGACTTCGTACTCTGTTGAAGGCGCTAAGCTCTTGACGCGCACGGCACCCAGCGTCGCGGGATGGCCGTACAGCGACGTGAATTCAATACCACGAAGATCCTGTGGCTTGGTGGATAGCTCTGACGGGCTTAAGTCGAGCGGTTTTCCCGACTCGGGTATGAGGCTGATGCGTTCGACAGAGGAGAAATCAGCGGCGTCGGTGGCGACGATGATGTGCGGATTTCTAAACGACACGTCGTCGGCGTCTTGTTCCGGCGTGACGACGCGATAGAGCGGTTGCGGCACGACGAACGAGGGATTGCAGTCGGCCGCTGCGGGGCTTGGACCCATCGCCGCAATAGCTGCGAGCGCTGCGAGCGCGCCGGTCGCCGCTGCTTTCAAATTGAATCGCTGGATTGTTCGGCCTTCCTTAAGTCCTACGAGCGGATCGACGGGCCCTAGGCGTAGATGCCGCGCGTTTGGTAACAGTCGACGACACGGCGGATCGCGAGCATGTACGCGGCCTGGCGCAGCGGTGCCTTATATTGCTCAGCCATGTTCCAGACCTCGTCGAAGTTCTCGCGCATCACGTCCTTGAGCCGATCGTTCACTTCGCTCTCGCGCCAGTAGTAGCCCATGCGGTCCTGCACCCATTCGAAGTATGAGACCGTCACGCCGCCCGCGTTGGCGAGAATATCGGGGATAATCGTGATGCCGGCATCGGAAAGTATCTGGTGCGCTTCGGGGGTCGTCGGCCCGTTCGCTCCCTCGGCGATCAAGAACGCCTTGATGTGCCGCGCGTTCTTCGCCGTGATCTGGTTCTCGATCGCCGCCGGAACCAAGATGTCGCACTCGAGTTCGATGAGCGCGGTGTTGCTGATCGCGCTCGCTCCAGGCAGACCTTCGAGACTGCGTTTTTCGTTGGTCGGGCTGGCGACGTAGTCAGCCGCGGCGACAGGATCGATGCCGTTCTTATTGTGCATCCCGGTGAACTGGTCGCTGATGCCCACGATCTTCGCGCCGCGCTCGTGCAGCAGCTTCGCCGTGATCGAACCGACGTTGCCGAATCCTTGGACGACGACGCGCTGCCCGCGCAGCTGCTTGCCCATCTTCTCTAATGCTGCTTCGATGCAGATCATGACACCGCGGCCCGTCGCTTCGACGCGGCCTTTCGAACCGCCGACGCAGATCGGCTTGCCGGTCACCACCGCGGGCGTGTGGGAACGCAAATGCATTGAGACCGTGTCCATAACCCACGCCATGGTCTGCGGGGTCGTGCCGACGTCGGGTGCGGGCACGTCTTTATCCGGTCCGATGACTTCGATGATCTCAGCCGTGTAGCGCCGTGTCAGACGTTCAAGCTCGCCTGGGGAGAGCTTCGAAGGATCGCACGTCACGCCGCCTTTGCCGCCGCCGAACGGCAGGTCGACCACCGCGCATTTCCAGGTCATCCAGAAAGCGAGCGCCGTGACCTCATCGAGCGTGACGCCGGGATGGTAGCGGATTCCGCCTTTGGCCGGACCACGCGCGAAGTTGTACTGTACGCGGTAGCCGGTGAAGACTTCGAATTCCCCGTTGTCGCGCTGGAACGGGATTGAGATGATCACTTGACGCGACGGATGCGTGAGGATGCGGCGGATCGTCCTTGGGAGCTCGAGCCGATCGGCCGCTTCATTGAAATAGGCGATCGCTTCGCCGAAGACGCCGGGCTCGTGCGCATAGCGCTCTTTTGTCTGGAGCGCGCCGTCGGGTTGGCTGGTCTCAACTTTGGTGGCCATCGTTTCGTCCCTATACCTTATACCGAATACTCAGACGTTGAATTTGAAATTGACGACGTCGCCCTCTTGCATCACGTAGTCGCGGCCTTCTGAGCGCAGTAGTCCCGCTTCCCGGACGGCTGCCAAACTGCGCAGCTTGGCGAGGTCGTCGTAACTCGCGATCTCGGCGCGGATGAAACCACGCTCGATATCGCTATGGATCTCGCCGGCGGCCTGTGGCGCCTTGGTGCCGCGCTCAATCGTCCATGCGCGCGTCTCTTTTTCGCCGGCAGTAAGAAATGTCATGAGATTGAGGAGCCGGTAGCTGCCCAGGATCAGCTGGTCCAGGCCGCTTTGCTCCACTCCTAGTTCCTTGGCGTACGCCGCCGCTTCATCGGGCGGCAGCGCCGCGAGCTCGGCCTCAAGCTTCGCGCAGACGACAATGCACTCTGCCTGTTCCATAGCCGCCCGCGCTCGCACGGCGGCGACTTGAGGCGACGGAGAGGTCAGGCCGGCTTCGTCGACATTCGCGACGTAAAGCAACGGTTTTGCGGTGAGCAACGACAGTTCCTTTGAGAGGGACAGCGTGAGCTCATCGTGCGCAATCGCGCGCGCGGGTTTGCCGGCATCAAGCGCGTCGCGTAGTCGGGTGAGCGCCGCGAGTTCGGGCGCGAGTTTCGGATCCGCTTTCACGCGCGCTTCCGTTTTCTCAAGCCGCTTGTCGACGGTGCCCAGGTCAGCGAGCGCGAGCTCGACGGTGATGATCTCGATGTCGCGCAGTGCATCAGGATGCTCCTCGACGTGCACGACGTTCTTGTCCTCGAAGCAGCGTACGACCATCGCGATCGCATCGACTTCGCGGATGTGAGAGAGAAAAGCGTTGCCAAGTCCCTCGCCCTTCGAGGCGCCGCGCACCAAGCCGGCGATGTCGACGAACGTCGTCGTCGACGGCACGATCTGTTTGCTCGAAAAGATCTCTGAGAGCACCGCTAGACGCGGGTCCGGCACCGGCACGATGCCGACGTTCGGATCGATCGTAGTAAAAGGATAATTCGCCGCGCTGGCTGCGCTGCGGGTAATCGCATTGAAGAGGGTCGACTTGCCGACGTTCGGCAGGCCGACGATGCCGCACGCGAGCGACATCAGCTTTGTTTCGCCGATCCGTCGGCTGGCGTCGCGGACTCATCCTTCTCACCGCTCGGTAGCCAGCCTTTGGCTTGCAACTGTTCCGCGAGATATTCTCGTATCGCACCATCATCAACGTGGGCGTGCGGGTCGGGCGCGCGGACGGAAACGCGAAACGTGGCTTTTTCCGGCGTGAACGCGTCGAGCGTGACGAAGACGCTTTGATCGTCGATCTTCGCGACTTGCGCAGCGCCCTTTGCGATCGCGAGGATCGCCTTCTTCATGTCATCGACTGTGCCGCGCCAGGGAACATCGAAGGAGATGTCCAGCCGTTTGGCACCGCGGCTGAGATTGGTCGTCACATAGATGTTGCCGTTGGGGATGAAGACCGAGCGCCCGTGTCGGTCGATGAGCCGCGTCGTGCGCACACCGATCGCCTCGACGACGCCCGAGATGAGACTGTTGATGCCGGTCGTGATCTCGACGCGGTCACCGACGTCGAACTGCCCTTCTGCAAAGATCGAGTACCCGGCGAGCCAGTCGCGCACGACCCATTGCGCGCCGAATGCAAGCACGGCGGTGATCGCGCCGGCTGACCACACGGCAGGTCCGATATCGACATCCCAGATGCGCAGTAGCGTGAGCGCGAGCACGACGACGATGACGCCGCCAACTATCGACTTGATGGGAGACAAGTATGTCTTGGCGCGCGGATGCTTCAACAACAAGCGCCTGGCGAAGAAACGATCGATCGCCGCAAAGCATAATCGCCATACGATAAACGCGACAACGAGCGCGATGAGCGTCTCGTAGCCCTGCGTGATAAGCTTGTGTTGCTCGGCCGGTAACGCGTTCAACGCGGGCACGCTCGGCGTCGGCGTCGCTTGCACGGCCCGGCGGCTTCCAGAGCGCATCCGCGCGGTCCTGCGCCACGCGCGTTAGGTGTGCGCTCGCACGATAGGAACCATGTGCTTTGTGCAGAAGGCCGCGTCGATTTCTCATGCGCCAGATGAAGGTGGACAAACTCGGCATCGATCTGCTCACGCACGATCCCGTTGTCATCCTCAAGGACTTAGAGGGCAGACGATACCTCCCGATCCTCATCGGGGCCTTCGAAGCCACCGCGATCCAGCTCGCGCTCGAAGGCCAAGCGGTGCCGCGTCCGCTCTCGCACGATCTCATGAAGTCCATGCTCGATAGCCTCAATGCGAAGCTGACCAAGATCGTGATCCACGACATTCGCGATAGCACGTTTTTCGCGAAATTGGTGCTTGAGTGCAACGGCGAAGATCAGGAGATCGACGCTCGGCCGAGCGATTGCATCGCGCTCGCGCTGCGCGCCAATGCCCCGATCTACGTGAGCGACAAGATCGTGCTCGAGGAGTCGGTGTACGACAAGAAGGCTGAGGAAGAAGAGATGCAGCGCTTCAAGAAATACATCGAAAGCCTTAAACCAAGCGATTTCAAGACCGAATCCTAAGTTCCGCTTCATATGAAAGCAACGCCCTCGTTGAAGGGCGTTCTGCTTGAAAGGGCATCTCGGTGAAACAGACCGCGGAGATCGGCGTGTTCGGCGGCTCAGGTTTTTATTCGCTCATCGAAGGCATGAACGAGCTCAAAGTCGAGACGCCGTACGGCGCGCCGTCGGATGTGCTCGCTATCGGCGAGATGGCCGGACATCGCGTCGCGTTTTTGCCGCGCCACGGCAAGACGCACGCGCTGCCCCCGCACATGATCAACTATCGAGCCAATGTCTTCGCGATGAAAGAGCTCGGGGTCACCCGCATCATCGCGCCCACCGCTGCGGGCTCACTGCAAGGGTGGGTGAAGCCGGGCGACTTCGTGGTCTCCGACCAGCTTGTCGATCGCACCAACGCGCGCAAAGATACGTTTTATGACGGGCCGATCACGACGCACGTCTCGTTCGCGCATCCATATTGCCCACAGCTGCGCGAGCTGGCGATCGATGTGATTGGGAAACAAGAGATCCCCGTGCACGAACGCGGCACGGTTGTCTGCATCCAAGGGCCTCGCTTTTCTACCGTGGCCGAAAGTCGTTGGTTCGCCGCGGCCGGCTGGGAAGTCATCAATATGACGCAATACCCAGAAGCCTATTTGGCGCGCGAGCTCGAGATGTGCTACACGAACATCGCGCTCATCACGGATTATGATGTCGGGTTGGAAGGCGAAGAGGGCATCGAGCCGGTCACGCACGAGGGCGTCATCAAAGTATTCAACGAGAACAACGAACGCGTGAAGCGCGTGATCAAAGACATGGTCGCGCAGATGCCAACAAAGCGCACGTGCAATTGCGGCTCAGCGTTGCAAGGCGCGCGACTGGGCTAGCAGTCTATTTAGGTCGTATTTCTTCGAAGACCGAAGCTACTTTGATTGAAAAGCCCGGCATCGACGAGTGTGTGAACGTGTCGTCGGCCGCGAACCGGTGAACGCCCTCTGAGTCGTATGCCGCAAACGCGCTGTCTTTCGGGTCGGCCAACAGCACGAGTTGCGTGCCGGCAGCGAGGTAGGTGCGTATTTTGTCGTCGATGTCGGCGCGCCGATCATCTGGCGATTTGATCTCTACGGCAACGGTGGGAGCCATACGCGGGATGAGCGCGGCCTCGCGCTCTTCAAATGCGAGCTGCGCGAACGACAGAAACGCGATATCCGGAACAAGCGGCCGGGTGATCTCATGCGGCGGCGTAACGCGAAACTCCCATTCGGTGCCAACGCGGCCCCGTCCACCTTCTTCCGCCCAAGCCAGCATCGCTGAGCCAAGCTTCAATTGGGCACGTGCGTGTGGGTCTTGCGGACTCACCTTCTGCAACGCGCGGCCGCGCACCCATTCGGTCGCTGGCTTGGTCTCGGGAAGCGTGATTTCTTTGATCGACATGGCGCTCTCACAGGGGATTATATCACGCTGGACGGCCATTCTGTCTAGACGGTCTTACGTGATCGTCACATAGCGTAACGGCTCAGTTCGTTCGCGACGCGCCTGCCTTGATATCGCGCCAACGTCATCACCGCGATCATCGGGTTCGCACCGCATGAAGTTGGAAACACCGATGCATCGCACACCATCAAGTTCTTGCACGCGTGGCTCTCGCCGCGCGCGTTGACGGCGCTGCGCTTGGGGTCTTCACCCATCTTGACGGTACCTTGGCAGTGCGAGGAGACCAAGAACGTTTCGCATGGGCGAAACTGCATGTGATCGCACAGCGCAGCGTCCTGGCGGCTCTTGAAGCGCGCGCCGCCAAGTGCTCCGAGCTGCTCATCGGACGTCAACACGACTTCTTTGGCGCCGGCCGCGAACATGATCTCGACGCCCCGACGTGCGGCGAAGCGCAGCCGCTCTTTGTCCGGTTCACTCAGATGATAAATGATCGCAGCACTTTGGCCGTCCCATACCACACCATTGCGCGATCCAACTGAGTCGACCAGCATCACACCGAAGCCCGCGAGTTTCGAGTACTGCGACATCAGCGCGAAGTGTTCGGACCCGATGTCCGGCAAGGCGCACGCGGCCCCGACTGGATGATCGAAAAGACACTCGTAATAGAAGCCGTGGCTGCTATAGTACTGATCGCTGTAGATCGCGCCGGTGATGCCGCGATAGTTGACGAGGTCGCGCTCGAAGACACCTGCGATCGGCAGGCTTGGATGGAGCACGAGGCCGCGTCCGATCATCTGATTGGAATCGGGAAGATGGGAGCGTTGCAACAGCACCGGTGACGCGATGGCACCTGCGCTGAGGATGATCAGCTTAGCGCTGACTGTGATCTCACCCGGTTCTACCGAGTTCTTCTCTGAGCCGGGCGCGGTCGGGCGTACCGTTGCCGTGAGCCCAGTCGCCACGCGTTGCGAGCCGCGCTGCGCGAACTGGATGGAGTGCACGTCACAGTGATGGATGAGCCGCACGTTACGCCGCAACGCGTCGTGCGCGTAGGTGACCATCGTGCTCAGTTTGCGATCGTACGCGCATCCTTGCCCGCAATAGCCGCAGCCGATGCAGTCGATCATGTTGAGCTCGAAACGTTTGGTCTGCACGCCCAGCGCTTTGCAGCCTGCTGCGAACATATGGTTGTTGCCGTTGATCTGATCGTCGGCCGGTGTGTGGACGTTCAGACGGCGTCTCACGTCTGCCAGGCATGATGCCATGTTGAGGCCGCTGACCCCGTAATCATTAGCTGTTCGCTCGAACGAAAACGGTCCGACCCCCGTCTCTCGCTTCCAGGTGCTCCACACGTCCTCACGTGGATCAAAGCATAGTGCGAAATTGACCGTCGTGCCACCACCGACGCACTCACCGCTCTGCACGGGAATCGCGCCGTCGACCGTCGTTCGTCCACCCCGCTGCGCATACAAAATGCTCATGTCGAGCTCTCGCTGATCGAAATAGTCGTGCGTGTAATAGCCGCCCTTTTCCAACATGACGATGCGCTTGTTGGTATACTCGGAAAGCGTCGCAGCCAGTGTCGCGCCAGCGGCGCCTGCGCCTACAATGACTATGTCCGCTTCGATGTTGGTCATGAGCTACGGAAATGCAAGAGCGGGCCAGCGTATCCAATGAGTGCCCAGGCTTCGTCCATCGAGTACGCTGCCGCCATGATAAGCGACTTCATCGCGCGGTAGAACCGTCGCCGGATGCCGAGATCGCTGCGCGCCCAGAGCATGACGTACGCGCGCTGTTCTTGCAGCTGAAGGGACGCGAACGATGTCTGCGCAGCGTTCCAATGAGCACTCAGCGTCTGGTATGACTTCGCGTCGGCTGCCACGCGCGCTTCGACAGTCGCGGGTTGGGACTTGTCACCCGGCACCGGGGGATAAACCGCGAGCTCCGCTGAGGTCAGCGCTGCGGGCGGCGACGCGAAAAGCGAAAGGCTGTCGAAGACCGCCAGATTGCGAGCGATGTCTGCGTCTTTGTCAACGCCGAACAGCGCGTTCGCACTCGATGCAATCGCTGCCGGAGTAAGCGCTGCAAAGCGCGGATCGTCGAACGGAAGCATCGCCTTGACGAGCGCCACGAAGATGGTGTTGGGTGGCTCGCCTGGTAGGATAGGAGTCGCCTGCGCTCCCGGCGGCGCCTGTGCCACCTGTCCGAACAACCCACCGCCGCGAAGCCAATGGAGCGCACTCGCCGCCGCGAGCGAACTTGACTCCAGGAACGCGCGGCGTTCCACGTCAGAGACTACGGAGTTGGATCTGCAGCCAACCGAACGTCGTGGCCGGCGCGATGTTGGTGTCGCTCATGCGTTCCGCTTCGTTGATGGCGTCGATTGCGTCGGCGGCCTTCTGCGCGGCGTTTGCGCCAAGCGCTTCTGCAGTCTTCCGGTATTCCGTCGCCGAGCTCGGGTCCAGCACTACATTGCTGTTGCCCAAGGCGGTGACCATGAGATCCCGCGCCGTCAGTCGCGCCTGGCGCAACACCTCGCTCAGCTGACTGCGCGCGTTTTCCCGCTCATCCTTGTCGAACTCGGGCATCGGAGGCAGTTTGCCGGGCGTTCGCAGGCATGCGAGCAACCATTCCCGCGCGGCTTGGCGCAGCCCAGAAGACTCCTCGTCCAGCTCGGAAAGCGCGTCGCCCAAACTGCCTTGCGCCTTGCGCGCGATTTCTAGTGCACGAGCCTTCGGCATTTTATACTCGCTGATCAGTTCGCGCTCGATCATCGCATCCGGGATCGTATCGAAGCGCACGAGGACAGCGCGCGAGCGGATCGTCTCGATGATGCTATCGAGGTGCTCGGTCGTGATCAGGAATAGTTTTCCGGGATTGGGCTCTTCGAGCTCCTTAAGCAGCGCGTTGTAGGTCGCGTCGTTGGTGACGTTGTCAAAGTCGGGTAGGATCGCGATGAGCCGGCTGCCGCCCTCGTAGCTCTTGAGGCTCATGAGCTGGATGATGCGACGGCTTGTCTCGATGCCGATGTCGCTGGTCTTTCGCTCCGGCTTGCCCGCGAAGGCATCGGCTGCGTGCACGAATTCATCGTCGACGATGATGATGTCGCCCGAGCTGCCGGCGATGCCGCGCTTGCACGCGCCGCACTCACCGCAGTAGCCGACCGGGAATGACTCAGCGTCCTCGCACAGCAGCGACAGCGCAAGCGCTCGCGCAAACGTCTTCTTGCCAACGCCACGCGGACCGTAGAAGATGTACGCATGAGCGAGTCCGTCGCGTCCGACGCGCCGGAAGTATTCGACGACCTGCTCGTGGTCGATAAAGCGCTTAGGAGCGTCAGGACGAGGAGGTGGCTCTACAACCGCCTGCGGCATTCGCTTGGGCACAATCACATTTTTCGGCGCGACGCGTGGCCGCCGCCTCTTACGAGGAGCGCGGAGTTGCCCTTTCGGGCGTGAGTCGACTGAGCACGACGTCGCGGATCTCCGTCGCCAGCTCGTCCTGATCGCGCGTTCCATCCAAGACGATGACCCGGCTTGGATCCGCCGCCGCGACCTCGCGGTAGCCCTCAGCCACGCGCTCGTGAAAATCGCGTTTTTCGCGCTCCATGCGATCGGTCGTCTTCTTGCGCCCGCGCAGCCGCTCGCGCGACACAGCAACGGGGATGTCGAGCAAGAACGTGACGTCGGGCGCGAGGTTGCGTGCTGCGAACATCGTGATCTGCATGAGCGTCTGAACCGGGAGCTTGCGGCCATACCCCTGGTAGGCGAGCGAGGCATCCCAAAACCGATCAGCGACGACGAGGCGCCCCTCGTCAAGCGCCGGTTCGATGATCTTATCGACAAGCTCGGCACGCGATGCGGAGAGCAAGAGCATCTCAGCCTCGCGCGACATCTGACCGAGCGGATCGATGAGCAGCTCTCGTAAGCGCTCGCCGAGCGGCGTTCCACCCGGCTCGCGCGTGAAGATGAACGGGATCGTCGTCTGCGCGAGATAGTCGTGCAGCAGCCGGACTTGGGTCGTCTTGCCCGAGCCTTCGATGCCCTCAAAGGTGACGAACAGCCCTCGGGCTATTGCAACGCTTCCTTGAAGACGCGCACGCGACGGTTTGGCTCGACGCCCGTCGAGCGCGACTGCAGCTCGTACTTCTCAGCCAACTGGTGCTGGAGACGCCGGATGTAGGACGACTGCGGTGACAGCTCGATCGGCTTGCTATGCAGCATCACCTGATATACCGCTTCCTCGGCCTCGCGCAGCGCGATCTCTTCGTCATCCATCGAAGGCAGATCAAACAGGTCGCGCATGCACGATTGTATCTGGGACGTCGTGTTTGTCTTTAGCGCGTAAATCGGCACGTTCTGCGCCGCCATCGCTTTGAGCTTCCCGTGATCCCGTCGCTCGAGCGCCTTGAGCGTGAGCACGATATCCGCTTCGTCCCAATGGCGCACGACTTGCGCGGGCACGCGCAGATTAGAAACGGCTCGTTCGATCTTCGCGCGGCTGACGCCATATGGGAAAACGCGTACGGTCTCGCGCTCACCTTCTTCCCCTTCGTCAGGCGGCTCCTCGAACGGGGCGCTCAATGAGCGCGCGACGACGCCGCGGATTCGATGACCGTTCCCGCCGTCGTAGCGCGTTTGAACCGTTTGCGCCTCGGCTTTTTGCACGACCTCCACGCCACCGCGCTCGTTGCGCACACGGATTTCGGGCTTGGGCTCGTGGCCGCGCAGCACTGCGTCGACGACCTCGTCGACAGGCGCGTGGATGGCCAACCGATTGCGGTCCTGGATCTCGATGACGACGTCAAACGTCGGCGGCGCCTTTCTTTCGAGCACCGTCTTGCGCGTGCCGCGGCGCTTTGCTTCCTCGTCCGAGAGCGTCACTGCGCCGATGCCGCCGATCAGATCTGACAACGTAGGGTTGACCATCAGGTTTTCAAGATCGATGCCGTGCGCAGTGCCGATGAGCTGCACGCCGCGTTCGGCGATCGTGCGCGCGGCCAGCGCCTCGGCTTCGGTGCCGATCTCGTCGATGACGATGACCTCGGGCATGTGATTCTCGACTGCCTCGATCATCACCGCGTGCTGATTAGTCGGCGTGTCGACTTGCATGCGGCGCGCATGACCGATGCCTGCGTGCGGCACGTCGCCGTCACCGGCGATCTCATTGCTCGTATCGACGATGACGACGCGCTTGCGCAGGTCGCCTGACGACAAGACGCGCGCGACCTCACGGAGCATCGTCGTCTTTCCGACGCCGGGTTTGCCCAGCAGCAAAATCGACTTACCGGAGCGCACGACGTCGAGGATGATGTCGATCGTGCCGTAGACGGCACGGCCGACGCGGCTGGTCAGCCCGACGATCTTGCCCGAGCGATTGCGAAGGCATGAGATGCGGTGCAGCGTCTGCTCGATGCCCGCGCGGTTGTCTTTGCCAAATGCGCCGATGCGGCCGACGACGTACGCGATGTCATCGGCGTCAACCGGGACCTGGGATAGATAGCTGAAGTCGTGCGCGAAGCGCGCCTCAGGCAGCCGTCCGAGATCGAGGATGACTTCGATAAGATCGTGGAGGTTCGAGAGCCTGGAAAGCGCCTGGCGGATGGCCGGCGGGAAAATCTCGAGGAGCGCGTAGAGTTCCCAGTCGCCGCTCTGGTTCGCGGCAAGGTCCTCTTTCAAATGATCGTCACCTCTGGTGATTCTTTATGGAAGCACGCGGATGGTGCGCAGCCGCTGGTCCACCGGCCCTTGGATGTGAACGCCGGCTTTGAGCTCCAGCCGCAAGTAGTCGATGATCTCTTTCGTCAGTCGCTCCCCCGGGCATACGATTGGAATGCCGGGCGGATATGGCGTCACCACCTCTGCGCAAACTCGTCCTGCGCTGCTTCGAAACGGGACTTCGACGTGCTCGCTCAGGAACGCCTCCCTCGGCGTGACGACGAGCTCGGGAATCGCGGGCAATTGGTATGATTTTTTCTTAATACGCTCGTCGAGCACGCCGGTGGGCGAATAGATATCGATCGGCCGGTCTTCGCGCGACAGCTCGCTGACCGCCGACACGAGCCTGTCCACCTGGTCTTGCGTGTTGCCGAGGCTGATGAGCGCCACGACGTTGAACAAGTCGGCAAGCTCGAGCTGGACGTTGTATCGGTTGCGTAGAATCTGGTCTGCCTCGTAGCCCGTGTATCCAAGGCCGCGCACGGTGATGACGATGCGCGTCTCATCGTAGCCCGCGACGCCGGGCCGGCCGACCTGGTCGAGCCCCATGCAGTAGACGTCAGGAATCGCATTGAGCCGTTCACGTGCGGAACGCGCTAGCGCCAGCGTCTTGGTCAGCAGCTCCTCCCCTTGCGTCGCCATCTGCATGCGAGCGACGTCCAGCGACGCGAGCAGCACCTGGTTTGGGCTCGTGCTTTGGAAGATGCGCAGCGTGCTTTGCAGCCGCCCGAGGTCGATGCGCGAGCCACGGACGTGGATCATCGACGACTGGCTCATGGCGGCGAGCAACTTGTGGGTAGAGTTGACGCAGACATCGGCTCCGATTGACGTCGCCGACGGCGGCAGTTCGGGATGGAAGTGCAGGTGCGGGCCCCACGCCTCGTCTACGAGCAGCAGTTTCCCGGCCTCGTGCACGATGCGTTCGATGGCGGCGAGGTCCGCAGTCGCCCCATAATACGTGGGGGTAGTGATGAAGACGGCTTTAGCCTCGGGCGCGCGCTCGAGCGCGTCCGCTACGGTCCGCGGCGTCACGCAGTGGTCGATGTGCAGCTCTTGGTCCACTTCCGGCTGCATGTACACGGGGCGGGCGGCGCTCATGATGAGCGCGCTCACCGCCGACTTGTGGCTGTTGCGCGGCAGAATCACGGCGTCGCCCGGACGCAATGCGGTCATGAGCATCGCTTGATTTCCCGCGGTCGATCCATTGATCAAGAAATGCGTGTAGTCGGCGCCCCAAGCTTGCGCCGCCAGCTTGTGCGCTTCGAGCAGTGGTCCGGTCGGCACGTTGAGGTCGTCAAGGTCGCCGACTTGCGTGAGATCGATCTCGAGCACGTTCTCGCCGATGAAGTCGCGCATGCGCTTATGCATGCCGAGGCCTTGCTTGTGGCCGGGCGTGTGGAACGGCGTCGTGCCGCGGACCACATAGTCCATGAGCACGTCGAAATATGGGGTGCGACGTTGATCGAGTCGGGGCACGGGAAACGGCTCCTGTTAGGATGCCGGCTTTACACGGCCGGCGCTACGTCAGGCTGGGAGCCGAGATTTACCAGAATTCCCAGAACAGCCGGCAGACTGGCGGTAACCGGTGCGGTTGTTCGAGGCGCGTGATCGCTGCGGGCACAGACGGCGATTTCACGCCTGAGCGGTCGAATCCATTGCGCACGCGAACGGTTCGTCGCGATGAGAGCATTATGTATTGTTAAGGCAGGCGGCCCGGAGGTGCTCGAGATCTGCGAGGTTCCGACGCCTGAACCCAAACGCGACGAACTGCTCGTGCGCGTGCGCGCAGCCGGAGTGAACCGTGCTGATACGCTACAACGGCGCGGCCATTATCCGGCACCGCCCGGGTACCCGCAGGATATTCCAGGTCTGGAGTTCTCCGGCGTTGTTGAAGCCGTTGGCGCCGACGTGCGTCGTCATCGCGCAGGGCAGCGCGTCTTCGGATTGACGGGCGGCGGCGCGCAAGCGGAATACCTCACGATCCAGGAGACGCTTGCGCTGGCGGTACCGGAGACCCTCACTGACGTCGAATCTGGCGCGATTCCGGAAGCATACATCACCGCGCACGATGCGCTGTTCGCGCAAGGCTCGCTGCAGCCGGGTGAGACGGTGCTGATCCACGCGGTTGGGTCCGGCGTCGGCGCCGCCGCGCTGGAGATCGCGCACGCATTGGGTTGCAAAGTGCTCGGCACGTCGCGCCACGCCGCCAAGCTCGCTAAAGCGATAGAGCTCGGTCTCGATGTCCCCATCGATGTCACCTCGCAGCTGTTCGACGACGTGGTCATGCGCGCGACCCACAGCCGCGGCGTGGACGTCATCATCGATTTCATCGGCGCCGATTATTTCGAACGCAACATCAACGCACTGGCGACGAAAGGCAGGCTCGTCTCCGTCTCGACGCTGAGCGGTCCCGACGCGCGTTTGTCGATCGCGACGCTGATGCGTAAGCGATTGCACGTCGTTGGGACCGTGTTGCGCAATCGGCCGCTCGAAGAGAAGGTCGCGGCGACGCGTGCATTTGCTGATGCAGTGCTGCCGCTGCTCACCAATCGCGCGATCGCAGTTCCGATCGATCGCATCTTCCCATTGCATGATGCCCCGGCGGCACACGCGTACATCGAGTCGAACAAAAACTTCGGAAAAATCGTGTTAACCATCTGACGAAATCGGGAACACTAATCGTCAGGAGGTGCACCGATGCGCCAATCGACGATCCAAGACTATAATCCGGCCCGCACCGCCACACTGTTCGCGATCATCGCAATCATCGTGATCGCGGCCGTGCTCGCGCTCTTCACGTGGCATCCGTGGTCGCCGGGTCAATCCTACGACACGACGACCCAGACGCAACAGCAACAGCAGGCGCCGGCGAACAGCGCGAATCAGAATTCGCAGCCGGCCCCGCAGCCACAACCGCAGAGCACTTAGCCGGCACACCACAAGGGCATTGGGCGGCGCGTCCTCTCAAGCGGAGGGCGCGCCGCTAGTTTCCCAGGCGCATCTCAGCTTGGGGCGTGCGCGCAAGAGGTGTTCGGCCGCCACACCGAATTGTTAAAGGGTGAACAATCGGATTTGGGTGCCGGCAGTGGCGCTTGCTTTGATCGCGGCGCTCACAGCGTGCCTGGTCTATCTGGTCGCGACCTTCACGTACGGTATCGCCCTGCGTGAACTCGCGATCGACGCGAACGTGCGCGCGCACGTCTTCCGCGACGTCTTGATGCTGACCCAGAATCTCGAAGCCTCTCATCAATCGCGCCGGCAGATCGCGCAACAGATCGTTTCCAATGTGCGCACCGTGCGCGGCTTCGACGCCGCGGTCGTCGCCGATGACGGCTGGCTGTTAGCGGGGACCGCTTCAGTCGCAGCGCAGAATCACCAACCATTTCCCGGTCTCAACGGCCCGCCGATCGCGGTCACGACATCGGGTGCGTTGACGCAGCCACCGTTTATGACATCCGACCGCCCGTTCATCGGCTTTGGACCCGGCCCGCCGAACGTGTTCTACCGCCAACAGCCGATCCCGAAAGGGTCGGCGCAGCAGGCGTTCTCGTTTCCCGCTGGTCCGATAGCACCAAGCCCGACGTGGCTGTGGCTGTTCGATCTGCGCAGCGGCAGTCCGGGTGAGGGCGAGCTTTGGAACTCCCCGATCGCAGTCGTGCGAACCAACGGGCTCTCTGTCATGCTCGCGCGGACAGACGATCCAATCGCCAAAGTCTTCGCGCGCGGCCGCTGGATTGCGGGAGGTCTCATCCTCGCGTGCGCGCTGCTGTCGCTGGTCGTCGCACAACGCACGCTCGGCACGACGATGCGTCCTTTCGAGATTGTGCGCTCCGCGCTACGCCGCTTGGGAAGCGGCGACTACTCACGCTTGGGCGTCGCCGACGACGAGGATGCGACGACACGAGAGCTTATCGCGGCCTATAACGCGGCAGCCGGCGAAGTGGCGTCGACGGTCGCGCAGCGCCAGGAAGTGGAGAACAACATCCGTCGCTTCGTCGCCGATGCCGGCCACGAGCTGCGCACGCCGCTGGCCGTGATGACCGGTTACGTCGATCTGCTGCGCCACTCGTCGCGCGGCGAGGACCCGATGGAGCAGCGTATCTTCTCAGAGATCGCGGACCAGGGTGAGCGCATGCGCTCGCTCATCCAGGACATGCTGTTCTTGGTGCGGCTCGACAGCCAGGAGCCAACCGACGTGAAGATCATCGATGCGGCAGATGTCGTGCGCAGCGTCGTCGACTCGTTCCAGACGCTTGCGAACGGCGCAACGTTGACCGCCGACGTCGCCACAGGCGCGTTCGTGCAGATCTCTGAGACAGAGCTGCGTCAGGCGGTCGGAAACTTGATCGACAACTCGCTGAAGTACGCGCCGCAATCGCACATCGTTGCGCGCGTGCGCAGCGAAGCTGATGCGGTCGCGGTGAGCGTCGGCGATGACGGACCTGGGATGAATCCCGAAACGCGTTCGCGCGCGTTCGAGCGTTTCGCGCGTGGCGAGACGAGCGGTTCGATTCCAGGGTCAGGCCTCGGCCTCGCGATTGTGGCGCGCGCAACGGAACGCGCACGTGGATCGATCGCCTTGCACACGGAGCCCGGCAAGGGAACCGTGGTCGAGTTGCGTTTTCCGGCATGGCAACCGCACGCCGCCTGAATTACTCTCTCAGACGATAGCGCCGATTCTCAGACGCGGTTGAGGTCTAAGTGATACGGTCTGGCCATGTCGGAGGCGCAGGCACTGAACAATCCATTGATCATCGCGATCGATGGCTCGCTCGACTCGAAGGCCGGCTCAAAGATCAGTCGCATCCCGCAGCGCGTGCGCGAAACTGAGCGCAAAGCTGCGGTGCTCGATCTGCGTGCGGCGCGATCGGCGACATCCGAAGGTTGGGGCGCGCTCATGCGCGCGGTCTCATCGATGACGTGGGCCGGCGCGATGGTGACCGTGCTGCTTAATGTTGGTCTGAAGGGAATCGCCGAGCTATCAGGGCTGCGGCGTCACGCGCGGGTCGTCGTGTTCGACGACGCCATCGCAGTCTAGCTCAAAAGCTTAACGCTCGCCGCGCAGCGAGTATCCGGCCCCGCGAATCGTGTGGATCATGCTCGGCTGACCTGGTACATCCACCTTCGCGCGCAGGTACGAGATATACGTCTCGACGTTGCCGATCTCGCCTTCGAAGTCTTCGCCCCATACAAGCCGCAGCAGCTCTTCCTTGCCGAACACCCTACGTGGTTCACGCATGAGCGTGACGAGCAGCCGGAATTCCTTGTTGGTCAATTCGATCTGACGCTCGCCGCGTTTTACTTCGCGCGTCTTGAGATCGACAACGAGATCGGCAACGCGCAGCATCTCGGGCGCGGCGATGTGCGGCCTGCGCATGCAGGCCTCCAGGCGGCCGACGAGTTCGGGGAAGGCGAATGGTTTTTGGATGTAATCATCTGCGCCGAGGTTGAGCCCCGTCAGCTTGTCGTCGAGCGCTCCTTTGGCGGTGAGCATGATGATCGGCGCTTGCGTCTGACGGCGCAAGCCGGGTAGCAGCATGAAGCCGTCGGCGAATGGCAACATCACGTCGAGCACGATCGCGTCCGGATGCCACTCGCCTACCAACGATTCAGCGCCGCGACCGTCCGGCAGCGTGCGTACCGCGTAACCGTGGCGCTCAAGCCCGAGCTGCAGCATCTCGCGCATGGAGCGCTCGTCGTCGATGACGAGGACCTTCGATCCGTCAGGCATGTTCGACCACAATCATAGGCAAGGGACCTCAGAGCGGGCTGAGAGGAAGCGTCAGCAAGCTTAGCCCTATGTCGTTTAACTTAGGAAGCGACGGAGCGCCACTCGTCGCCTTCGTGGACTGTGCCGCCTTTGATGACCCGGAAGTAAATGCCGAAGATGCTGTCATGCTTTTCGACGATAAACCGTAAGAATTTGGGGTCGACTTCGAGCGTATCCGGATCGATCGTTGGAATCGCACAGCGGATATTCGGTGCGTACGCTTCCAGCTCCAAATCGCCCACCGTGAACTTCTTACCGACCCAGCCCAACTCGACGTAAGGTTGCGCGTCTGGGCCGTCAAGAACGATATTGGGCCGAAAACGCCGGAAACTTCGCGTCGACCCGTATTCCTTGGACAGCGCGCGCGCCGACTCCATGTTGATCACCAGCACGTCGGCGTCGTCGTGATTGTCGCCGCTTTCGTCTTCGTGCAGCCGCAGCGGATGACCGACCATGTCGCGGATGCGCTTTTCGAAATCGGCTGCATCGGAACGCACTCGCGTGCCGTCTGGCGCCACGACCGCGACGGCGCCGTCTTCGAACGTCGCCGAAAAACCGAGCAAACCTTGCAGTTCGCGCGCGGTCAGCCGCTTGCCCCGCCGCAGCTCGCTGTCGTCGACCAACATGAATTGGCGGTCATGCTCAGGCCCGCCGGCGCGAAAGCGCAGACTGTTGACGCGCTCGCCACGGAACGATTTGATGGGATAACGCCACAGCTCCGTGACGTTCAGGATTCGATCCGCTCCTCGATCGACACCTCATAGAGGAACAGGAACTTGTACCACTCACCCGGCACCGTGTGCCGCTTGACTTGGATCCACGGGATGTACTTGGGCCGCCGCGGTTTGCGCATCAGCTTCATGTTCGCATCCTGCGGCGTGCGATTGTTCTTGCGGTTATTGCAGGTCAAGCAGGCGCAGACGAGATTCTCCCACGTCGATGCGCCGCCGGCGCTCTTGGGCACGATGTGGTCGACGGTCATCGGTCCGGTAGCCTTGTGACTGCAGTATTGGCAGCGATAATCGTCGCGCAACAGCACGTTCTTCTTGGTCAGCGCGACTTGCTGGCGCGGGCGCCGGATGTAGTACAGCATGCGGATGATCGACGGCATGCGCATCGCGAAGGTCGCTGCCCGCAGCAGGCGGTCGTTCTCGTGCAGCACCTCGGCCTTGCCGGCGAAGACGAGCTTAACCGCACGCTGCAGCGAGGTGACGTTGAGCGCCTCGTAGGTTGCGTTGAGGACGAGCACGTCGGTCACGACGCACCCACCCGGCACGCGGCTACCATTGTACTTACTACGTTTAAGCGCGTGGGGGGAGGTCGCCCTGCAGGGCTATCGTGCAGCGGTTGCCGGCGTGACCCGTTCGACGAGGTCTATGAACAGCTTGTGGATGCGTGGGTCGTCCGTCAATTCGGGGTGGAACGACGTGCCGAGCAAGTTGCCCTGGCGCACCATAACGCCCTTGCCGTCAAGCGACGCCATGATCTTTGCATTATCGCGCGTAGCTTCGATCCACGGCGCGCGGATGAAAACACCGGGGAACGGCTTGCCGCCCAACCCTGATATCGTGAGCGGCACCTCTGCGCTCTCCACTTGGCGGCCAAACGCGTTGCGCTTCACGTCGATGTGCAACATCCCGAGCGTCGGCTGCGACGACCCGACGACGTTTTGCGCCATCACGATCATACCCATGCAGGTGCCCCACACGGGCATGCCTTTTTTCACGCGCTCGAGCAGCGGCTGGGTCAATCCGAAGCGGTTGAGCATCGTGCCGACCGTCGTCGACTCGCCGCCGGGGATGATCAAGCCGTCAACTTCGGACAAATCTTGCGCGGTCTTCACACTGCGCGCGTCGACCTTGAGCCGGCCGAGCATCGCGAGATGTTCCTCGACGTCGCCTTGCAGCCCGAGGACGCCGATCCGAACTGAACTCATTTACCAGCCGCGGCCGGCGAGCAGCTGCTCTTTCGGGATCTGACTGATCTCCAAGCCGACCATCGGCGCGCCGAGCTCCTTGCTTACCTCCAGCACAACTTTGGGATCGTCGAAATAATGCGTGGCTTCGACGATCGCTTTCGCGGTTTTCGCTGGGTCAGCGCTCTTGAAGATACCGGATCCGACAAACACGCCTTCCGAACCGAGCTGCATGCACAACGCGGCGTCGGCGGGAGTCGCGATGCCACCCGCGACAAACGTGACGACTGGCAGACGTCCATGTTCTGCGACGTCGCGCACGATTTCGAGCGGTGCGCCCAAGTCCTTGGCAGCGGCGACGAACTCTTCTTCGGAAAGCGTCGACAGCCGGCGGATCTCGCTTGTCACTTCGCGCAAGTGGCGGATCGCCTCAACGATGTTTCCTGATCCAGCCTCGCCCTTCGTGCGAATCATGGCAGCGCCTTCGGCGATCCTGCGCAGCGCTTCGCCGAGGTTGCGCGCGCCGCACACGAACGGCACCGTGAACGGCCGCTTATCGATGTGGTAGCGCTCGTCTGCCGGTGTGAGCACTTCGCTCTCGTCGATGAAGTCGACGCCGAGTGCTTCGAGTACTTGCGCCTCAACGAAATGGCCGATGCGCGCTTTGGCCATCACGGGAATCGTGACGGCATCCATGATGCGCTGAATGACTTCGATCGCGGCCATCCGCGCGACGCCACCCTCTTTGCGGATGTCGGCAGGCACTCGCTCGAGCGCCATCACCGCAACGGCGCCGGCCTCTTGCGCGATCGTCGCCTGCTCGGGGGTCGTGACGTCCATGATGACTCCGCCCTTGAGCATCTGCGCGAGGCCGCGCTTGACTTTCTCGGTGCCCTTGTGCTTGGGCGCTTTGTCTTGCTGTTTGTCCGCTTTTTCCGCTTTGTCGGCCTTGTCTGGCATGATGATTCCTTTTTCGTCGACGCTGCCTCAGGCGAGGCGATGCTCAATGATCGGCGCTGGTCGCGCGCGGCTTACTTCTATTATTGTATGGTGCAGGCGCGCGCGATGTAACCCCACTAGATACAACCAGGACAACCAGTGCACCGCCGTCAGTATGCCAAAAAGGCGGCCGTAGCCGCCTTCTTGATCCTTCGCGGGGCGGCCTAGAACGTGGCCGAACCCTGCAGATCTGCACCGCTCGTGATGTGCCCTTCGATCGCGAGCCGGAATTCCGTCGGCTTGTCCGCCTTCGAAAACGCTTCTTTTTCTGTGACGAGTCCGCTTTGATACAGGTCGAGTAGTGACTGCGTGAACGTCTGCATGCCCTCCATTCGGCCGGTGGACATGTAGCCGTACATCTCGGAGAACTTCGCCTCCATGATGAGGCTCTTGATCGTCGGCGTCGCGATGAGCACTTCGACCGCCGGCACGCGGCCCGAGCCGTCGATGCGCTGCAGGAGCCGCTGCGACACGATGCCGCGCAACGACGTCGCCAACTGCACCATAAACATCTTGCGGTTCGCTTCCGGCAACGCGTCCATGATACGCTCGAGCGCCTGCGTCGTGTTCTGCGTGTGCAAGGTCGAGAGCACGAGGTGGCCGGTTTCAGCCGCGGTCAACGCGGTGATGATCGATTCCGGATCGCGCATCTCACCGATGAGGATAACGTCAGGGTCTTGGCGCAGCGCTTGCTTGAGCGCGATCGTGTACGATTCGGTATCGATGCCGACTTCACGCTGCGAGATGATCGAGAGCTTGTCGACGTGGATATACTCGATCGGGTCTTCGATCGTCACGATGTGACGGCGTGATGTCGAGTTGATGTAGTCGATCATCGCCGCCAAAGTCGTCGATTTACCGGTACCGGTCGCGCCGGTCAGCAGGATGATGCCGTCGGGATATTCGCAGATGTCGCGCAAGCTGGCCGGCAGACGCAGTTCTTCGAACGATGGGATGTCGAGGCGCACCGTTCGGAAGGCGGCGCTGATTGTGCCGCGCTGGAAATAGGCGTTGACGCGGAAACGGCCGTGTCCGTGCAACCCGTACGCGTAGTCGACTTCTTTGGTTTCGAGGAATTCTTGCTGTTGCGCGCGCGTCATCGACGAGAAGATCAGATTCTCGCATTCGGGCAGCGAGAGCGGGCGCTCGGATAAGGGCGTCAACACGCCGTGCACGCGCGCGATCGGCGGCGCGGCGGCCTTCAGATGAAGGTCGGATGCGCCCATCGCCAACATCTGGCGCAAAAGGCTATCGAGGTCAAGGGTGGTCGACGGGCGACCGTTGGGACTGTCCACGGCGTCTCCCTATCTATATGGTAGTTATCGGCAACTCGCGCGCTTCTCCTCGGCTTGACCGGTCACAGTGGGACAAGGACGGGGTTTTCGGCCGTCCGAAGCCAGCGGCATATGGCCGGTGCTCCTAAGCTCGTGCAGGCACGGGCTAAGCTCAACTTGCGGCTCAACGTGCTCGGCATCCAGCCGAACGGCCTGCACGGCATACGTTCGCTGATCGGCGAGTTGGTCTTCGGCGATGACGTGGAGATCAGCGAACGGGCCGGCGGTTTTAGCGTCGAGACTGAAGGCGCTGAGATTCCCGAACGCGAGAATCTCGTGTGGCTGGCCGCTACGCGTTTGGGCATCGATCTTTCCAGCGTGCACGTACGTGTCCGCAAGCGTATTCCGATGCAGGCCGGGTTGGGCGGCGGCAGTTCGGACGCAGCCGCGTTGTTGCGCGGGCTGCGCGACGTGTTCGCCGCGCGCGGCGCGCCAATCTCCGACGACGCCGTCCACAACGCAGAGCGCGTCGGTTCCGATGTTCCCGCGTGCCTCGTGCGCGGGTTCAAGCGTGTCGAAGGCACGGGTGATATCGTGGTGCGCGAACAGCTCCCGACGCCGCCGTGGGGACTGCTCCTGTTGCGACCACCCGTCGGCGTGCCGACGTCTGAGGCGTATCGATTGCTCGATGCCGGCCGTTCAGGAGCTCCTGCCTCGTCGTCCGACCCGTCATCCGAGCGCGACCTGCAAGAGCTATGCGGCGCAATTCAAACGAACGATTTCCCGCGCGCGTGCTCGCTGTTGCATAACGATTTCCAGCCTGTCGTCGAGCTGCTCTTCCCCAGCGTCGCTGAAGCGCGCCAACGGTTGCGCGAAGCTGGTGCTGCAGCGACGCTGCTGTGCGGCAGCGGCTCGTGCGTCGCCGGTTTTTTTGAGACGCGGGCGGCAGCGGCGGCTGCGCACAAAACCCTCAAGACAGGCGAAGGAGAGTGGGCGACGGCGACGTGTTTCGCCGATGCCTGAGACGACGTACACTATCGTCGCGCTCGCCGGTGGTTCGTTAGAGTCTGATTTCCGCAACGCCGGGTACAACGTCGTCAACAAAGCATATCTTCCCATCGGTGGTGAGCTCATGCTTGAGCGCGTGCTACGGGCGTTCAGGTCCGCGCGCTGCGTTGAGCGCATTCGCGTCGTCACGCAACCCGACGCGTTCGCAGCCGCGTTCGGCGATCGCGCACGCACGCTTGCCGACGATGTGATCTCGCCCGGAAACGGTTTGATCGACAGCATGCTCGCGGGTTTCACCGGACTCGCGCCCGAAGCGCGCGTGCTCGTATCCGCCACCGACCTTGCGTTGCTGACGCCCGAAGCGGTCGATGCGTTTGCCGCGCGCGCCGCTGAGATCGCCGCCGATGCCGATATCGGCTACGGGTTCGTGAGCAGGCACGCGCATGAAGCGAAGTATCCGCAAGTGCGGCACACGTGGGTGCGTCTGAAAGAAGGCGTGTTCTGCGGCGCGGGCGTCAGCATGTTGCGCGCAGGGTCCGCACCCAAAACCGCCGATCTCCTGCGCCGGGTGGCCGCGCTGCGCAAGTCGCCGCTGCGCCTTGCGATGCTGTTCTCACCTGGCACGTGGCTGCGCATGTTGACCGGCAGCGCGCGCATCTCCGAATTGGAAGCACGCGCAGACGAAATGTCGGGGCTGCGTTGCCGCGGCGTCTTGTGCGACGTGCCGGAACTGGCGGTCAATGTTGACCGCCTCGCAGATCTGCGGATCGCCGAAGCGCTGCTCGCTCGGAGCGGCTCAGCGACCGCCTGAGCGCCGCTTGTTCACGGTGGCAAAGCCGATGCGCTTTGCTGCCTGAGCCGACTTGCCTTCGGCTCGTTCAGATGCCGCGATGTGCCCGGCTTGGCGCTCCTCTTTGGCGGTGAACCGGTGTTTGCCCGGGTTCTGCTTGTTGACGGTGGCGTAAGCGATCGACCGTGCTTCCGGCTTCGAATGGCCGAGCTTTTCTTCGCTCTCCTCGATGTGCTCGATCTGGCGATGCTCTTTTGCGGAGTAGCGGTGGGAACGTGACTTCTTGCGCATACGACCCCTGTACCCGCGCCGGCTATTTTTGTTTAGTCTTCGACGAGCTGTTCGTCGACGATGCCGATACCTTGCGCGCGATAGTCGCGCGTGAGTCTCTCGTACGCGGCGCTCGAAATGCCTAACCACTCAGCGGCCGAGCCTTCGATCTTCTTCTTGATCTTCGCGGGAACGCCGGCGGCAAGGCAGTCGGCCGGGATCTCTTGATCCTCTAGCACGACCGTGCCGGCGGCGATAAGCGCGCGCGCGCCGATCTTCGCCCGGTCCAGCACGACCGCGTTCATCCCGATCAGCGCGTAGCTGCCGACATGGCACGCTTCCAGGATGGCGCCGTGGCCGATCGTGACGTGATCTTCGATGACGGTGTTGAATCCTTCGTAGACATGGATGACGACGTTGTCTTGTACCGATGTGTGCGCGCCGATGCGGATCGCGGCTTCATCGCCGCGCAACACCGCGCCGAACCACACGCTGGCGCCATCGCCGATCTCCACGTCGCCGATGAGCGCGGCGGTGGGCGCGATGAACGCGCCCTTGCCGATGCGTGGCACCTTGCCGTTGAACGGGAGGATGCAAGCCATGTTATTCTTCGGTCTCATCGAGCCGGCGCGCGTCGGCGCGCTCGCGTGCGCGACGGCGGCGCTCTTCGAGCTCCTGCTCGTCAGAGATGAAGAGCCTGTCTTCGGCCGCGCTTTCGGCTTCCGACTCAAAGCCGCTGCGCGTCCAGTCTGGCGCGCTCGACTCTTCGGCTGGCGTTGGCTGCGGCAAGACGAACGCTTCGAACGTCGTGCCGGTGTCGTCGAAACCGCGCTCGATCTGCGGTTCGCTTGGAGTCACGCCCGAAGTCTGCTCCTCCGGCGATGGCGGATAGAGTTGGCGCACCTTGCCCTTGGGCGGGGCGACGCCTTGGCCGCTAAACGCTGGACGGCGCTTGGCTGTACGCAATGGCGGCTGCGCGGGCGCCGCTTCGCTCGTGTTCTCCGGCTCCGCCGCTGCGGTGTCAGGCGGCGGATAGAGTTGGCGGACGACTGGGCCGCGAGCAGGACGCGCTCCGCGCCCGCCGCGCCCACGATCGCGGTCGCGGTCTCGGTCTCGAGGGCCGCGATCGCGCTCGCGCGGGCCGCGGTCAAGGCGGCCGTCACGGCGAGGTTCTCGCTCCTCATCTTCTGTTAGAGTGCGGCGCGGTCGCACGCTGCCGGGCGGTAAGAACTCGATATCGACGGCGGCCAACTTGCCTGGCGCAACAACCGTGTCGAGCTCGTCGGTCTCACCGTTGAGCTCCGATTCGGGTGACCGCACAGGGCGCCGCGGTTCTCGCGCACGACGAGGTTCGCGCTCGGAAGGTTCTTCTTCGCGCGGCGTCTTGTGCCGCTCTGCGCGCTCGGTGCGCTCGCCTGTGTCGTCTCGCTCGAGCTCGACCGGCGCGCCATACAGTTGCCGGATCGGTCCTGAGAACCGCCGCGGTCGACGCTCCCGTTCGGGCGCATGTTCGCGTGGAGTTTCTACATCCGCATCAGCTTCTGCGCGAATTGGTTCGGGCTCTTCGTCGGCGGTTGTGACTTCGCGCGGTTCACCGCTCCTGCGACCACCGCGTCCACGGCGCCGGCGGCGACGGCGCGTTGCGCCGGCCTCTGTGTCCTCGTCGCGCGTCTCGCGCGCGGCTGGCGCGGGCTTGCCTTTTGTGGGCACGACGACGACCGACGACTCGTCCTCGTCCTCGTAGTCGATGTCGGATTCGCCACCGACCACGAGCGGTTTAAAACCGCGCTCGTCGGCAGCGCTGCGGCTGCGCCGGCCGCGTTGTTGTTGTCCGCGGCCCGAGCGTGCGGTCCGGCTCTCTTCGCGCCCGCCGCGCGAACGCGCACCCGAGGTCGCGGCGCTCACACCGCGCGTCCTGCCCGCGGGGCGGCCGCGCATCGTGTAGTCTTCCTCTTCGTCTTCTTCGAGTCCGAAGATACCGCTGGGCATCGCCATGCGCTCGATACCCTCGGGCTGCGCGGGCGGCAGCGGCTTGGAGGCCGCCTCCGACTCCGCGGCCGCCTTGCCGCGGCGCCGACGGCGGCGTTTGGGCGCTTGCAGCGGTTCCGCCAGGTCGGCGTGCACGAGGTTCCCGTCAACCGAGGTTACACGCAGTTTGACGATCTGACCGACCCCGTTCGCTGCGTCCTTGACGTCGATCAACCAGTTGTCGACGACTGCGACACCGGCGGCCGGATCCGGCAGGCGAACCGGCAGTAGATCTGCCTCGATCTCCTTGCCGACGACCAACGGTTTGCGCTGGCGCTGTGCTGCCTCGACCAGCACGTTTTCGCGATGGCGCTGCGGCTGGACGAACAGCCTCAGTTCGGCGTTGAACGACTTGGCGAGCTTTTCGAACTCTTCGTGGTACCAGCCCATCAGCTGCGTCGCGACCGACGGATCGGTGACGATATCCCAATTCCGCCCACTCCCCTGATCGATGCTGTTCTGGCGGATCTGGCGCAGCAGTCCGATCGCGATCGTCTCGGACGACATCACGTCGCCCAGGCCGTTGCAGTACGGGCATTCCGAGCGAAGCTGGCCGGCAAGATCTTTGCCGACGCGCTTGCGCGTGAATTCCAACAGTCCGAGATTCGAGAACATCTGGATCGTGCTGCGCGTACGGTCGCGGCGCAGCGCTTCCGACAACGTCTCGATGACCTGCTCGCGGCTGCGCTCGTGCGCCATGTCGATGAAGTCGACGACGATGATGCCGCCGATGTCGCGCAGGCGCACTTGGCGCGCGATCTCGGCTGCCGCCTCGATGTTCGTGCGCACAATCGTGTCTTCGAGATTGCGTCCACCGGTGAACTTACCAGTGTTGACGTCGACGACGGTCAGCGCCTCGGTCGACTCGATCACTAAATGCCCGCCCGAGGGCAAGAATATTTTAGGCTTGAGCAGCTTTTGGAGCTCGTCGTCGATGCCGCGCACTTCGAACAGGTTGCCGGGACCTTGCCACAACTTCAGCCGGTTCAGATACTGGGGCCCGAAGAGCGACATCGTCGAGCGGATCTCTTCGTATTGCTCCTTCGAATCTATCGTGACGCTCTCGACGTCGCTGGTGAGGAAGTCGCGCACCGCTTTGAACACGAGGTTGAGGTCCTTGTGCAGCAACGCCGGCGCGGTGGCGCGGCGGTACGATTCCAGGATCGTATGCCACAGCCGCACCTGGACGCCGATATCGGCGAGCAACTCAGCTTCGCTGACTCCGGCGGCTGCGGTGCGCACGATCGTCGCCATGCCCTCGGGACGAAGGCGGCGCATGATGTGCTTGAGGCGCTCGCGTTCCTTTTCGTCTTCGATGCGCGACGACACGCCTGAGTACCGGCCGGTCGGCATGAGCACGAGGTAGCGGCCGGGCAAGGAGATGTTGGTAGAGACGCGTGCACCTTTGAGGCCGCGCGGTTCTTTGACGACCTGCACGAGGATCTCGTCGCCGACCTTGAGCAGCTCGCCGACGGTGTGCCCACGGCGGCGCTCGGTCATCTCCTCTTCCCCGATGTTGATCGGGTCGCGACGGATATCGTCTACATAGAGAAACGCGTTTCGGCCGAGGCCGATATTGACGAAACAGGCGCCCATGCCGGGCAAGACGTTCTCGACGCGCCCTTTATAGATCGAGCCGATGACCTTCTCTTCGCGTTCGAAGTAGATCTCAGCAAGCGCGCCTTCTTCCAAGACGGCGACTCGGTTTTCCCAGTCGTCGGTTGAGATGAGTATCTCGGTTTTCAAAAATTTCTACCTTTAGATAAGCAAAGTGACAAGAGCGTCCCGATCGATGATCGGACGCTGCGGGGTGGGTGTTGTGCGGGGCGCCTGCTGCGGCGCTCCGGTTATGCGTGGTCGGGAGCGCGGGCCGACTGCCCGCGGTCGTCGATCGTGAAATACCTTCGCTCCTGTGGTGTATGCGGCAAGCGCTCGCGTGTGCCGGGCATCGCCATCTGTGGCCGCCGGCTCGAGCGATCAGCTCGTCCGCAACTGGGCGCTCCCTGTAATCGTCTCGGGAGCCAGACCGGAGGAGCTTTGTCGCGATGGTGCGTCAGCCGAAAAGAACGTGTCGAAAACTTTTCTGTCTGGCGGCGTCCTCGCCTTAGTTCTCGGGACTGCGACGCCAGGCACTGCAACGCGGTAACGCGGTTTTGGGCCTCCGGTCGTATATGGCCCAGCAACCCTATGATACCACAAATCCGGCTTTTGCGCCTCCAGCGGGACGGGGGCGCCGGGTATGGACCGTTGGCGGCGGGTGGCTCGATGCGCCGTTTTGTAGTGTAGCTCGCAATAAGGAGACCAGTTATGCGCAATGCATGGAGCCTTGCGATCATTCCCGTTATCCTTTTCCTGATCGCGGCCGATCAGCCGGTGCCTGCCCCATCCGCGCCTCCCTCGGGCGTCGCGACGCCCTCCGTGCCGCAGCCTGTACCAGCGACGGCCGCCCCGTCTACCCCGGCCGCTCCCGCGACTCCACCGGGCACCGTCACGAGCGTAGTCGACCCCGGCTTGCTCACGCACGGCAAGAACGTGCTGCACGGCATCACGCGCGATCCGAAAACAGGCGACCTCGTTATCGGCGTCTCGAACAAGATCGCACACGTCATCCCGATGGTCACGACGACGTTTTCGAACGATGATTCGCTGCGCAAAGTGACGCCGGCAGGGGCCGTCTCACGCCTGACCGGCTTCCCATATCCGAACGCCATGCTCTTCAACCCGCACGACGGCATGCTATACGTCGCGGTCGGGGCGGTCGGGTGTAACGAGCAGCAAGGCGGTATGACAGTCTCCCGGCATTGTCCGGGGACGAACGGCATCATCGTGGTCGATCCGGCGACCGGCGACCATCACGATTTCGTCGGAGCAGGCCCGGGCTTCGCAGACGGCAAGGGCACGGATGCGCGCTTCACCGCGGCGGGTGGCATCGCGTTCGATCCGGCGACAGGTAATATGTTCATCGCCGACACGGAGAATCAGCGCGTCCGCCAAGTGACGCTCGACGGCACGGTGACGACGATCGCGGGCTCGGGAACCAGAGGCAACGCCGACGGGAACGGAGCGACGGCAAGTTTCGCATATCCGCGCGGCATCGCATACTGCGCAAATGACAAGACCTTGGTCATTGCTGATACCAACAACAACGAGATCCGCAAAGTCACGCTCGACGGTAAGGTGACGACGATCGCCGGAACGACCGACACTGGGTATGCCGACGGTCCGGCGGCGAGCGCACGCTTCGATCATCCGCGCGGCATCGCGTGCGACGAAGCGGGCATCGTTTATGTCGCCGACACGGATAATAATGCGATCCGTGCGATCACTACGGCTGGTGCGGTGATCACGCTCGCGGGCGCCAAGCAGATGGGGACGGTCAACGCGGTTGGTTCAGCCGCCCGCTTTTCGAATCCGACCGACCTGTGGTACGAGCCGAGCGATCACAGCCTGTACGTGATCGACTTCGGCGACAACAACGTGCGTAAGGTGACGGCCGCACCTCCGCAATAGAAAATAAACTCGGGCAGTCCGGCTCTTCGCTGTCTCGCGCCTAATTGGACGCCCCCGCAGGCGCGCGTGCGGGAGCGATCTCCGTTCGTTTTATTTCCCGCTCGCATTTCGTGCAGTGAAAACCGACATCGATCGTGCCGCCACACTCTTTGTGGATGATGTTGCTCAGGTCGGGTCCTTTAGTAAAACGCTTGCCCCACGAGCGCAGCGCGAGCACGACGGGTCCGAGCGCCCGACCCTTTTCGGTCAGCACGTACTCGTGACGATCCGGGTGAGTCTGATAGCGCTGTCGTTTCAGGATGCCGGCCTCGGTGAGTTTGTTCAGCCGGGCGGACAGGATGTTGTCTGCGATGCCCGTCGCTTTGAAATCCTCAAACCGTCGAGCACCCAGGATTGCGTCGCGGACGATGAGCAGCGTCCACCACTCCCCCACAACGTCGAGCGTTCGGGCAATCGGGCACGGTAAAGCGGCCAAGCTCGTGTGTCGCATGTCCCAAGTATAGCCACTTGCATCATGCAAGTCAATGTGGTAGAGTCGCTTGTATCACGCAAGTTACTAGCGAGAAAGCGAGGAACCCCATGCTCGACCTACTTCGTACCCTCACCCTTGGGGCTACAGCCGGAACTCTTTTCGCGGCGCTCCTCAGCGCGTTGCCGATCCGTCCGGGTGCGCGCCTGGCGCTCGGCGCGGGCATCGGCACTTGGATCTCGCTGGTCATCGCGCTCGCCGGCTCCGGCGCGGTATCGGGCTCGCCGATCGTCCTGCCAGTACTGTTCGCGCTGCCGCTGGTTGCGGCAGGGCTGGCCGCAACATCGGCGGCTTCACGCTCGGCGATGATGGCCATTCCGGCGCAGCTGATCATCGCGCTCAATGCGATGCGCGTGGTCGGCGTCCTCATGGTTCTCGCCGGCGTCGCAGGCCAGATGAGCGGACCTTTCCCCTACTTCGCCGGCATCGGCGACATCATCACCGGGGTTTTCGCCCTGCCTGTCGCGCGCTTGGCGGCGAAGAATCCGCGCGACGCACGTGTCCTGAGTTGGAATATCTTCGGCACGCTCGATCTCATCGTCGCAGTGTCGCTTGGGGTAACGTCGGTGAACGGATCACCGCTGCAAGTCTTCCACGTGGGACCGGGAGCGACCGCGATGACGACGCTGCCGTGGGCTCTCATTCCGCTCGTGCTCGTGCCGACGTTCCTGATCGGCCATGCGCTCATCTTCGCGCACGTGCGCGCGGCAGCGAGCGATGCGAATGACGCTCGGGCTCGTCTTGCGCAGGCCTAGAACGCGCGGATCGGTTGCAAAGCCTCTACAACTACTGAGCAAGCACGCAGCAGACAGTCAAGCCTTCACGGTTTGGCTGTTTGCACTTGTTCATCTCGTAGCGCGAACACCGCAACGGTCAGGACCAGCGCGACCCCGCCGGCAACGCTGAACGGGAGAAAACCGGTTCCTCGCCAGAGTAAGCCCGCCCAGACTCCGGCGGCGATAGTCGCCAAGCCCGCGCACGCATAGTACAAGCCGAGCGCGCTGCCGACTCGATCGCGCGTTGCGATGTCCGCGATCCAGGCGGTGCCAACACCATCCGTGAGCGCCATGAATCCGCCCAGGATCGCGAACAGCGGCCACGCCCACAACGCATCGTGTGCAAAGGCAAATCCTAAGAACGCAATCGCGAACAACATCAAGCCCGCCGCGAAAATGATGTGGCGCGGCCAACGGTCCGAAAGCCGTCCTGCCGGATAGCTCAGCAGCGCGTACAACAGATTATAAAGCGCGTACAGCAAGAAGATTCCGACGGTTTCGAATCCCAGCTCTTTGGCGCGAATGATCACTAGGCCGATAGAGAAATTCACGAGGTTGAACGCGGTGAGCAAGGCCAGCACGCGCCAGTATCGGCCCGAGAAGTCGATGCGAAAGCGTGTCGTCTCCGCGCGTGCCTGTCTCGGTGGCTCTTTGACGAAATAGATGAATGCGACGCTGATCAACGCCGGAATGACGCCGACGATGAACAGCGGCCGGATGGCATGATGCAGCGCTTCGTAGAGCCCAAGTCCGAGCAGCGGTCCCACAACGGCGCCAAAGCTGTCCATCGCGCGGTGGAACCCGAACGCTCGGCCCCGATTGCTCGGCGTCGTGTCGGCTTCGATGATCACGTCGCGAGGCGTGGTGCGGATGCCCTTGCCTACGCGGTCGAGCACGCGGCAGAACATCACAAACGGCCAGGTGGTCGCGAATGCGATCAATCCTTTGGCGATCGAGGCGATGCCGTAGCCTGCGAACACGAGCGGGCGGCGCGGGTACCGGTCAGCAAGCCATCCGCCGTAGCCTTTGAGCAGCGATGCGGCGCCGTCGGCACAGCCTTCGATGATGCCGACAACCGCGACCGGCGCGCCCAGCACGACCGTGATGAAGATCGGCAACACGGGAAAGAGCATCTCCGTGGCGGCATCTTGGAAGAAGCTGACCCACGAGACGATGATGATATTGCGACTGAGTTTATCAGACTGTCGGTTCGTCGCGCCGGTATCGGTCAATCGAATTGCATCTTATCGC
>DASRXC010000069.1:0-28536 GCA_035654355.1 Binatus sp. (SeqCode)
GCCGTGGCCGAACGGACTGTAGGCGACGACGGCGATGTCGTGCTGAACACAGAACGGCATCACTGCGTGCTCGATCGATCGCTCTTGTAGATGGTAGAGGACTTGATTGCATGCGATCCCATGCCGGCGCAATGCAGCCAGCGATTCTTCGAGATCCTCGACGTCGAAATTGCTGACGCCGAGCGCGCGAATGAGACCATCATCGACGAGCTGCTCGAGCGCGCCGAGCGTTTCCGCAAGCGCATAGCGGCCGCGCCAGTGGATCAACAATACGTCTAAGTAATCGACGCCAAGGCGGCGCAGCGAGCGCTTGCACGCCTCGATCGTCCCCTTGCGGCTCGCGTTCTGCGGCAGCACTTTCGAGACGATAAAGACCTGATCTCGCGGCACATCTTTGATCGCACGGCCGACGACGATCTCGGCCTCACCGTACAGCTCGGCGGTATCGATGTGCGTCATACCGAGGCTGATCCCCAAGCGCAGCACCTCGGCCGAGCGCGCGGCGCCCGTGCCGCGATCGGCGATTTGCCACGTTCCCTGGCCGATGACCGGGACGTCGCGTTTGACAGGTCCGAAGCGATGCGTGCGCACGGCGCGCCGCGTTCTGCAAAAAGAAACCAGGGTCCCTGCGGAGGACCCCGGTTCGCGACGCCAGTTTCTTTTTACAACCTGCCCGGCGCACCGGGTTTCGTTCATTTGAACGTGTACGTGAACGTCTTGTAATCGCCCGTGTCCACCTCGCGGAAGTTCTTGTAGACAAACGGGCACTTGTTCTGCGCGTTATAGAGCGTGAATGGATCGTCGGGATTCACGCACATCTTGTAGTCGCCGGACCATTCCCACGATTGGCCATCATTCATCGCATAGACGTAGATGTACCGGTCGGCCAGATCACCGCCGATAGCCGTCTTGCACTGGCCCGGATCGAGCGCCCACCAACCCTCGGAGATGAAATAATCATATTCCTTCGAGTAGTACGCCACCGCGGTGCTGATGTGGTCCTTGTAGTTGTTGCAGATCTTGAAGCTCGCCTGTGCTTTCGCAGGCGTGAGCGCGATCGCTGCGGTCAGGACGATCGCCGCCCCGACGAACAGCGCGAAATTCCTCATCGAGTCCGTCTCCTTTTCGCTCATCACTGATACGACCAACGCCGCGCGGCATGTGTTACATTAACGCACACACACAGCAGCTCGCCCCTTGGGTTATCGGCATCTGCATTCCATTTTCTTGCCTCTCGCGGGTGCCGGACCTTCGGGACGAGCGGGCGCACGGCAGGAGTTGGGCGGCCGGCCGAGCGAGGTGCGCTGGCGCTTTCTCTTTCCGGAGACAGTATGAACGCGATTGTCGTCAAGTGTCACGGCGGCCCCGAGTGCCTGGCCTTCGAAGACCGGCCGATTCCGCAGCTCGGGCCGAGCGGCCGGGCCCTGGTCCGCATCGCCGCCGTCGGCGTCAACTTCGTCGACGTTTACCAGCGGATGGGCAAGTACGCCGGCACGCTACCGTTCGTCGCGGGCTCCGAGGGGTCGGGCGTCGTCGAGGCGGTCAGCCAGGACGTCGCGGCCCTCAAACCTGGTGACCGAGTCGCTTTCTGCGACGTGCGAGGGGGCTACGCGAATTACGTTCTCGCTCCGGCCGAACGGCTCGTGCGCGTACCGCCGGGCGTCGACGACCGCACCGCGGCAGCAGTCATGCTGCAAGGGATCACCGCGCACTATCTGTCGAGGTCGACTTATCAGATCAGATCCGGCGACGTCGTCCTCGTTCACGCCGGTGCCGGCGGCGTCGGTCTTCTGCTCACGCAGATGGCTCATCTGGCCGGCGCGCGGGTCATCACCACGGTTTCCACCGACCACAAAGCGGCGCTATCGCGCGACGCCGGTGCGGACGACGTTATCCTTTATACCACGCAGGACTTCGCGGCCGAGACGCTGCGCCTGACCGGCGGAGCCGGCGTCAACGCAGTTTATGATTCCGTCGGCAAGACGACGTTCGAAAAAGGGCTCGAGGTCATCCGGAGGCGCGGGATGATGGTCAGCTTTGGACAGTCGAGCGGCAACGCGCCGGCGATTGACCCGCTGCGTCTTGTGAAAGGGTCGCTGTATCTCACGCGCCCGACGATTGCCGACTACATCGCGTCTACAAAGGAGCTACGGGAACGCGCCGACGACGTCTTCGGCATGGTCGAGCGTGGCGAATTGCACGTGCGCATCGGGCACGTGTATGCGCTGCGCGATGCGGCGCAAGCGCATCGCGAACTCGAAGCGCGCAAGACGACCGGCAAGCTGCTGCTCATCCCGTAATTCCAGGCCGCGCTGGATCAGATCGACCACTCCCACGTGTTCCAAAACGGCGTGACCGCGTGCGCGGGCTTGTAGCCGGTGAAGTCGGTGTTGATGACATCCATGCGGCGCACGTACCAGATGATGATGAAGGGTAGGTTGCGCGCCATCTCTTGCTGGACGATTGCATAGTCGGCTTTGCGTTTGGCCGGATCGTAGGTCTGCAGCGCGTCGGTCTCGGCCGCGTCAAGCCGCGCGTCGCAGAAATGATAGATGTTCCAGCCGTTGGGCGGCGCCATCCCGCAGGTCACGAGGATCGACTCATCAGGGTCGATGCCGTTGGCCCACTCCTCGTAGGCGACGTCGAACTTGCTGGATTGCTCGACACCGTTGTTCGCGAGCGTCGCATACAGCTCGTTCGACGGCCAATTCTTGATCTGCGTGTCGATGCCGACCTGGCGCCACTGCTGCTGGATAACGGCCTGCGCGCCGCTCACCGTTGACGACCCGGTGAAACCGGTGAACTGGAACTGCAGCGGCTTGCCGTCCTTGACGCGCACGCCGTCCGGCCCCATTGTGTACCCGGCAGCGTCAAGCAACTCGCCGGCGCGCTTCGGATCGTAACGATACTTCACGGCACCGTCGTCGTGCGCCCAGAAGAAGTCGGGCTGGTCGGTATCGCCGATCGCGTTGACGCCGTGGCTGACCTTGTCGATCAGCTCTTTCCGATCGATCGCGTAAGCAAGCGCCTGGCGCACGCGCACATCGTCAAGCGGCGGGTGCGACGCGTTGATGCCGATGTCGGCGAACTGCGTGAACGGATACGTGACGATACGCGTCCCCGGGATTCCGGAGAGGCTGGGCTTGAGTCCCTCGGTGGCACGGTAATAGAAGTCGATCCCGTGGGATTGCAGCAGCGTGAGGATCGTGTTGTCGTTGCCGACGATCTGCCATTCGATGCGCTTAAGCTTGGGCGGCCCGCGCCAGTACAGCGGGTTGGCTTCGAACACGACTCGCGCGCCGTGCGTGAACTCGACGACGCGGAATGGTCCCGTACCGATCGGTTTGATGTTGAATGGCACGCGCGTCAAGTCGTGATATCCGGACAGCAGGTGTTTGGGCAAGATCGCGACCGGGTTGTTGCTCATCGTGAAGAACATGTTCACGAAGGGAGCAAACCGCTGCTTGAGGTGAACGACGACCGTATAGTCGTCTTTTTTATCGATGCGTGCGATGTCGTCGAAGCCGAGGCGGCTGACGACCGGATTGTCCGGATTGAGCTGCTGGCGCCACGTGAAGATCACGTCGTCAGCGCCGAATGGCGCTCCGTCTTGCCATTTCACGCCGCGCCTCAGGTGATAGGTGATCGACAAGCCGTCGCGGCTGATGCCGCCGTTGGCGACGGTCGGCGCTTGCGTCGCCAGCTCGGGCACGAGCTCGTCCTTGTCGCTCCAGTTGAAGAGATAGCCGGCCCAGAACATCGAGAGATCTTTGTCGACGACCTCCGTGCCGAGCATCGGGTTGAGGTTGTCCGGCTCTTGGCGGCTGGCAACGCGCAGCGTGCCGGGAATCGTCCAGGCATTGTGCGCGGCTCCGGCCGGCCCGGTCGCCATCTGAACCTTCGTGCAGCTCACAGCTGCGCACAAAACGGCGAGCGCGATGCCGGCGCGCAATCCCGCGCGGCCGGTCGTGCGAGCGTTCGTGATCCTGCGCTCGTTCAATGGTGGTCCTTGCGCACGGCGTCTCGCCGGGCGCGCAACTCGTCGATCAGCTCGACGATTCCCGCCGCCGCTGCCGCGAGCAAGCGCTCGCCCTTTTCAGGCGTCGCTTTGGTCGGGTCACCCATCACCCCGGATTCGGAGAGCGCGCTCCAGTGCTCCATCATTGCGAGCGGCCCATCGCCGCCGACAAGATCCGTCCAATAATTCTTGGTCGGCTGATGCGACAGCTCGCGCACAGCTTTGCTCATATCGACGAGGTCAGGGCGCAGCCCAAGATAGATCGACGTCTCGAATTCGCACGCGTGATTCATGCCGCCGATCTTGTCCGATTCGCGCAGCGCCTCGGCTGCTTCATGCACACCAGGTGCGTTCCAATAGTTGACGGCGGCAGCGAGCGTGCCGGTTTCGACGACGGCGAGACGCGCGATGATGTCGACGAACGGCGTGTTGCTGCCGTGTCCGTTGACGATGAGAATGCGTCTGAAGCCGTGCTGGGCGAGACTGCGGCACACATCGAGGCCATAGGCGATGAACGTTTGCCAGCCAATGGTGATCGGACCGGGAAAGTCCATGTGGTGCGGCGTGAAGCCGTGGTTGATAGCCGGGACCAGAACGGCACGGTCCGCGGCTGAAGCGACCGCGCGCTCGCATACCGCGTTGCAAAGCAAAAGATCGGTGTCGATCGGCAGATGGCGTCCGTGGTCCTCGAGCACCGCCACGGGCACGACCGCCACCTTACGAGCGGCGGCGGCCTCTCTGACCTGAGGCCAAGTCAACGAGCCGTAATGGTATTCGGTCGTCATTGGAGCGCGAATTTGGCTTCGATCGACAAGAATCCCTAGGGGCGGGACAGATTCGTGCTTGACAATCGCAAGAAGTTATCCTATATTGCTATTGTACTAGTTCACTAGTATAACAGTAAAAGAAAGGATAGCCACCATGCTTACGACCCACACTCAGGCCAACGGCGCGCAGACCATCGACGATGTCAAGAACCCCTTCGTGCGCCTTCCCCATAGCAACGCCAACACCGTGTTCCAAGGTTGGGGGCCGAGGATCTAACACCGATGCCAGCAATCTTCACGGTCGACCCGCGCAGCGGAGTGCCCATCTACCTCCAGATCATGGAGCAGGTGAAGCGCTCTGTTGCGCTCGGCGTGCTCGCGCCAGGCGAGCAGCTTCCGACCGTCAAGCAGCTCGCAGCCGATCTCATCGTCAATCCGAACACCGTCGCTCGCGCCTATCGCGAACTCGAGCGCGACGGCGTCATCGAAACCATGGCCGGCCGGGGCTCATTCATCGCCGGCACGGGGACTGTCGCCGGCGCCAAACGCGCCGTCGCTGACGTCGCCGACCAAGCCATCATGCAAGCCGTGCGCGAAGGCAAATCGATGGGCCTCGCGCGCGAAGAGATGAAAGTTTTGTTCGAGCACGCGCTCGATCGCTGGTACCCACCCGATGCGTCAGAGGAGAACGCAGCATCATGACCACTGGACACACACCCATGATCTCGGTTCACGCGCTCTCGAAACGGTACGGCGCGAATGTCGCGGTCGAAGACCTGTCGCTCAGCGTCGAACGCGGCTCGATCTTCGGCTTGCTCGGCACCAACGGCGCCGGCAAGACGACGACGTTCAAATGCGTGCTCGGCCTCGCGTTCCCGAATTCGGGCGACGTGCGCTTCGACGGCGAACCGCTGCGGCCCGAACTTTTCGAGCGCATCGCCTACGTACCTGAGACGAGCGCGCTCTACGAATGGATGACCGGCGTCGACCACCTTGAGCTGACCAAGCGGTCGTTCCGTCGGTATGATGCAGCGCGGGCGCGTAAGCTGGTCGAGCTGTTCGCCTTCGACCCGAAGAAGAAGGTGAAACAGCTCTCCAAAGGCCAGCAAAGCGCGCTCGCGCTGACGATGGCGTTTGCGATGCGCCCCGAGATCCTGGTCCTCGACGAGCCGTCGAGCGGACTCGATCCGGTGCACCAACGACATGTTCTCGATCTCATGATCGACGCGGCCGCGGGTGGTGCTGCGATTCTCTTCAGTTCGCATCAGATCGGACAGGTCGAGCGAGCGGCCGATCACGTCGCGATCATGCACAAGAGCAAAGTCGTGCTGCAGGGCGACGTCGAGGAGCTGCGCGCCGGCGAGAAGGTCGTCGAAGCGACGTTCGACGGCGATGCGCCTTCGATCAGCGGTCTCGATGGAGATCCTCACGTGCGCCGCGTCATGCGACAGGGCCGCGTGCTGCGCGCCTACATCCGAGACGGCGGGAACGGAGTCGCGAACCTGATCGGGCAGTCGAAACCGGCCAGCTTGCGCGTGCTCAATCAGAACCTGGAGGACATCTTCCTGGCCGCGGTCGGCGACGACGCCAAGGAGACGATGGCGACACTGAACCAGGAGGGCGTCTGATGTATAAAGAGCTCCTGCGCGTCCGTCACGCGCTGATGTGGTTCGCGATCTCGATCGCGGTCGCTGCGGTCGGCATCGTCATCATCAACACGGCGGCGCACCCGGCTCACGTCTCGGTTGTGCTCGACCACGGGACGACCAAGATCCCCAAGACCTTTGCGGTGCCGTGGGTGATGTGGTTCGCGCTTGCGGCGTGGGTGGCTTCGATCATGTCCACGATCTTGGGCTCGACTCTCTCTCAAGAGAACGAGCACCTCGCGCTGGCATGGACGAAGCCGCGTTCGCGCACCGCGTACGCGACGTCGTTGATGCTCATCGACTGTGCGGCGATCCTGATCACGCAGCTGATCGCGTTCGCCGTCATCATCGCGCTGTTCAAGGTGCTCAGTCCTGCGAACGTGCACGTCACGGGCGGGCCTGACGATGCGCTCAACGTCGTGCGCTTCGCGCTCTTCCCGCTTGCGTGGTACGCCGTCATCGTGGCGCTCTCAGCGCGGTTGCGCAACCGTGCCGGCATCGTCCAAGGTTTGATCTGGCCGATCGCGCTCGGGCTGGGCGGTCTTATCGCGTTGCCTGCGCCGTGGCGCCAGATCTTCGGAGTTATCAATTTCGTAAACCCGATTCTGTACACAAGCTATCACTCGGGAAACGTCAGTTCAGGCGTCGTGATCGATACGGGAGACACGCTTGCGATCAGCGCAGGCGTCGGCGCGCTCGCGTTCATCGCATTCATCGTCGTGAGCTGGTTTGCCGCGACCTACCAATGGCGCCGCCTGGAGGCATAGCGATCATGTTCTATGTCGAACTTCTTCGCATCCGCATCGGTTTGGCATGGTCGGCCGCCGCGTGCGTGCTCGCGGTGGTAGGCACAGCGGTTGCCGCGCTCGTGTGTAGGTGCGCCGTGGACACCAGCAATACCGCGCTCGTGCTCTCGGAGGTCTCATGGGCGGCGGCGCTGGGTGGAGCGATCTTCGCCTCTGTTTACGGCGGCAGTCTTTCGTACGAGAACGACGACCATCTGCCGATCACCTGGACCAAACCGATCGGACGCAGCGCGCAAGCATTGGGCACGATGGCGCTCGACGCGCTTGCGATCGTCGCGGTATTCATCCTCATCTGCGTGGCGGGCTGGGCGATCGCATCCCTGCTCGGCGGACGCCCGATTCCGGTGGCGTTCGATACGCAGTCATGGCTGATACTCGCGCGTGCGCTCGCGTTTCCACTCGCCTGGTTCGGATTGACGCAGGCGTTGACAGCCGGTTATCGAGGCGGCCGGTGCGGCGCGATCATCGGTCCGATGTGGCCGGCGCTCGAAGGACTGTTCGCACTGACGCTGCTGCCGTTAGCAGCCCCGTTGCTCGCGACCTTGAGAGTTCTTAATCTCGCGAATCCCATCAACTACTTTCCATTCTGGGAAATGGACGAGCGATTCACCCACCGCTACGCGTTCGGCTTCGGTGTGACAGTGGACATCGTCTGTCTCGCGCTGATCGCGATTCTTGGCGCCGTGATCGCCGCTACCCGCTGGCGCCGCATGGAGGCATGAAGCCATGCAACTTGCCGGAACGAAATTTGAGATGAGGTTCGGCCCGCTCGTGCTACGTGTCAACTTCGCCTTGGAGGACGCACCCGAGGACTAGACCCGGGGTTTAGTTAACCTTAACAACCCCTTGGTAGTCTAGGACTTGATGAAGTACCTCAATCGGGACCTCTCCTGGCTTGATTTTGACGATCGCGTACTGGCGCTTGCCGAAAATGAGTCGGTACCGCTGCTTGAACGCGTCCGATTCTTAGCGATTTTCAGCCGCAACCTCGACGAGTTCTTCCAAGTCCGGATCGGGGGCCTCCAGGAACAGCTGAGCGCAGGCGTCGGCGCGACAAGCTCTGACGGCCTTACCATTCTCGAGCAGCTCGACATCATCAAGCCGCGCGTAGACGAGCTCATCGGACGCAGCGCGCGCATTTTCGCGCGCCAGCTCGCGCCTGCGCTGGACAACGCGGGCATTCGGTTCACCGATTGGGACGCGCTTGACGCAGCCGATCGAGCGCACCTCGACAAGATGTTCTACGATCAGATCTTTCCGGTGCTGACGCCGCTCGCCGTCGATCCCGGTCACCCGTTTCCGTACATCTCGAATCTGTCGTTGAACCTCGCGGTCGTCGTCGCCGATCCCGCCCAGGCCGAACCGCGCATCGCACGCATCAAGGTCCCGCCGCTGCTGCCGCGCTTCGTGCGCATGCCCGACGGCGAACGCTTCGTGCCGGTCGAGCAGATCATCGGCGCGCATCTGTCCGCCCTGTTCCCGGGCATGGAGATCCTCGAGCGCTACGTCTTCCGTATCACGCGCAATGCCGACTTCGCGCTCAAGGAAGATGAAGCCGAAGACCTGCTGGAGGCGGTCGAATCCGTGCTGCGGATGCGCCGGCGGTCGCCCGACGCGGTGCGCTTGGAGATCGAGCGTGCGATGTCCGACAGCGTGCGCAACCTGCTCGCGCGCGAACTCGAGCTTGACGATTCCGATATCTACGTCGTCGACGGCCCGCTCGATCTGGGCGGTCTGTGGGAGATCGCCGATCTCGAAAAGCCCGCGCTCAAGTACGAGCCGTGGCTGCCGCTGACGCCGCCGCAGTTCGCCGCCAGTCCGGACCAGGCGACGCATCTGTTCCGCGTGTTGCGCCAAGGCGACATCCTCGTACATCACCCGTACGATTCGTTCTTGACCTCGGTAGAAGCGTTCGTCGATCAAGCCGCGCGCGATCCGAGCGTCATGGCCATCAAGCAGACGCTGTATCGCACCGGCGTCGACAGTCCGATCATCAAATCGCTGATCCGCGCGGCTGAAGCCGGGAAACAGGTGGTGGCGCTGGTCGAAGTGACCGCGCGCTTCGACGAAGCGACGAACATCAATTTTGCGCGCGCGCTTGAAGAGGCCGGCGTGCACGTCGTCTACGGTATCGTCGGCTTGAAGACGCACGCGAAAATCACGCTGGTCGTCCGCCAAGAACGCTCGGGCATCAAACGCTACTGCCACGTCGGCACGGGCAACTATAATCCGACGACCGCGCGCCTGTACGAGGACATCGGCATCTTGTCCGCTGACCCCGACCTCGGCTCCGATCTCTCCGAGCTGTTCAACTATTTGACAGGATACAGCAAGCAGAGCCGATACACGAAGCTGCTCGTCGCGCCGGGCACGTTGCGGCCGGCGCTTCTCGAGCTCATCAAGCGCGAGACCGATGCACCAGATGGCCGCATCGTCATGAAGGTCAACAATCTCGTCGACCCGACGATCATCCAGGCTCTGTACAACGCGTCCTCGGCCGGTACCGAGATCGACCTGATCGTGCGCGGCATCTGTTGCTTGCAGCCGGGCGAGCCGGGCCTGTCTGAGAACATCCGCGTGCGCTCGATCGTCGGTCGTTATCTCGAGCACTCGCGCATCATGCGCTTCGGCAGCGACGAACGCGGTCCGGATTACTTTATCGGCTCAGCCGACGTCATGCAGCGCAATCTCGACCGGCGTGTCGAAGCAGTAATACCAGTGACCGATCCACTTTTGCAGGCGCGCCTTCAAGAAATCCTCGACGTCAACTTGGCGGACGACGCGCTCGCGTGGTCGTTGGACGCCGACGGCGTGTGGCGCAAGGTCCCTACGGTGCACAACATAAACACGCACCGCCGCCTGCAAGAGCTCGCACTCGCGCGGCTGCAGGCGCACACGCCAGTCGACGTCAGTGCTTGAGCGCGAACTCAAACTCGAAGCCCCGCCAGGCTTTCGGCTCCCTGACCTCGGTCAGGTGACGGCCGACGTCGCCAGCGCAGACACCACGACCGAAAAACTCAAGACGACGTATTTCGACACGCGCGACTTGCGCTTGACGCGCTGGGGTTGCAGCTTACGCTACCGCATCGGACAGGGTTGGACGGTCAAGCTTCCCGGCCCCGACTCATCTAATGGCGATTTGCTGGTGCGCGGCGAGCACGTTTTCCAGGGCGACCCGGATGCGCCGCCGACCGCAGCGCTCGATCTGCTCACCGCATACCTGCGGCGCAGCGCGGTGCACCCGGTCGCGCACTTACGGACGACGCGGCACATGATCACCCTGCGCGGCAGTGATGGTTCGCCGCTGGCCGAGACGGTGCAGGACGACGTCGCGGTGCTTGAAGGTCGCAGGATCGCCGACAAGTTCCGCGAGATCGAAGTCGAGCTCAAAGACGCCGCGTCAGATTCGCTGTTGCCCGCGATAGTCGAACGGCTGTCGGTCGCCGGTGCCGGCGCGCCGAATCCGACTCCGAAGGTGGTGCGCGCCTTGGGCCCGCGCGCGCAACGCGCACCTGAACTTGATGCCGAGGAGCTCGCTCCCGAAGCGACGGCCGGCGCCGCGTTGCGTCGCGCGCTCGTGCAGTCTGCGACCCGGCTGCTGCGCCACGACGCGGGCATCCGTCTCGGCAACGACATCGAGGACGTTCACCAGGCCCGCGTCGCGGTGCGCCGGCTACGATCGCATCTGCGCACGTTCTTACCGCTCATGGACATCGAATGGGCGGTGGCGTTACGGCAGGAGCTCGGCTGGCTCGCCGACGAGTTAGGCGGCGTGCGAGATGCCGACGTGCTTATGGAACGGCTGCGCAAACACGCGGATGGGTTACCGCCGCGCGATCGCAGCCCCGGCGCCAAGATCCTCGCACTGCTAGCGGCGCAGCGCGACGCTGCGATGGGCCGTCTGCGGGAAACCGTTCATGCCACGCGTTATGTCGATCTGCTCAAACGACTTGTAGACTCAGCGCGCACCCCGCAGCTCGCTCCGATTGCGGCCGAGGCCGGCGCGCTCACGTTGCCGCCTTTGGTCGCCAGCTTGTGGCGCAACGTGCGGGCAAAGGTCGACGATTTCGGTGCCGAGCCGGATGACACGCAGCTGCACAAGCTGCGCATCCGCACCAAGCGCTGCCGGTACGCAGCCGAAGCGGTGGCGCCTATCATCGGCAAAAGCGCGCGAGGCTTCGCCAAAGCGGCGGCGCAGCTGCAGGAAGTCCTCGGCGAGCACCACGATGCGGTTGTTGCGATGCAGTGGCTGCGTGATCACGCGGCGACCGGCAATCTAACGTTTGTCGCGGGCCATTTCAGTGCGCTCGAGCACACCGCTGCCACCAAAGCGCGCACGGAGTGGCCGCAATGCTGGCGCAAGTTCGACCGGAAAAAGCTACGCGCGTGGATGTGAACGGCGTCGTCCGCGCCGCCGGCGGCCTCATCGTCCGCCAAAAGCCTGAAGGATCGTTAGAACTTGTCGTCGTCCATCGCCCCGCATACGATGACTGGACGTTTCCCAAAGGCAAGCTGCAGGCAGGCGAACGCGAAGAACACACAGCGATTCGCGAAGTCGAAGAAGAGACGGGCATGCGCGTGCGTCTGGAACGTGCGCTCGGCAGTACGAAATACAACGACCATCGCGGCCGGCGCAAGATCGTGCACTACTGGGTCATGCGCGCGCTTGACGGCCACTTCAGGCCGAGCCGCGAAGTCGACGACCTGCGCTGGGTCTCGGTCCGCCAAGCGTCATCGTTGCTCAGCTACAATCACGACCGTGCACTGCTGCGCGGGTTGGGCGATATCGATGGCGCCGTGATCACAGCTGGCGGCGAACGCCAAGGGCGAGCCTCGTTGCGCAACCAGATGAGCTCGACGATCTATCTCGTGCGCCACGCCAGGGCGCTTGCGCGCAGCGAGTGGGCTGATCCCGACGAGCAGAGGCCTCTAAATAAGGCCGGGCGGCGCCAAGCCGAAGAACTCGTGCAGCGGTTGAGCCCGTTCTCGTTCGCCCGCATCCTCACGAGCCCGCACGTGCGGTGCCGGGAAACCGTCGAGCCGCTTGCGCGCGCACGGCGCATGCCGGTGGAGAACGCGGAGCAGTTGGCTGAAAACACGGACGCCGACGACGTGCTCGCATTTATCAAGACGCTCGGCGTAAAACCCGCGGTCTTGTGCAGTCACGGCGACGTGATCGCCGACCTCATGACCAACTTGGTGAACGACGGGTTGGCCACCGAAGGCGATCTGCGTTGGGAAAAAGGATCGACGTGGGTGCTTGAGTCCGACGGCGATTCGTTCTTGTACGGGCGCTATCTGGCGGCGCCGTGATCGAGCGGCCCCTCGATGCGTCAGTGATCATCCGTGACGCACGCGACGACGACGCTGCGGGGCTCATCGAACTTATCGGCACTACCTTCGCTGAGTATCCGGGCTGCGTGCTCGACGTCGACGGCGAGATGCCGCAGCTGCGCACCATCGCGACGTGGTCGGCGAGCGAAGGCGGCCGCTTTTGGACGGCGCATCGCGGCGGCGTGTTGATTGGGTGCGGCGGACTCGGGCCGGCGCACGAAGGCCCTGGCGTCGAGCTCAAGCACCTGTATGTGGCGAAGAGTGCTCGCCGCATGGGGATCGGCTCGGCATTCGTCAAGATGATCGAGGAAGAAGCGCGACGCCGCGGCGCGACTTTCATCGAGCTGTGGAGCGACACGCGTTTTCTAGACGCGCATCGGCTGTACGAACAGCTTGGCTATACGCGCCTGCCGGACACGCGCGAACTGCGAGATCTCAGTAACAGCGTCGAGTTCCACTTCGAAAAGCGTTTGGCGTAAAACGGCCTACGGCGTCGCGGAGCGCTCGCGCATCGTCAGATAGAGGCGCCGGCCGACGACGATCAGCGCGATCACGAAGATCAATGCGAGTACGGCCGCGAGGATCGGCGCCGCGAATGACAGGATCAGGCCGCCGATCGCGATGACGTCTTCGATGACGCTGAGCACGGGGTTTGCGATTCCCATCGTCGCGACCGACGACGCGGCGCGCGCCGTCGCGGACGAGGTGTGAACGACGAGCGCGTTGAGCGCGCCGGCCGCCATCAGGCCGGCAAGCTCGCCCGGACTGCTCGTGTTGACCGTTCCACCGACGAGGATTGCGGCGGCCACCGGCCGAGCGGCGAACGACACAGCGTGCAGCGCGTGATCGAGCGCGGGGACTTTGTCAGCGGTCAATTCGAGCAACGCAAAAATGCCCAGAACGATAACGGTTCCTTCGGACCCGAGCCATGCGAATGCCGCACTAGGATGGATGATATGGTAATGCGCCGCGACCGACGCGGCGAACAGCGTGAGAAATCCGCGCAGACCAGCGGTGGTCGTCAGCGCATAGGCAAGCGCGTATTGAGTCGCAGCATCCATCGAAGAGGAATATCCTAAACCGAGCGTGTGGTTTCAGCGGCCGAACGCGGGCAGCGACATCGACTGTGTGACGCGCTCCCCTTGAGCTCCTATCGAGACCACTTGCACGACGACCGAACCACGGTACGTTCGCGGGACGTAGAGCACCGCGGTCTGCCGCGCGCCCGCAACGCCCGTTGAGCTGAGAACGGATCCTTTGTCGTCGCTGAGCTGGACGACCGCGGACGCCTGCCCGGCGGCTCCCCACAGAACGCGCACTGCATGGCCACCCTGGCCGTAGTGCGCATCGATGCCTTGCGTCGAGACGATCAGGTTTGGATTCGCTGGGATGGGCCGGCGCGTAGGATGCGGCCGCGGGGCTTTGTGCACGGGCTTCGGCGCGAGCGCGACTTGTTTCGGAGGAGCAGGACGCGGAGTCGGCGCGGTTGTCGATATCGCTTGCTGCGCAGCTTGAGCTGCCGTGTGTGCCGCGGCCGATGGTGCAATGCTGGGCTGCGCGTTTGCTTGGGCGGATGCGCCGGGCGAGGGTGAAGCGTTCGCTCGGTGCGTGCTGCTCGGGGCGGGCCGCGGCGTTTCGAGAACGACGGCGGGCGGGACCGTCGACGCGGCAGTCGCCGTCGCGCTGACTTGTGTTTGGGCTGGCGGAACTGTCACCGTGGAGCGGAGATAGAAGAACACCATCAGCGCGATCGCGATGATCGCGGTGCCGCCAATGACGAGGCTCGCCAGTTGTCCTTCGTGCGAGCGCTGCGTCGCAGGCTCGGGCATGTCGACTGTGCGTCGCGTCCTCGCGCGGTGTTCTTTGCCGGTCTCAACTGCGCGCGCAAGCGATGGCGGCGGCCCGACGACAGACGACTCAAACTCGGACTCTCCGAAAATGCCTTCCTGATCGCCGCCTTGCGTATCTTCCGGCGGCGGCTCTTCGGTCGCACTGTTCGCGGGTGTGAATGTGCGCCGATACGGCTGTGGGGCTGCATCGGACGATTGGGGCGCTGGTCGCTGCGGTGGCGGCGGAGGCATCCATGGTTGCGGCACCGAGCCGGCGGGCGGCGCATTCGGTTGCGGCATCTGTGGACGCGCGGCCGGGGGAACTACTGGCGGAGGCGCGGGCGGCGGCTGCGGTGGAGCGGCCGGTGGCTGCGGTTGTGCCGGCAGTTGTGGTCTCGTGACGGTCGGCGGCGTCCGCGCATAGATCGAGGGCGGCTGCGACGGTGCGTCAGGCGCGTCCCGTCCGGGTCCCCGCCAACCAGGCGGCGGCGAAACGGGCTTGCCAACCAGCAATGCCATCAGCGCATCGTCTGCCTCAGGTGGCCGTACATCCGGCGGTGCGGCCGGCGGCGGCGCGATCGGCGGCGACGCTGAAGCATACTGTGCAGCATCCGTGTACGGGGCTGCGGATGATTCGGGTGGTGGCGGCGAAGTCGGCGTCGCGTATTGTGGCGCAGTGGGTTGCGCGGACGCAGGCGCTGCCGGCACCGCGTACGACGGAGGTTGCGGCGGCGGCGCGTATGTCGGCGCGGGTGCCTGCGGAGAATATCCTGGAGGTGGCGGCGGTGCGTATCCCGCGTCCGGTGTCGCCGGATAGCCGGGCTGCGGCGCTGGCAGCGCGCTCGCCGCGACAGGTGACGGCGGCGCGGATGCAGGCTCCGGTTGCACAGCCCACGGTGGCGGCGGCACCACAACTGCCGCGGGCGGCGCGGCGGCGGGCGCGGCAGACGCCGCAACCTCCGCAGGCGCGGGCGCAGGCGCAAATGCTGCGAGCTTGCTTTCAATCACATCCCATGGCAAACGTCCGGTGCGCTTACCTTGTGAAACAGCGACGCCGATCTCGACCACAAACGGATGATTGTTGCCGAGCGAATCTCTGAGCGCGCGGTTCCACAGAATCGGTACCGAGACGGTTTGCGTCTGACCCGGCTCGAGCGCGACCGAGGCGACATCGACGAACTCGAGCGAAGGATGCGGCGTGAATTGGAGTGCGAAGTGGCCGGCGGTCGCGCTTAAGCTCTTGATCGTGCACGAGACGAGAAATCCGCGAATCGCAGCGCCGTCCATGATCGGCTCTTTGAAGGCCAGCTGGACCGTGCAATCGATGCCGCCCGCCGAGATCAGGCCGCGTTCAAGGGAGGCGATGACGTCGCCCGCAGTATCGCGGACTGAAATGATGGTGAGCTGATCGCGCGGGACCTGCGTGTCGGCAGCAAAGGTCAGCGCAACGGTCTTGCGTTCGCGCGGGCGCAACGCGAATGCCGCCGGCTCGAAGGTGCCACCTTCTGTCGGTTCATCCATCGTCATTGTGCAATCGATGTGCTCGTCACCGGACTTGTTGATCACGATGATCTCGTATCGTGATGCCTGCCCGGGCGTGAGGTACCACCTAACGGAACGGTCCGCGCACTCGATGCTTAGGTTGGTCGCCATCCACTACTCCCGCATATTATTGTATCGGAAAGACGGCCTAAGGGTAGGAGGGGGCGGGACGCCGAAAATACCGTATCCCGCCCCGGTACTGGAGCTTCATCACATATGCATCCCGACGATCTCATACGCGAATTCGACCGGCTGTTCGCAGAGCTGCGACTGCCGTTGACGCGCCACGCCCGACGTGGCTCGTTCAACCCCAACGCGGACGTGTATTTGACCGATCGTGGGCGCACGGTTGCCGTGCGCGTGGAGCTCGCTGGCGTCAATCCTGAGAATATCAAACTGGTCGTCGAGGGCGCAAACCTTTATCTGGCAGGCTTTCGCGAGCCGGATATGCGCCGCGCTGAGGCCGTGCTGCAAAAGGAGATCGAATACGGGTACTTCCTTAAGCGTATTCAGCTCCCGTCCACAGTTGCGGTCGAGGATGCCAAAGCCGAGTATCGAGATGGGACGTTGAGCGTCAAGCTGCCCATCTCGCAGACCGCGTCCGTCGACGGCGGCGATCGCTATGAGATCCGGATGGCGATCAGGGGCCGAGGCTGATGGCGACTGAACCGCGCGAAGTAGAAGTGCACGAGGACAACAGTATCCCCGCTGAGCTCGCTATTCTGCCGCTTCAGGAGTCGGTGCTCTTCCCCAATACCGTTATGCCGCTGGCGGTCACCAAACCGCACGGCATCAAGCTCGTCGAAGATGCGCTGCGCGCGAGCATGCCCGTCGGCGTCGTCGCATTGAAAAACCGCGACGCATCACCGCCCGCGCCTGACGACGTGTACAGCGTTGGTACTGTCGCGATCATACAAAAGATGATCAAAGTGCCGGACGGCACGCTGCGCTGCATTATCTCGGGCACAGTCCCGTTCACGATTACCGAATTCACGCGCGCCGAACCATATTTGGTCGGCAAGGTCGAGCAGCTCGAGGACCACACCGTTGAGAGCGACGAGTTGACCGCGCTCTCGCGCAATATCGCCGCGCAGTACACGCGGCTGCTGACGTTCTTGCCCTCGGCGCCCAAAGAGCTTGAGCTCGAAGTCAACAACATCTCCGACCCCAATCTGCTGTCGTATTTCATCGCGTCGACGATGCGTCTCGAGTCGGCCGACAAGCAAGCGGTGCTCGAAGAGCGCGACACGCTCGCACGCCTCCGCATGCTCACGGCATATCTCACGCGCGAACTCGAAGTGCTCGAGCTGGGGCACAAGATCCAATCGGACATCCAAAAGGAGATGGACAAGAACCAGCGCGAGTATTTCTTGCGCCAGCAGCTCAAGGCGATCCAAGACGAGCTCGGTGAGTCCGATCCGACGCAAGCCGACATCAACGAGCTGCGCGAAAAGATCGAATCCGCGAAGATGCCGGAAGAAGCGAACAAGGCGGCGATGCGCGAGCTCGATCGGCTCGGGCGCATCCCGTCGGCGAGTCCCGAGTATTCCGTGATCCGCACATATCTCGATTGGTTGGTCACGCTGCCATGGAGCGTGACGACCGAGGACAGTTTGGACATCTCGAAAGCGCGCAAAGTGCTCGACGAAGATCATTACGACCTCGAAAAAGTCAAAGACCGCATCATCGAGTACTTGGCCGTTCGCAAGCTCAAGAACACGTTGTCAGGCCCGATCCTGTGCTTTGTCGGTCCGCCAGGTGTTGGCAAGACGTCGCTCGGAAAATCGATCGCGCGTGCGATGAACCGCAAGTTCATCCGGCTCTCTGTCGGCGGCGTGCGTGACGAGGCCGAGATCCGCGGTCACCGCCGGACCTACATAGGCGCCATGCCCGGTTCGTTCATCCGCGCGATCCGCGACGCCGGCACCAGCAATCCCCTCATCATGATCGACGAGATCGACAAAGTCGGCGCTGACTGGCGCGGCGATCCGTCCTCAGCTTTGCTCGAAGTGCTCGATCCGGAACAGAACAACTCGTTCCGCGACCACTATCTGGATCTGCCGTTCGATTTGAGCCGCGTCCTCTTTATCGCGACCGCGAACCAGTTGGACACGATCGCGCCGCCCCTGCGCGACCGCATGGAGATCATCCAGCTGGCCGGCTACACGCAAGCCGAGAAGGTCGCGATCGCGCGCAAGTATCTCGTGCCTAAGCAGCTCGCCGCCAACGGTCTTTCCGCCAAGCAATGCGCGATCTCGACGGCGGCGCTTGAGACGATCGTCGCCGACTACACGCGCGAAGCCGGCGTGCGCAATCTGGAACGCGAGATCGCGAGCATCTGCCGCAAAGTGGCGCGCAAAGTCGCCGAAAAGCCTGCGTTTGAGGCCAAGATCACACCGAAGACGGTCGCAAAATACTTGGGAAAGGCGCGCTTTTTCGCGGAGGTCGCGAAACGCACGGCGGTTCGCGGCGTCGCGACTGGCCTCGTGGTGACGCCGGTCGGGGGCGACATCGTATTCATCGAGTCGAGCGTGATGCCGGGCAGCGGCCGGCTGACGCTGACCGGGCAGCTCGGCGACGTGATGAAAGAATCGGCGCAAGCGGCGCTGTCATTCGTTCGCAGCCGCTCGGGCGAGCTGCATCTCGCGCAAGACTTCTTCAAGAAACACGACATCCACGTTCACGTGCCGGCCGGCGCGGTGCCCAAGGATGGTCCGTCGGCGGGCGTCGCGATTGCGACATCGCTCGTGTCAGCCGTGAGCGGCAAGAAAGTGGATAAGAACGTCGCCATGACAGGCGAGGTGACGCTTACCGGTCAGGTGCTGCCCGTCGGCGGGATCAAGGAAAAGGTGTTGGGCGCGCGGCGCGCGGGCATCAAGAAGATCGTATTGCCCAAGCGCAACGAGACGGACGTCGTCGAAGACGTGCCGCCCGAAGCAAAGAAAGCGCTGAAGTTCGTGTTCGCGGACGAGTTATCTCAGGTGCTCAACGAGGCTCTCGGCTCGCCGATGATCAGTCGGGTCGCGACGGTGAACGGCCGCACATCGCGCCAACTGCCGGCCGCTGCTCGCCTAACGTATCCGAATCTTACTGGCTGAAGCGGTAGGTCATCAAGTACTCGAGTGGGATCGGCGCACCGTTGAAGAGCGGCTCGCTGAACACGATCTGACGCGCCGCTGAGACCGCGCTCGCATCAAATGAGGCGACGCCCGAGGATTGCGCGACACGAGTGTTCAGGATGGTGCCGTGTGCGCCGACCGTCACCGCGATCACCGCGTCGCTCGCCTGTTTACGCTGCTCCGGCGTCGCCGAATAGAGCGCGGGGCCTGAATGAAGCACGCGCGCTTCGATGACGGACTGCATGAATAACAAGTCGCCCGCTCCGAGCGCGCTGTCGTCAAAGGAGCCGAGCGCAGTGGCCGGCGCGTCGCGCGCGAGCTGAACCGACTGGCGGCACGTGATCTCGCGGTCGGTCGAGCCATTGATCAGCACGCCCAGCACCGACATTCCGGTTGGATTGTCGGCTCGAGGAATGTCGATCACGTAATGGCTGATCGTCTGGCCTTTGTCGCCGCTCGGCGCGACGACCGGCGTGAGAATATCGTTTTTCAAGCCTGGGATCGCCAGGTTTGCGGAAACAGGATCGCGCCCGTTCAGCAGGAGAGCGACCACGTACCGATCGAGCGTGCCGCTCTCGCCCCGCGCGACCAGCATGAAACTCACCACGTGCAATGGGCAATGGTCGACCTGGGCAAGATGCGATGTGTTGCTCGGATGAGGGGCCGGCGTCGATTGCGGTGTCTGCGCGGCGCGCGCTGAAGCGGCCGCCAACAAAAGCAGTGCGAGCGCGATCCCCGGCGATCTCACAAAGCGGTGTTCGCGTTCTCCAACAGCAATACCCCGAGCATCTGACCGGAGCGCTGAGTGGCTGCACGAGCCCACGCTCGCCAAAACAGCATGCGCCAAAACCATGCTGCGGGGAAACGCTTGAGCCGTGCCCCTTCAAGCATGTTCGCGCGGTATTCGGCGATGCGCCAGCCGTGGCTGGTGAAGAACGCGCCCGCATCATCGGGAGCGAATCGGAACGGAGCGCCGCCGGAAGCGAGCGCCTTACCCCACGTCCGCTGCATGATGCGCAACACCCACGGCGTGGCCACGTCGGTCACCCACCACCGCATCGCGGCGACTGCCGCCAGATCGCTCGCCAGCGCACCCGCATCAGCTGGAGGAAGATAGACGAGCAGGCCTTCGCTGACCACCAAGACGCGCGCACACTCCGCGCCGACACGCGCGAACAGTTTCACGCGCGAATCGCGGTCCGAGAGATCGAGCGGTATCCGTTGGAGCGCGCAGCGCGGACTCGAACCCGCGAGCAAGTTCGCCTTGTAGTCGAGCGTCTCCGGAAAGTCGACTTCGATCCAGCGCAGCGACGCCGGAAGATCCAATCGGTACGGGCGTGCGTCCAGCCCCGCCGCCAGATTGAGCACGGCATCGACTTTTGGCGCGAGCCGCACGACGATCTCGTCCGTCACGGCGGTGCGAACGACCATCGGCCATCCGTATTGTCGGGCGCGCGGCATCGACGCGAAGATCTGCTCGCCGCGCTGGCCGGCCAGTGGTCGCGCGTACGGATCGTGGAACACGGCATCGGGCCGCTCCGACTCGAGCGCGCGATACATCGCCACCCAAAATGCGGTATCCGATACTGTTACGCGGCTTGTATCCGGCACGACAGCGCGATCAGACGCGCGAGTGAAGCTCTGATGCCGCGGCGCGATCGATGAGCCACACGAGCGAGCCGTTTTGGGGCGCGACGCCTTGCGCCGGCAGGCGCCTTGCGTCGTGCGGCCCTTCGAGCACGCGCGCGACCACTGATGCCTTCTCTGCGCCGTCCGCTACGAAGATCACACCGCGCGCGCCGTTGAGGACGGGATAGGTGAGCGTGAGCCGCCATGGCGCGACTGCATTGTCGGGCACATCGACGGCGACGCACGGGTCCTCGACGGCGTCAAGCGCCTCGTTGTTCGGAAACAGCGAGGCGGTGTGGCCGTCCTCGCCAAGGCCGAGAAAGACGCAATCGAAGCGCACTGTTTCGCCGAAGAACGCGCGCAGCTCACCGCTGTACGCGATCGCGCCCTCGTGCGGCTTGAGCTCGCCGTGCATGCGGTGCACGTTTTCGCGCGGGATCGAGAGCGTGGCCAGCAGCGCATCAAGCGCTTGCTTGTAGTTGCTCGCGTCGTCGGTCGGCGGCACGCAGCGCTCGTCGCTCCAGAAAAAGTGGATGTGCGTCCAGTCGATATCCTCGGCGAAATCGGGCGAAGCGAGCAGGCGGAACAACTTGTTCGGAGTCTTGCCGCCCGACAACGCGACCGCAAAGCGGCCGCTCTGTTCGATCGCGGCGCGCGCACGCACTTCGAATTCTGTCGCCGCTTGGTACGCGACATCGTCGGCGGTATCCAGCACGACAACGCGGCGCCCCGAGAGCATGCCCTTACTCCTCCGCCAGCGCGGCTTCGAACATCGGATCGCGCGCTGGATCGTCGATCGAGCGATGCAGCAATTGGGCCTCCGACTGCGTCGATTCAGGGAAGAAACGGGTGCGCACGACCTGGCCGCGCGCGTCGCGCGTTTCCGCAGCGATGCCGCGTGGCTCCTCTTGACGCATCAACGACAGCGTCGCGCGAGATTTCGTGGACTGGAATAGCACGGCGAAGATGCGGCCTGCGCGCACGCCGTCCGCCGGGACCGGTTCGAGCCGTACGCGGCCGCGCAGGCGCGGCATGCAATTCGCCAACCAACCGGCGATGAGCGCGGCTCGCGCGGTCTTATGCTGCGCGTCGGCATGGCCAGGATCGACGGCAAACTCGATTCTGCACTTGTCGAATTCGCGCAACAGCTCGAGCACGGTCGGGTCGTCGAAACACGCGGCGATCTCACGCCGCCACGGCTTGATGCGCTTCCAATTGAGATCGGCGACCGCGACGTGGCCGGCGCGGTGTTCGGTAAGCCGGCGCAGCGTGTCGAGCGCAGCGGTCGTATCGCCGAAGCGCATCGAGTCGACGACGATCTTCTTGACCAGCGGCGCGAGCTGCCTGAACAGCGGGCGTCCGAACGGCGAATCGGCGCGCCACCACAAATACACGGGCAGGTCAGCTGCGAGCAGCGCGAGCACGACCGATGCCGCGGATTGAGCCGCGCGAGGATTCACACGCACGAACACTTCTTCGCTGAACGCGTCGACCGAATCGGGGCGCATAAACGCCTGCGGCGCATCTTCTTGGACGGTCGCGTCTTCGATGATCGTCACCGCGCGCACGGAGTGCGTCTCAGCGATCTCGTTGAGCACTTTGGAAACCTCGCCGCTCGCGGTCGGCCGGTCGACGAATGTCACGAGGTTGAGCGTCAGCGCGCGCGCGGTCGGGGTGCCGCTCGAGGATGCGACGATCTCGCGCCAGCGCGCGGTCAGCGTCGCTTCGGCCTCCTCGACCTTGACCGGCGCGAAACCGGCAGTCCATACAGGCGTCGCTGCGCCGTCGTCGAGAGCGCTCACGGCAATCGCCACACGCGGCGGTCACGGCCGATCAAATCATCAGCCGCTTTCGGGCCCCACGTCCCCGCCGCGTAATTTGGGAAGATCACGCTCTTATCCGCATCCCACGCCTGCAAGAGCGGATCGACGAGCGACCACGCCGCCTCGACGCCATCGGCGCGATCGAAGAGCGTCTGATCGCCCTTCATGCAATCGAGGATCAAGCGCTCGTACGGCGATGCATCCTCGGTGCCGAACGTCGCGCCGTATGAGAAATCCATCGCGACTGAGCGGATGCGCATGCTCGGTCCCGGCACTTTGGCTTCGAGCTTGAGGGTGACGCCTTCGTCAGGCTGGATGCGCATTGCGAGAACGTTGCCTTCGGCCTGCTCGATCTGCGACTTGCGGAACGGAAGATGCGGCGCTTCTTTGAATTGAATCGCGATCTCCGTGTCGCGCTTGGGCAAGCGCTTGCCCGCGCGCAGATAGAACGGAACGCCGGCCCAGCGCCAGTTGTCCACGAAGAGCCGCAAGGCCGCGAATGTCGGCACCATCGATGTCGGCGATACATTCGGCTCCTCGCGATACCCCGGCACCGGCTGGCCATTGACGAAGCCGGGGCCGTACTGACCGCGCACCGCCTCCTTGACGTCGATCGGCCGGATCGCCTCGATCACGCGGACCTTCTCGTCGCGAAAATCGCGCGCATCGAACGTCGTCGGCGGCTCCATCCCGACCAGCGACAGCAGCTGCATCCCGTGGTTTTGGACGATGTCGCGGATGACGCCGGTCTCTTCGTAAAACGAACCGCGCCCCTCGATGCCGAGGCTTTCGGCGACGGTGATCTGCACGCTGTCGACGTAGTTGCGGTCCCAGATCGGCTCGAAGATCCCGTTGGCAAAACGAAGCACGAGGATGTTCTGTACGGTCTCCTTGCCGAGATAGTGGTCGATGCGGTAGATCTGATCTTCGTTCAGATAGTGCAGCAGCTCGGCATTGAGCGCTTTGGCGCTGGCAAGATCGCGCCCGAACGGCTTTTCAACGATGATGCGGACCGACTCAGACGGCTTGTTGTCGGCGCCCGTCAGACCGGCTTTGTGCAACTGTTCGACGATGATGCCGAACAGACTCGCCGGGGTTGAGATATAGAAGATGCGATTGCCCGCGGTGTTGTAGCGCTTGTCATTCTCGTCGAGGACCTGCGCGAGGTGCTTGAACGCGTTGGCGTCGTCGAAAGTGCCGGACACGTAGTAGCAGCGTTTGGCGAGTTCGTCGAGCACGCGCTCATCGCGCACGCGGACCTCGCCGGAGTTGGCGACCGACGTGCGCAGCTCGTCGCGGAACTGGTCATCGGTCATCTCGCTGCGCGCGAAGCCTACGACGCAGAAGTTCTCCGGCAGCAGGTCGGCCTGCGCCAAATTGTATAGCGCGGGAAGAAGCTTGCGACTGGTCAGATCGCCCGAGGCACCGAAGATGACCAGTTGGACAGGTCGCGTCGCGCGGTCCTCGCGCAGACCTTCGCGGAACGGGTTGACCAGTTGCGTCGCGGCCATGGTCTAACGCGGTGCGGGAGATAACGCGCCGGCGATCTTGCGCACGGTGCGCAGCAGCGTCGCGAGCGCTGCGTCGACATCGGAGCCGAGCGCAACGCGCAGCACGCGCCGTCCGTGCGCTTGCAGCGATTGCAGATCGCCCAATGCCTGCGCGCTGACCAGGGTCGCGAAGTCGAATGGTTGGCCGGGGATCGGCAGCTTTTCGCTCGACTCGCACACGAGTTGGATGAACACCCCGCTGTTGGGCCCACCTTTATGCAGCTGTCCGGTCGAGTGCAAGAAGCGTGGTCCATACCCGAACGTGGTCGCGGTTTTCGTCGCGTCGCACAGCGTCGCGCGGATATCTCCGAAGATCGCATCGCGCTCGTCAGTCTCATGGATGAACGCCATGAGCGCAAGGTAGTCGCCGGTGCGCGCGCTGCGGACAAAGCTTTCGAGCGCGGCCTCATCGCCTGGAGCGATCGCATGGGCATGGGGCCACGCAGCCGGATCGCCGCTGGCCAGGATGCGATTCGTGTTGTCCTTGCTTTCCTGAACGTTGGGCTGATCGAACGAATCGACGTTGAGAAACGCGCCGACCGTGGCGGTCGCGAACTCCCAGCGGAAGAACTCGGCGCCGAGGTCGAGCGGATCGCGCAGCGCGATGCGTATCACCGGATGACCTGCCCGCGCGAGCGCTTCGCCGCGGGCGTCAAGCGTTGTGTCGTCGCCGACGCGCAGGTGCACGAAGATGCGGTCCGCGCCGTATGCGCCGGGATCGCCTGGCGGCTCGCCCGCCACAGGAATGAGTCCGCGACCTTCCTTGCCGAGACTCTCAGCAATCAGCTGCTCGAGCCAGAGCCCGAAGGTCGAAATGCTCGTCGAAGCGAGCACCGTCACCTTGTCGCGGCCATGCTGCAGCGCCGCGGTTGCGAGCGCAGTGCCGAGCCGGACCGCCGGATGTTGCGCGGCTTTGACGCCGGCCGCGCAGGCGGCGACCATGCCGCGCGCGCGATCGAGCAATTCATCGACGTCGACACCCGCCGCAGCACCGGGCACGAGCCCGAAATACGAAAGCGCCGAATAACGGCCGCCGATGTCCGGCGGGTTAAGGAAGATAGCGCGGAAGCCCCGCTCGCGCGCGAGCTTTTCAAGCGGCGTGCCGGGATCGGTGATGCACGCGAAGCGCGTCGCCGCCTTCTCGCGTCCGCCGAGTGCCGCAGCGACCTTTTCGAAGAAGTATTCAGAGAAGACTCGCGGCTCGAGCGTCGTGCCTGATTTGCTCGACTCGATAAAGACCGTCGATCGAAGATCGACCGCTTTTTCGATCGCGCTGACGCTCGCCGGCACCGTACTGTCCAGCACGAGCAGGTCGGGGTAACCCCTGCGCACACCGAACGTCTCGCGCAGCACGATCGGACACAAGCTCGAGCCACCCATGCCCATCACGACGACGTGTGCGATGCCGTCCTTGCGCAAGCCGTCCGCGAACGCATGCAGTTCCTGCGTGCGGTGATACATCAGATCGGGTGATGACAGCCAGCCGAAACGCTCCTTGATGATCGCGGCGTGCGCCGCATCGCCTTTCTTCCACAGATCCGGGTCGCGCTGCCAAAAGCGCGCGACGAAACGTTCGTCATCAAGACGCCCGAGTGCAGCTGCTTGCTCGTCGCTCGCGACGCCCGCCATCGAAAGCCGGTCGCTCGCGCCCTGCAGCGTGTGCGCTTTCTGCGCGAGCACGTCGAGCAGCTGATCGTAGGATTTTTGGAACGATACCAAACCGTCCGCGAGCAGCTTGTCAGTGATGGCGCGCAGCGAGATGCCGAGATCCTCGAGCTCAGCCAGGTTGCGCTCCGCCTCGTCCATGCCGACCTCGAGGGTCGGTTTGACGACGCCGTGATCGCGGAACGCGTCGATCGTCGCGGGCGGCATGGTGTCGATCGTGTCGGGGCCGATCAGCGCCTCGACATAGTAGGTGTCCTTGTATTTCGGATTTTTCGTCGACGTGCTCGCCCACAGCGGACGCTGGCGCCGCGCTCCAGCCGCGGAGAGCTTGTGCCAGCGCTCGCCGGAGATCGAACGTTTGTAGATCGAGTACAAGCGCTTCGAGTTCGCGATCGCGGTCGTGCCCAAATGAGATTCCAGCCGCGCCTTGGTCGGCGCATCGGCCGTCTCCATCGCGGCGGTCAGGCGCTTATCCGCTTCCGTGTCCACGCGGCTGACGAAGCACGATGCGACCGACGCGATCGTCGCCACGGGTTGGCCTTTGGCCAGCCGGTCTTCCAAGCCGCTCATGTACGCATCGATGACCTGTTCGTAGTACTCGGCGCCGAACATCAGCGTGATGTTGACGTTGATGCCTTCAGCAGTGAGCTGCCTGATGACCGGAATACCCTCGTCGGTCGCAGGCACCTTGACCATCAGATTCGGGCGACCGACTAGCTTCCACAGGCGATGCGCTTCCTCGATCGAGCCTGTGGTGTTCTTCGCCAGCTGTGGCGCCAGCTCAATCGAGACATATCCATCGCCGCCCGAGCTCGCGTCGAACAGCTCGCGGAACGTGTCGCACGCCTCGCGCACGTCGGTCGTCGTGAGCGCGTCGTACATCGCCGCTGCGCTCGCGCCGTCTTGCGCGAGAGATTTTATCTGGTCATCGTAGTCGGCGCTCTCAGCGATTGCTTTTTCGAAGATCGTCGGGTTGGACGTCTCGCCGCGCAATCCGTCGTCGTCGATCAAACGCTTCAACTCGCCCGCCCGTGTAAAACCGCGGCGAATGTTGTCGAGCCAGAAGCTTTGCCCCAAGTCGATGAGGCGGGTGAGCGGATTTGACATCGAAAACCGTTCCTTTCGCCGGCTTACGAGCCAGGCGCGACGGACTTGAGCACGGACCGGGCAACGTCGGCGACGTGCGCCGACGCGAAACCGAATTTTTCAAACAGCACGCTGGCAGGTGCGGATGCGCCGTATCGCGTCATGCCGACCACTTGCCCGCGCGGACCGACATAGCGTTCCCAGCCGAATGGGGCCGCGGCCTCGACCGCTACGCGTGCGCTGATATTGGGCGGCAATACCGAATCGCGATACGCCTGATCCTGTGCGTCGAAGATGTTCCAGCAGGGCAGGCTCACGACGCGTGCGCCGATCCCATCTTTGTGCAGCAGGTCGCGCGCGCCCAAACACCATTGGACTTCTGAGCCGGTACCGATAAAGATCACTTTGAGGTCGCCTTGCTCCGCGGCGAGCACGTATCCGCCACGGACCGCACCCGCGACCGCGGCCGCGTCGAGCACCGGGATCTTTTGGCGCGTGAGCGCGAGGCCCACCGGCCCACCGGTGTGCTCCATCATGAGCCTGTAGCAGATCGTCGTCTCATTCGCGTCAGCCGGGCGCATGATGGTCATGTTAGGCATTGCGCGCAGTGAGGCGAGCTGTTCGATCGACTGATGTGTCGGACCGTCCTCGCCCAGCCCGATGCTGTCATGAGTCCAGATGTAGAACGGATTGATGCGCATGAGGCACGCCAGCCGGATCGGCGGGCGCATGTAATCTGAGAAGATGAGAAATGTTGCGCCCCAGGAGCGCACGCCGCCATGCAGCAGCATGCCGTTGACGATCGCGCCCATCGCGTGCTCGCGGATGCCGAAGTGCATCTGCCGGCCTTCATACGATCCGGCTTCGAAATCGCCCTGATCTTTGAGATTGGTCTTGTTCGAGTTGCCGAGGTCGGCCGACCCACCGAGGATGAACGGCACCGATTTGACGAGCGCGTCGAGCGATTTGCTTGACGCGTCGCGCGTCGCCATCGGTCCATCGCTCGGCGAAAACGTCGGCAGCATCTGGCCCCAGTCCGCGGGCAGAGTGCCGCGCTGCTCGGAGAGGAATTGCTTCGCCAGCGCAGGTTCCGCGCGTTCGTACCGCGCGTACAGATCGTTCCACTCGCGCTCGAGCCGATCACCGCGCTCGATCGCTTTACGGTAGAAATCGAGCACTTCGTCAGGCACGAGGAACTTCGCGTCTTCAGGCCAGCCGTAGAAGCGCTTCGTCAGCTTGATCTCTTCTTCGCCCAGCGGCTCGCCGTGGGCGTCTGACGTGTCCTGCTTATTCGGCGCGCCCCACGCGATGTGCGAGCGGATCCGGATCAGCGAAGGCCGCGGGTCGGCCTTAGCCGCTTCAATCGCGCGATCGAGCGCGGCCACATCATTGGCGTCCTCGACCGCCTGCGTGTGCCAACCGTACGCGTCGTAGCGCCGGCACACGTCTTCCTGGTCAAACGTGAGCGATGTGTTGCCTTCGATAGTGATGTGGTTGTCGTCGTAGCACAGGATCAGCTTGCCGAGCTTGAGGTGGCCCGCGATCGACGCTGCCTCTCCCGACACGCCTTCCATCATGTCGCCGTCGCTGGCGATCACGTACGTGTGATGATCGACGACCGGAATGCCGCTGCGATTGAAGCGCGCACCCAAGAACGCCTCGGCGACAGCGAACCCGACGGCGTTGCCGCAACCCTGGCCGAGTGGCCCGGTCGTGCATTCG
>DASRXC010000070.1:0-15054 GCA_035654355.1 Binatus sp. (SeqCode)
CGACTTAACAAACTGATTCTGCTTTGGACGCATACGTCACGCTCCTCAGAGGGAAGAGCTGAAGTCGACCCTTTATTTTTCCCCGCCGACCCCTGCTAAAACGTTGTCACCTGGGACTGGCAAGCGTCAAGGGCGCCGACAGCTGGACAGAAACCTCTGATCCTTCCGGCACGGTGATATCCTTTTTATTGTTGGACGCTAGCAAGAACCCGCCCGCGACGCCGATCGCGCCACCTGCATTGGTCCCTACCATCTTTCCGATCCAGTTTCCGACGAGCATGCCCGCAAGTGCGCCCGCGGCGCCGTACAGCACGTTGGGACCCTGCTTTGGCGCGATCTTCGAAATCGCGGCTTGCATCGGCAAACGCTGGGTCGCGCCGGCCAACAAAATACTGTCGACCGTGAGCTCGAGCTCGGGATTGCGCCCCTGCCCAGCCTTTTGGACCTTTGTGACATGGCCGTAGATCTTCGATCCCTGAAGCGATGCCCCGCCGCTTGGATACGGCTGCGTGACAAGCAATGAAATCGGCTGGCCGACGTACGCGGATTTCGTGTTCAACGAAAGATTGAGCGTCGTGTGCAGCGTCGTGCCTGATGGAATCGTGCCGGCGCTCGCTTGCAGCGGCAAAGACGCCGCGGCGATGAAGGCTGCAAACGTGGCGACTGCTTTACGCGCACTCGGTGTTTCCATTGCTTCCAGCCTCCGACCGCGTACGCGGTGACGTTGGTGAGACGTTCTTGCTCGGCTACCTTTTCCGGCTCCGTGCGCGCTTCGAGGCGTTTTCTCCCGCGCGCTTGAGGTCAGAAGCCGGGTCGTACACCAGGTTCGCGCGCTTGACGGCCGCGTACGGGATGTCGACCATACCGGCATAACGGTCGGCGATGCGCACCTTCTCTTCGTCTGCCTCCTGGATCGTGCCGGAGAACTCAACTCGGTTGGCGATGCGCAGGCGCGTGATGATGCGCGCTTCGCGTCCGGCGAAACGCCGATAGTGCGCCGGCAGCAGCAGCGGGCGGTCCACGCCGGCTGACGCGACTTCGATCGTGTACGATCCGGCGCTGTCACCAAGCGCTTCTGCGCGACGGTCGATCGCGTGCGAAATCCGCTCGCACAAGACCGTATCGACGCCGCCCTCGCGATCGATCGTCATCCACAGCGCGAACGCGCCGCGCTCGCGCCGCACGCCGGAGCTCAACACTTCTACGTCCGGAAAGTCGGAACGCACGGCGGCGAGCACCGACTCAAAGCGGTCGATCATGATGCTTCGGGCGGCGCGAAGGCGTAGCCCGCATCGCGCAACGCGGTACGCACCGCACGCGCGATCGCGGCCGCGTTGGGCGTATCGCCATGGATGCAGATCGTGCGCACTCGATCGCTGCGCGCCAACGCCAGCGCTTGTTCGGCGGCGCGCGCTGGATCGTCGAACACAGCCCCCGGCTTCGAGCGAGACTGCAGCGAGCCATCCGGCTCGTAGGCGCGGTCGCAAAACCCCTCACCCACGGTCGTCAGGCCTTCGGCGTTGCCGGCTGCGATCAGCGCACTATTCGGCAATCCGACGAGCACGAGGTGCGGATCAAACCGCGCAACGGCGCGCGCAATCGCTTGTGCGAGCGGTGCATCTTTCGCGGCGTCGTTGTATAACGCGCCGTGCGGCTTGACGTGATGAAGTGCGGCACCGTTCGCTTTGGCGATACCTGCGAGCGCGGCGATCTGATACAAAACGGCGGTCTCGATGTCGCGCGTGCTGATCTCCATGCTGCGCCGGCCGAACCCCGCGAGGTCTGGGTATGACGGGTGCGCCCCGATCGCCACGTTGCGCTTCGCCGCTGCCGCGACTGTCGCGTCGATGGTGGACGGATCGCCTGCGTGAAAACCGCACGCGATGTTGGCCGAGCTGACGAGGTCGAGCAGTTCGGCATCATCGCCCATGCGCCACGCCCCGTACGATTCACCCATGTCGCAATTGAGATCGATCGTCTTGGCCACGTCAAACGCCCTCGTGGAAGCCCGCGCCCAGGCTGTCGGCCACCGGATGCAAGGAGCGCAACGCCGCAACGCGCTCGGTGCGAGCGCGTGCGCCATCGACCGGGGAAACCACAACGAAGCGGATTCGGTCGCCCGGACGCGCCTGGCCCGCTAGCGGAGTGTCGGCGGCGATAATGCACGCGACCGTCGCATAGCCGCCAGTCGTTTGGTGTTCGGCCAGCAGCACGACCGGTGTTCCGGCATTCGTGATTTGCACGCACCCGGCGAACGCACCCGCTGAGATGATATCCGTCGTCCGTTCGAGCGGCAAAGCGTCTCCCTCGAGTTGAATCCCTTGACGTGTCGAACGGCTTGAAATTCCATACGCTTGGCCAAGAAAAGCGTCCCAGGCACGCTCAGAGAGAGCAGTCCTATGCAACCCGGGCAAGATGCGGAGAATAACCTCGGCGCCCCATGCGGGAATCGACGCCGGCGCGTATACTAATGTAGGAAGATTTGCAGCGGCGGCAGCGACGGGCGCGCTGGGAAGTGCTCGGGGATCGTGCAGCGGCAAAGAATCGCCTTCGCGCAGCGGCCGCCCTTGATGACCCCCAAAGCCGGCTCCGGTGTCGGTCGCCGCGCTGCCGAGGACGAGCGGCACTTGGATCCCGCCGTCGATGGCGAGATACGATCGCGCGCCGCGATCAGAGTTGCCAATTTCGATGACCGCTCCATCGGCGACATCGTGGGAGCGCCAACGGAGCGCGTTCACGCCGTCGATCGTCAGCGTTGCGTCTGCGCCGGTGACGGCGATGCGCGCCGCACCGTGCACTTTGAATTGCGTGCCGGTCAGCGTCGTCTCGATCACGGCGGCGTCGCTATTGCCGACGAGCATATTCGCGGCGGTCGCGCTATACCAATCGCACCAGCCTGAGGGCGACACGCCGAAGCGCGCGACGTCACGCCTTCCCGCATCCTGCACGGTGCTCAGCGCACCCGGCGCGAGCACGCGCAGGCGTCTCGCTCCGCTTACCATGAGACCTCGGCGAGCGCATCGCTCTCGTGTGCAACACGACGAAACCGAACTTCGTCACCCGGCGCGAACAACGACGGCATCTCGTGCGCAGGATCGAAGAGCGCCGCTCGCGTCGTGCCGAGCAAACGCCAACCGCCCGGCGAGGATCTCGGATAGATTCCGCACTGTCCGCCCGCGATCGCCACGCTGCCCGCCGGTACGCGGTCGCGCGGCGATGCCAGCCGCGGTAATGACAGAGCTTCAGGCAACCCGAGCAGATACGGAAAGCCCGCCAGAAACCCGAGAAACGCAACATGGAATTGCGCGGCGCACAACGCCTTGACGTAGTCGTCGGACCGCAAGCCGACGGCATGCGCGGTCGCATCGAGATCGATGCCGTGCTCATCGCCGAAGAGCACGCCAACCGTGATCTGCCGCGGACGCAACTCGATGCTGCGCCCGCCGTCGTCGACGGCTCCGTGCAGCGTCGCCAGCGCGATCGCCATTTCCAGCTCGCGCGGATCGAAGCGGACGAGGACCGAGGCATAGGCAGGAACGACGTCGAGGGCCTTGCTCCCAAAGCGTTCGCGTGCCAATGCGCTCACCTGCCAGACGCGCCGGACGGTGGCTTCGTCGATGCGTTCGCCCAGCACGGCGATCACGGCGCTGTCGCCATAAGGCTGCACGGTCATCGCGCACATGGTCGAATGGTTTCCCTCATCGCACTGCCGAAGGCACGGCGCCCATGGCCACGTTGCATTTCTCTCCACGTCCGAACCGCGCTTCTGAGATCCACTGGCGCCAGTGGGGCGCTGACGCGTTCGCGGACGCGCAGGCGGAAAGTAAGCCGCTGCTGCTCGCGATCTCCGCTGTTTGGTGCCACTGGTGCCACGTGATGGACGAAACCTCGTATTCCGACCCTGCGGTCATCGATCTCATCAACGAGCGGTTCGTGCCGGTCCGCGTCGACAACGATCAGCGCCCCGACGTCAACGCACGCTACAACATGGGCGGCTGGCCGACAACTGCCATCCTATCGCCTGAGGGCGAGATTTTGCGAGGCGGCACGTACATACCGCCTGATTCGATGGTGCCGTTCCTACGGCAGGTCAGCGACCTCTACGCAGACCCGGCAAATCGCTTGGAGTTCGCGCGCCGCATCGCCGAGCTCAAGGTCAAGCGCGCAGCTAACAAAACGACTCCCGAGGGCGAGCTTGATCCGCAAGCGCCGGCGGCTGTCGTGGGCGCCGCCTCCGAAGCCTTTGACGACGACTTCGGCGGGTTCGGGAGCGAGCCTAAGTTCCCGCACGTCGATCTGCTCCATCTGCTGCTGGACGTCTACGCCCGCTCCGGCGGCGGACGCATCCAGACGATGGTGCAGATGAGCCTACGCGGCATGGCGGGCGGGGGAATGTACGATCATGTCGAGGGCGGATTTTTCCGCTACTCGACGACGCGCGATTTTAGCGTCCCCCATTTCGAGAAAATGCTCGAAGATCTGTCGGGCCTGCTTTATGCCTGTGCGCGCGCATCCGTGCTTTTCGGCGATGAAGCCTTGGGGCGCATCGCGATCGACACGAAGTCATACATGGACCGTGTGTTGTGGCAGCCGGAACGCCACGGATACGGCGGCAGCCAAGACGCCGACGAAGACTATTACCGGCTCGGAAAAGATGGGCGCGCGAATGCGACGGCACCGTACGTTGATACCACGATCTACACATCGTGGAACGCACAAGCGGCGCTCGCTCTCATTGCGAGCGGTCCACTGCTCGCCGCGCAAGACGTCGATCCGTCGGAATGGACCGCTCGCGGGCTTGAGATCCTCGACCGGCTCTGGTCGACGATGCTGCTCGAGGGTCTTATGGCGAGGTTTTTCGACGGCGCGCCGCAGATCCGCGGGCTGCTCGGCGATCAGGCATGGAGCGCGTGGGCGGCGCTGGCGGCGCTTACTGCTACAGACGATCAAAAATGGCTGGACCGAGCGTCTGCGCTGGTCAAGGCCACAGATGTTCTCTACGATGACGGAACTGGGACGTATCGCGACCGCCTGCCGGAAGATGATCCGGGACGGCTGGGCGACCCCGTCGCGCCCCTGCCCGAAAACTCGCTGATGGCGCGCGTGCTCCTCGCGATCCACGCGATCACCGGCGGACAAGAGCCCGCCGACCGCGCGCGCTCTGTGCTCGCGCGCATCGCGAAGACGTCGACGCGCATGGGAATCTTCGCTGCGCCGTACGCCAGCGCGGTCCTCGATCTCAACGACCCGCCCTTCGACATCAAGATAGCGGGCGATGCCGGCGATGCGCGCACGCGCGCGCTGCGGGACCAACTGCGGCGTGTCGCCGCGCCGCCGTTACGCATCTTTCCACTGTACGGCGAAAGTGAATTTCCAAGCGCGCGCGGCGGCGACCGCGAGCCGGAAGCTCTCGTATGCCGAAACTCGACGTGCTTCGCGCGCGAACGCGACGCCGCCGGCGTTCTTGCCGCTATCGCACGCGCGCGATCGGCTGCGCCTTAATCGTCCCGCGCGCCAGACGCAGAAAAAGTTTTTTTCTACAATCTGTTTCGGCGAGACGAGGAAAAATCCGAGCGCCTGGCAGAACCGGGGACACTTCGCACAACCGACGTTGGCCTACAAGCGGTTGTGGTTCATCTTCTTTAATCGGTTTCCGGAGGCTGCACCGTGCTGCAAGAATTGCGAATCGACGTCGACGCCAACGACATTCGCTGCTCGATACGCGAGCGTTTACGCGAATACGATGACGGCGGACGCGAAGCTCGCAGCAATGCAGAGCGCGCCGACAATGCGTGGCGCGTCGTACAAAATCTTTTAGCCGAAGAACTCGCCGAGCTCAATGACGGTTTGGCGATCGATGCGAAAATCACCGAAAAGGATCGCCTTGCGTTACCCGACGGAAGCCAGGCCATCGACATCGTCTACCGGGATCAGAAGTTCTCCATCGTCCGGCCCAAGGACAAGCGCCACCTGGCGCTGGTCGACCCCACCGCCGGCCACCTGCCCATCGAGAACCTCGGCAGCAAGCTCTTTGTGGCTGGAGAGCCCATCGCGGCGGGCCTCCTGCGGGCCATCAACCGCCTCGTCGAGCGGGCCACAGCCGGGGTGAACAGCCATCCCAAGGATGACTCCCACTACATGGCGCTCGAGCTGCCGGCAGCCAGCGCCGCCAAGATCGAGGCTGCGCTCAACCTTGCGCGCGAGAACGGCTATCGCTTTGTCGAGTCCTACCGCGGCCAAAGCAAAACGCGCCGCGTGTTTCTTTTTGAGCGGCTCGCGTAAGATTTTCGGCGTTCTGAACTAACTGCCAGATTCTTCCGAATCAGCATCGGCGTGCCGACGCGGACGCGAGCAGGCGCGCGTTGAAAGCGTTATGCCGTCAGGAGCGCGGTGTGACGTTCTTGATCGGCGCGTCGCCGGATGGCGGTCGCCACGACGCAGTTGCTGCGTCGACGCCGACATTCGATTGATGCTCGCGGACAATCGCCGCCGGGCACAATTTGACGAACAGCGTCACGAGCAACGCGAGCAGCGCGATGTCGTCGATCGGGCCCAGCAAAGGCACATCGCCGATCAGGTCGACGGGCGACACGATGACGATCGCCGCTACCGCCGCAGCTAGTTTGAGCAGCGGCGAAACGCGCTCGTCAAGGAAGAGGCGCGATGCGAGCAGCGCGGTTTTTGGGAATTGCAGCGCCCATCGCGCTGCAGCGACTAATGACAAGGCCATGATGATACGGGGGATCCTCCGCCTTCATTATACACGACGCTTTATGAGAATGTTGCGGGACAACCACGGGGTGCACCTTTGAAATACGACGCGATCATCATCGGAGCCGGCCACAACGGCCTGGTCACCGCTTGCTACCTCGCCAAGGCCGGGCGCAAAGTGCTCGTGCTCGAGCGGCGCTACATCGTCGGCGGCGCCTGTGTGACCGAGGAGACCGTACCCGGCTTCAAGTTCTCGACGGCGGCATACGTCAATAGCCTCTTCCGCCCGGAGATCGCGCGCGATTTGCGATTGGCCGATTACGGCTTCGCGCTCATCGAACGCAGTCCGGCATCGTTTTCGCCGACGCTCGATGGCCGCTATCTGATGTTGGGCAGAGGAGTTGAAAACGACGCGCGCGAGATCGCGAAGTTCAGCGAAAAAGATGCGCGCGCATATCCTGAGTACGAAGCGATGCTCGAGCGCGTCGCGGCGCTTATCGAACCGACGCTGATCATGACGCCGCCCAACGTCACCAAACCTGGCTTGAGCGATCTCATCAAAATGGCGCCGCTCGGACGCAAAGCGGCGAAGATGGGTCCCGATATGGGTGAGGCGATCGAGGTGATCACCGGCGCCGCGCGACCGATCTTGGATCGGTGGTTCGAGTCGGAGCAACTCAAGGGCACGCTTGCGACCGACGCGATCATCGGATCGTTCGCGTCTCCGTCGATGCCAGGCACTGCATACGTGCTGTTCCACCACGTCATGGGCGAGACCAACGGCAAACGCGGGGTCTGGGCCTACGTCAAAGGCGGCATGGGCGGGCTCACGCAGGCGCTCGCGCGCGCCGCCCAAGATCTGGGGGTCGACATCCGCACGGAGGCGGAAGTCGCTGCGATCCGCGTACGCGACGGTTCGGTCAGCGGCGTCGTGACGCGCAACGGCGACGAATTCTCTGCGCGCCATGTCGCCAGCAACGTCGACTGCAACGTGACGTTCAAGCGCCTGCTCGATCCGGCCGTGCTCTCACCCGATTTCCTGGCCGCGATCGACCGCATCGATTATTCGAGCGCATCGCTGAAGATCAACGCGGCGCTTTCATCGCTCCCGAGCTTCACCGCAATGCCGGGCACCGCACCCGGGCCGCAGCATTTCGGCACCGTGCATTTGTGCCCGTCCGCTGATTTTATCGAGCGCGCGTACGACGATGCGAAATACGGCAGGCCGTCCGCTGAGCCGGTGGTGGAATGCCAATTCCCCTCATCGCTCGATCCCACGCTCGCGCCGCCCGGGCGCCACGTGATGTCGATGTTCGTTCAGTACGCACCCTATCAGCTCAAAGACGGCACGTGGGATGAGGTCACCAAGGATGCGTTTGCCGATCGCTGTTTCGACATCGTCGAGCGCTACGCGCCCGGCTTCAAAGCCTGCGTGACCGCGCGCCAGGTTTTGAGCCCGGTGGACATCGAGCGCACGTTCAACCTGACAGGCGGCAACATTTTCCAAGGCTCGATGGCGCTGCACCAGCTCTTCATGTTCCGCCCAGTGCCGGGCTTTGCAGGATACCGGACACCGGTCAAGGGCCTGTTCATGTGCGGCGCTGCGTCGCACCCCGGCGGCGGGGTCATGGGTGCCGCCGGCTGGAACGCGGCTCGGGAGATGCTCAAGCACTAACCCAGAGCTTCGCTCCGGGTTGTCCGCAAAGAGAGTCCTCGCGCGTCTACATGACTGAAAGGATAAGCCATGTACGCGATATTATTTTCGACCCTCGTGCTTGCCGCAGGAAGCCAGCCCGCCCGAAGTGCGCTCGCGGGGCTCGTCGTCGAGCGTGTTCGGCACTATCTCAATGTAAAGCGAGTCGATCCCACCACCCATACAAAGGTATAGCCGTTGAAGAGCCAATCCGTTTGGCGAAACGCCGTCGTTGAAAAAATGCCTTTACGGACAGCAGGCCTCCCAACCGGCCCGCGAGTAGTTAGGCGGCTAAGCATGCAACAATTTACTCAAACGCCGCGAGGCCGCGCGGCGCAAATCCTTATTCTCGGGGTTCTTGCAGGCGTCACGCTGGCCACTGGCGCCTGTGCCCGCAAGGGCGGATATCCGGGCGCTGGCGGGGGCGGCTTCGCATTTCCGGTCGCCGCTGCTCCCCTGAAGCGCGGCGACATCTCGCAGTATGCGTCGACGACCGGCGCAGTCGTACCCAAGTTGACTGGCGACCTTTCGTCGGTCGCGTCCGGTACCGTGCTCTCGGTTGGCGCGCAGATCGGCCAGCACGTTACAAAAGGTCAGCTGCTCGTTCAGATCGACGACAGCACGCTACGCGCGCAGGAGTCACAAGCGGCCGCGAATCTCGCGCAGCTACGGGCCAGCTCGGTTGGCGGATCATCGACGGCGCAGGCATCGCTCGCCTCAGCGAAAGTCGCGTATCAGACTGCACAAGTCGACTTGCAGCGCAACAAGACGCTGTTCGCGCAGGGCTACGTGTCCAAGGCCCAGCTCGACGATTCAACCAATCGGTTCGCCGCGGCGGACGCCGCACTTCGAGCGGCCGAGGTCGCCGAGCAAAATGCGAGCCTGTCTTCCGGCGGGAGCGCCGCGGTCGCGCAGATCCAAGCCGCCGAGGCTGCGCTCGCGACTGTCGAGCGCCAGATCGCGCAAGCGCATGTCACCGCTCCATTCGACGGCGTCGTCACGGCGCGCAACGTCGATCCTGGTTCGCTTGCGGCGCCAGGCACCGTTCTGATGTCAGTAGGGCAACTCGATCCGGTCTACATCGACACGACGATCGCCGGCAGTGATCTTGGGTATGTGCGCGTGGGCACGCCGGTCAACGTCACAGTTTCGGGCGTCGACGGGCGCACGTGGCATGGCAGCGTGCAGTATCTCAACCTCGCCGCGAACCCCGGAACGTCGGTGTTTCAGGCGCGCATTCCGATCAGCAATCCCGACCTGACGCTGCGCGGCGGCATGGTCGCGACCGTCCAGTACGCGCAGGCGCACAAGAACAACGTGCTGCTCGCCCCGCGCGCGGCAGTGTATCAGACGCCGGCCGGCTGGGGCATGTTCATCATCGATCCCAAAGGTATGGCGCAGCAAGTCGACGTCGAGGTCGGCATTGAGAACGACCAAGTCGCCGAGGTGACTGGTCCGGGCCTCAAGCCGGGAGTGCAGGCGATCTTGAACCACTCGGTCTTGCTGCAGCCGGGAACGCCAGTCCAAGTGATGCCGCCACCCGGCGCCAAACCACCGCAAACGGCGCACAACTGATGTCGCTCAACTTCTTCATCACGCGGCCCATCTTCGCCGCGGTCTGCTCAACCGTCATCTTGCTGGTGGGAGCGATCGCGATTCCGACATTGCCGGTCGCCGATTACCCGAATATCGCGCCGCCGACGATCACGGTACAGTCGACCTACATCGGCGCGAACGCCTTGGCGGTCGAGCAGTCTGTGACCAACCCGCTCGAACAGCAGATCAACGGCGTCGAAGGTCTGCGCTACATGTCGTCGTCCAGTGCGGACAACGGCACGAGCACGATCAACGCGACGTTCAATCTCGGACGCAACCTTGACGTCGCGGCACAAGATGTACAGACGCGCGTCAATATCGCACAAGGCCTCCTGCCCGCCCCGGTCAAGCAGACCGGCGTCGTTGTCAGCAAGAACTCGTCGTCGTTCGTCATGGCGATCGCGCTGACATCGGACAATCCGAAATACGACACGACGTTCTTGTCTAATTATGCGGACCGGTTTGTCACGCAAGCGATCCAGCGCGTAAAAGGCGTCGGCCAAGTCATCATCTTCGGCGAGCGCAAGTATGCGATGCGCCTGTGGCTCGACCCCGCGAAGCTGCAGGCTTTCAAGCTCACGCCGGACGACGTGACCAACGCGCTTGCAAATCAAAACGTCCAGGTGGCGGCAGGCGCCATTGGCCAGCAGCCCGCGCCTCCGACGCAGGCCTACTCGTACAACGTGCAAGTCACCGGCCGGCTCACGACTCCCGCCGAGTTCGCCAACATCGTCGTCAAGCAAGGCCCCGGATACATCATCCACGTCTCTGATGTCGGCCGGGTGAATCTGGGCGCGCAAGACTACTCGACCAATCTCAATTTCAACGGCAAGACCGCGATCGGCATCGGCGTGTTGCAGCTCAACGACGCGAACACGCTGTCGCTTTCGCAGGGTGTGCATCAACAGCTTGACGAGCTCGCAAAATCGTTCCCGCCGGGTGTCAAGTACAATATCGCGTTCGACACGTCGATGTTCGTCGATGAGTCGGTGCACGAGGTGATGAAGACGCTCTTGCTGGCGATCTCGCTCGTCGTACTCGTCATCTTCTTATTCTTGCAGGATTGGCGCGCCACGCTGATTCCGGCGATCACCATTCCGGTCTCGCTGGTCGGCACGTTTGGGCTACTCAAGGCATTTGGCTTCTCGATCAATACGTTGACCTTGTTCGGCTTGACGCTTGCCACGGCACTCGTTGTCGACGACGCGATCGTGGTGGTCGAGAACATCGTGCGCTACATACATGAGCACAAGATGGAGCCAAAGAAGGCCGCGCCATTGGCGATGGCCGAGATCACGAGCGCCGTGATCGCGACGTCGCTCGTGCTGTTGGCCGTGTTCGTCCCTGTGGCGTTCTTCCCGGGCACGACCGGCGAGCTTTACAAGCAGTTCGCGCTGACCATCGCTTCGACGATCACCATCTCGGCGTTCACCGCCCTGACGCTGGCTCCCGCGCTTGCGGCGTTGATGCTCGAGAGCGGGGAGGTTAAGCACAACCGCTTCATGCGAGCGGTCGGCAACTTCATCCAGAACATCCGCACGGCGTACCGCAACACGCTGCCGCGCGTGCTGGGGCGTCCGGTGCTCGTGCTCGGCACCTTCGTCGTCCTGTTGTTCGCGACCGTATGGCTGTTCCGGACCGTGCCTTCGGCGTTCGTGCCGGATGAAGACCAAGGCTTCTTCGTCATGATCGCGCAAGCGCCGCCCGGCGTCTCGTTGCAGTACACGACCAAGATCATGGATCAAGTTCAGGCGATCGTGCGCTCGGAGCCGGACGTGACGAACGTCTTCAGCGTCGCCGGCATCGGCATCTCGAATTCAGGGTTTAATATCGGCTCGAACAATGGCGTCATGTTCGCCCTCGTCAAGCCCTGGGGCGACCGCAAACGCGCGAGCCAGAACGTCACCGCGATGATCCAGCGCGTGAATGGCAAGTTCTTCGGCATCACCGGCGCCACGGTGTTCGCCTTCAATTTCCCGCCGATTCAAGGCGCGGGCAATATCGGCGGCTTTGACCTCCAGGTCGAAGACCGCACCGGGCTCGGGATTCCGGCGCTTGCGCAGACCGCCGGCCTGATCGAATATAAGGCCAACACCGACATAGATCAGAACCATCGTCCGAAGCTCTCATCAGTGGTCACCTTCTTCCGTGCTGACAGCCCGCAAGTCCAGGTGAATATCGACCGCAACGCGGTGCAGATGCTCCACGTCAACTTGAACGACGTTTTCGACACGCTTTCCGTGATGCTCGGTTCGGACTACGTCAACGATTTCAATTACCTGAACAAGTCATACCGCGTGTACGTGCAGGCGGACGCTCCGTATCGCTCGCAGATCGCAGATCTGTCGCGCTATTACGTGCGCAACAGCGACGGTGCGATGATCCCGCTGTCGGCCTTTGTGAGCATCAATCGCACGCTTGCTGCACCGAACATCACGCACTACAACCTCTTCCGATCGATGGAGTTCAACGGCCAGCCCGGGCCAGGTTTTTCGTCCGGTGAGGCGATCACCGAGATGCAAAGGATCCTCGGCCAACTGTTGCCGCCCGGGATGAGCTACGAGTGGACAGGGACAACACTCGATCAGGTCGAGGCCGGTGGCCTGACGATCATCATCTTCGGGCTTGCGGTCGTGTTCGTATTCCTGGTGCTCGCGGCGCAGTATGAAAGCTTAGTCGATCCGTTGATCATCATCTTGGCCGTGCCGCTCGCGATCCTCGGAGCGCTCGGCGCCGTCTACCTGCGGCATCTGCTCGTCAGCTTCGGGATCCTAGCCCCTACAAATGACGTACAAAACGACATATTCTGTCAGATTGGTCTAGTCATGCTCGTCGGCTTGGCAAGCAAGAATGCGATTCTAATCGTGCAGTTCGGCAACTTGTTGCGCAAGCAAGGCATGCCGGTCGCACAGGCTGCCGTGCAAGCGGCGATGACGCGGTTGCGGCCGATCCTGATGACGTCGTTCGCGTTCATCTTCGGCATCATGCCCCTGGTGTTCGCCACCGGCGCGGGCGCGAACAGCCGGCATTCGATAGGCACCGCGGTCGTGGGCGGCATGCTCGTGTCGACGCTGCTCAACTTGTTCCTGATCCCGCTGCTCTACATCATCATCGCCGGCGCTGAAGAGCGCTGGCGCGAGCGACGCGCCGCGACGACGCTGGCGCCGGAAGACTAACCCGCTCGGCGGCTTCGCGCCGCGCGGTTCACTGCGCGCCGGCGGCGGCGCGCACGGCTGAAAGCGGTTTGGAGAGGTCGCCGAGCAGCTCGGGGCCGACGATCGACAGCGGCGTCGTGCCATAGCACATCAGCCGGTCGTGAAAATCCTCAAGCGTTCCGCGCGAGCCCATCGCCGCGAAGTACTCGCGCTCGAGAAGGTCGATCTGCTGCCGCCCGACCGTATACGCGATCACGAATCCGGGGCTGAGCGCGATGCCGTCGACTGCTTCCTTAGCGGCTTCCTGCGTGAAGCCGGTCTGCGCCGCGAAGTACGCGACCGCTTGCGGTTCGCTCATCGCGCCACTCGCGAGCTCCGTGTCGACAACGGCCCGCGCGCCGCGCACGCGTTCCCATTGCGCGACGTCGAGCGGCCCGTCAAGGTCCGTACCGTAGAGCCCAAGCCAGACGAACATCTCCTCGCCGTAGTAGGCCCAGCCTTCGGAGAACGATCCGCTGCCTTGGATTTTGCGGACGAAGTCAGGGTTGCGCCGAGCGATCGACATCTGCAGGAAATGACCCGGCATGACTTCGTGCGCGGCCGTCGACAAAATGCGGTCGCGGTCGAAGTCTTCGTTGGCATCCATTCGCGCCGCGGCTGCGGCGAGCGAGACGGGCGGGGTGATGTAGTAGAAGCCGGTAGTCTCCGGCGACAGCAAGCGAGGTGGCTGCATGGAGGCGCCCGGCGAGACAGGCTGCAGGAACTTCGGCGTTTCGACGACGTCGATATTGCCCAGCCACACCGGCACGTCGACGACGCGGTGCGTCGTGACGAATTCGCGCAAGTATGCGATCTGTTTGCGATAGTAGGGGATGAGCGCAGTTCCGCCGGGCGCGAGTCCTCCGCCAGTTGAGGGACCGATGCGCGTGCCGCGCACGAGCGCGACGTTCTGCAGCCAGTAGGTCACGGCCCAACCGTGTGACAGCTCGTCGAGCGCCATCGGTTTGATCGTTTGGGCGTCGAACGGCACGAGCTGCTCGTCGCGCAGCATCGCATCGTACGCGCTCCGTCCGATCGCGAAATTCTCCGGCCATCCGGCGGCGTGCGCATCGATGTACGCTTTCTCGAGTGCGATCGCGTGCAGCGTCGCGTCGCGCGCAGCGGCGAACGCGGCGAAATCCGCTGCCGGGAGCTGCGCTTTCGCTGCCTGCGTAAGCGCACCGTTGAAGAAATCCGGCGCCCCGGCAAGCTCGTCGGCACCGACAACGCCTTGGAGGCGGCCCGGGTGCGTGACGAGCGACTCTCCGGTGGTGATATACGCCGGCGCTTTGTGCAAGCGTGCCGTGATGTCGACCCAGGCTGCATGAACCTGGGCGGGAGTGGCGCCCTCTCGGCCTGCGATCGGCAGCCGTTGAAACTGCGTATAGATGACGCCGACGATCGCGTTGCCCGGCGCCGAGTAATCTTTGCGATCGGTCAGGTAGACGGTGTATTGCCGTTCCATCCCGATGAGCTGCGCGCCCAGCAGCTTCGCGTCGTCGCGTACGCGCAGGTCCTCGCCGGTCAGCGGAATCGCGGCGAGGCGTGCTTCCCACGCGCGAATGAGTGTCAGATCGCTTTGCCGGCCCGCTTCTGACGGCGTGTCAAGCTGGCCGTCAAGACCGCGAATGCCGAGCTGAGTCGCGACGATCGGATGCAGCTGCGCCCAGCGATAGGTCATATCGTGGGCGAGCGATTGTAGCTGGTCGTACGGCGCGTCCGCCGCCCAGACCGTCGCCGCGCCCGCCGCGAACCAAAGAGCGAGCGCAAGCCAGGCGACCGGCCGTAACGTTAGGGTCAGCGAGTGTGCTCCCGCAGGTGCCTCTACCTCAATGTCTGTCGATGATTCGCCGCGCGGCC
>DASRXC010000071.1:0-33412 GCA_035654355.1 Binatus sp. (SeqCode)
GTTGTCAACAACCCCGGGGTGTGCACGATGCGCATCAACAACGACGTGTCTGCAGTTGGTGACCCGAATACGGGTGTTGCCGTGTATACGACATTCGGTGGCGATCCGGGCTGGCTCGTCTTCGGCGGCACCAGCGTTTCCACGCCGATTATCGCTGCTGTGTACGCGCTTGCCGGCAACGGTACGTCGATCCACGACGGGTCATATTCATACAGCCACACGTCATCGCTGACGGACATCTTTGCGGGAAGCATCACGCCGTGCCCGAGCGGGTCTCCGAATTACACTGGGACGTACGTCTGCAGTTCCAACCACGGCTACGACGCACCCACGGGTAACGGCTCACCGAACGGCACCGGCGGTTTCTAGCGCCATAGTCTTCCTAGTTCGAGCCGCACTCCAACGTCGTATTGATCGTGTCGACGCTTGCCGGCCATTTCGCGTGCAACGTCGCTGTCGCGCCCGGCTTAAGCGGCGCGATCCTCAACTTCGGCCCTGGAGCATTTTTGCCGTTATCGTCGACATAGGTCAGCTGCAAGACTGATTTTGGAGACGCCGCGCTGCCGGCGTTCTTCACGACGATCTCAACCTGACCGTCGCCGGTAGGCTTCATGCTCGTCACGCGCGGATTCGTGCAATATCCAGCTGCCGCCGCGGGAAGGAACCCGACGACGAGCACCATCAGGACGAGTGTCTGCGATACCTTCATCTGGGCACCTTTGCGGAGGCGCGCAAATCGCGGATGCGAAGCTCCTTCATCTGCGTGTCGAGACCCAAGCGCTCCTCGAGTTGTTGCAGCGGCAGCACTTCGATCCGATTCGGTGACACTTCGGTGTCGTTGAGCACCTTGCGCGCAACTTTTTCTTTGATCGCGGTGTGATCCACGTGCGGGTCGACGGCGATGTAGAGATCGAGCTCGTCGAGGTCGTTGGGATCGTCGTTGTGCTTCTTCACGATCAGTTGCCACTCGAGCACTTCGGCGATGCCGGCCATCGCTGGGAGGAAGTTGTTCAGGTCCACCAGTGTGCCGCGGATCTTCGTCAGGTTCAGCTCTCCCATGTCGCTGCGCCGCGACAGTTGGGTCGAAACGCGCGGCACGATCCGCCCACAGCCAGGGCACGGATCGTAGACGACGCCGCTTTCGGCGATGTCGCCAGTGCGGTAGCGCAGCACGCACGAACCGCGGCCGTCGAGACCCGTGTAAACGATCTCGCCGCGCTCGCCGGGCTTGACAGGCTCACCCGTCTCCGGATCGACGATCTCGAAGACGTCGAACTCCGGATACGTATGAAAGCCATACGACGTCTCGGGATTCGGCGGTGGGCACTCGGCCCAACACTGTCGCGCTTCGGTGAAGCCGTAGATGCTGTGCACTCGAACGTCCGGCAGCCCCATGTGCGCGCAGAGCTCGCGCAGACGCACGCGCAATGGCGCAGGTACGCGCTCGCCGCCGAGCGCGATGCAGGCCAAGTTCACGAGCTGCAAACCCTCGCTGGCCGCTTGGCGCAGCATGTGGTAGACGTAACCCGGCACTCCGATGATCGCTTCCGGCTGCATGCGCATCATCGCGGTGATGTTGCCGGCGGTGCCCATCACTTTACCGCCACCCGTATGCAACATAAGGCTGCCACCGGCAGTGCCCACAGCGTAGGTCTGCCAAAACGCAAGATGCGGTGCAAATGGAAAGACGTTGAGCGAACGGCCATCTTCGCTGATGCTGACCACGTCTTTCAAGCGTCGGCCGATCAGGAAAAACCGGTCCATGTCGCCACCCGCGTAGACGAATTGTGTCGGCAGTGCGGTGCGGCCAGTGGTGAAAATGACCTGTTGGGGACCGTATTCGAGCCGCACCTTTTTCGTGGCGGCTTCCGCACCGCGCAGCAGCCGTGTCAGCGCCAAGTCGATCAACTTGGTCTTCGGTGCAAAGCGGCGGATCTTTTCGAGATCGGGCTGCAAGACCAGCGCAAGATGTCGCACCGGGTTGTCGGCCGTCGGAGCGATGTCGGCCTTGGTCGTGAATGGGATGCGGCGCAAATCGTCGAGCGTGCGGATGCTTTTTGGATCGATCTTGTTCTCGTCGAACAGCCGGCGGTAGAACGGGCTATAGGGGTAGAGCTGCTCGTTGATGTGCCGGTGCAGGCGAGCGTTGCGCTCGGCCTGCCAGTCAGCCCACGGGCGCGTCGGCTTCCAAGCCGCGCCGTTGCGGATCGCATCCAGCATGTCGAATCGCTGTTCGCCCTTGACCAGGGCGACCCTGGCCGCTATACTCGTAGTATTCTATTTGTATGATTATTAGAAGTAATAACGTGCCGGCCCAGGACGCCGTCTTCGGCTCGGCGATCTTCCGCGGGCCGGTCAAGACTAAAACCATCGTGCCGCTGCTCATCCTTCATCTGCTTTCCAAGGGTCCAGAGCACGGCTACGGGCTGATGGAGCGCATAGAACTCATGACCGGTTCGATCATGCCGGTCAATCCCAACACGATGTATCCACTGCTGCGCCGACTTGAGGAGCGAGGCTTTGTGGTCGGGACGTGGGAGCACCCGGACCGGCGCAGCCGGCGGATCTATCGCATCACGAGAGCCGGCCTGGACCGCTACGAACAGATTAAGGTCCGCGTGCGCCCTCATTTGGATGCGCTCATTGAAGCCATGGTGCGCTTACGCAGCGAAGTGCTCAACTCTCCCACGCAAAAGGCGCGCCGGCGCAAGACTCGCGTCGCGGCCTCGGAGTCAGGATCGTGAAGAACGGAAGTCTTAAAGACCGCGACATCGTCATCTTAAGCGCGGTGCGCACGCCAGTCGGCAATTTCGGCGGCGCCTATCGCGACTACGACGCATTACAGCTCGGCACAACCGCGGCCAAGGCCGCGATCGAGCGCGCCGGCGTGAGCGTCGACGACATAGACGAGGTCATCATCGGCAGCGGCGGGATGCCGATCGAATTTGCGAACATCGCGCGCCAGATCTCGCTCGAAGCCGGCATCCCGATCGGCACTCCGGCGTACAGCGTGCAGCGCAATTGCGCGAGCGGCATCCAGTCGATCGCCAACGCGATGCAAGCGATCGCGTCAGGCGACGGCGACCTGTATCTGGTCGGCGGCACCGAAAACCAATCGATGGCACCGTATATGATCCCCTCGGCGCGCTGGGGCGCGCGCCTGCGCCCGACCGAAATGCTCGACCCGATCTGGACCGGACTCACCGACCATCATACGAACATGATCATGGGCGCGACGGCGGAAGTGCTCGCTGAAGAATTCGGCATCACGCGCGAACAGCAGGACCAGTTCGCAGTCGAAAGCCACAACAAAGCGTTTCGCGCGCAGCGCATGGGCAAGTTCAACGACGAGCTCGTGCACGTGCAAGTGCCCAAAAAGCACGGCGAGCCCGAGACCGTCGCCAAGGATGAAGGTCCGCAAGCTGGACTGTCGGTGCAAAAGCTCGCCCTCTATCCCGCCGTCTTCAAGAAAGGCGGCACGGTCACGCCCGGCAACTCATGTCCGATCAACGACGCCGGCGCTGCGCTCATCGTCTCGAGCTACGCCAAGGCGCGCGACCTCGGCAAAACTCCGTTGGCAGTCATACGCTCGTACGCGTTTTCCGGCTGCGATCCGCGCACGATGGGTCTTGGACCCACAGTCGCGACGCCCAAAGCGTTGGCGCGTGCCGGCATCACGCTTGACGACATCCAGCTCGTCGAGTTCAACGAAGCGTTCGCCGCGCAATATCTTGCGTGCGAAAAGATCATGGAGTTGGACCGCAGCATCGTCAACGTCAACGGCGGCGCCATCGCGCTGGGTCACCCGATCGGCGCAACCGGCTCACGGCTCACGACGACGCTCGTCTTCGAGATGCGCCGAGCGGGCAAACGCTACGGACTCGTGACGATGTGTGTCGGCGGCGGTCAGGGCGGATCGCTCGTCATTGAAAACACGGAGGCCGCATAGTTAGATGTACATCTTCAAGTGCGCAGTCGTCGGCGCGGGCGCCATGGGCGGTGAGATCGCGCAGGTGATCTCCTGGGCGGGGTTGCCCGTTATCCTCAAAGACGTCGATCAAAAAGCGCTCGACCACGGCATCGTAACCGCGCGCGGCGTGTACGAACGTCGCGTCAAAGCCGGCAAGCTCACGCAAGCTGAGATGGACGAGAAGATGGCGCTCATCACGCCCACGCTCACGTACGATGAATTCGGCGATGTCGACTTCGTCATCGAGGCCGTGCCTGAGAAGCTCGAGCTCAAGCAGAAGGTGTTCGCCGAGCTCGACAAGATCTGCCAAAGCACGGCGATTCTCGCGAGCAACACCTCGGCGCTTTCCATCACCGCGTTGGGCGCCGCGACCAAGCGGCCCGCACAAGTCGTCGGCTTCCATTTCTTCAACCCCGCGTCGGTGATGAAGCTCATCGAGGTCATCGCGGGTCAGCAGACGAGCAAGGACACGATAGACACCGCGGTGTCGTTCGCGGAAGAGCTGCGCAAGCTGCCGGTGCGCGTTAAAGAGGCGGCGGGTTTTGTCGTCAATCGCGTCCTGATGGCGTCGATGGTCGAAGTCATCAAAGCGCGCGCGGAGCTGGGCATCGATCACGCAACGGTCGACAAGATCGCAGTCGAGCGCGCCGGCGTGCCGATGGGACCATTCCTGTTATCCGATATGCTTGGACTGGATATCGCGGCCGATGTTGCGGCCACGCTCGAAAAGGCCTACGGCCCGCGCTTCGCCGCACCCAAAGAGCTGGCTGAGCTCGTCGCGGCCGGCAATCTCGGCGTCAAGACCGGCAAGGGTTTTTACTCGCACACGAAGGCGGAGGCTTAGCACGCGTCATGGCCATCACGCAAGATAAAGAGACGGCGCTCATCGAGCGCTTCCAATACGCGGCGATCGCCGAAGCGGGGAGATTGCTGGACGAAGGGATCGCGAGCGCAAAAGACATCGATTTGGCGATGCGCGCCGGCGCCGGCTTCAAAGTCGGCCCGCTCGAGCAAGCCGACACGATCGGGCTAGACACCGTGCTCGTGACGCTGCGTCGCTTGCATGCTTCGCACGGCGACAACTACAAGCCGAGCGCGACGCTGGAACAGCTCGTCGCAAAAGGCGCGCTCGGCAAGAAGACCGGTCGCGGCTTTTTGGAGTACTCCTGATGGCTCAGACGCAGGCACCGGCCTATTCGAACATCCTCGTCGAAGTCCAAAACGGCGTCGCGGTCGTCACGATCAATCGGCCGCCTGCTAACGCTCTCTCGAAGGCGACCATCGAAGAGCTCGACGGCGCGTTTGCTGCGCTTGAAAAAGATTCTGCGGTCCGTGCGGTCATCATCACCGGCGCCGGCCAATACGTCTTCGTCGGCGGCGCCGATATCAGCGAGTTTGTCGGGCTGGACGAGGCGGCAGCGCGCGCATCGGTGCAGCGGGGCCACGAGCTCTTCTCCAAGATCGAGCATTTCCCGAAGCCCGTCATCGCCGCGATCAACGGCGTGTGCGTCGGCGGCGGCAACGAGCTTGCGATGTCGTGCGACATCCGGATCGCGGCCGAGAGCGCGAAGCTGGGCCAGCCCGAGGTGAATCTCGGCATCATTCCGGGCTGGGGCGGCAGCCAGCGCCTGCCCCGGCTCGTCGGCAAAGGCCGCGCGCTCGAGATGATGCTGACGGGCGACCTCATCACTGCCGATGGAGCCGCACGCTACGGACTTGTCAACAAAGTTGTTCCGGACAACGAGGTGCTCACGCACGCGCGCAACCTCGCGCGCAAGCTTTCGATGGGCGCGCCGCTTGCGATGCGCTATATCAAAGTGACGACGAACACCGGGCTCGAGCAAGGCATGGCAGCCGGACTTGCAGCCGAGGCTGATGCTTTCAAAGCGATTTTTGCGAGCAACGATGCGAAGGAAGGCGTCGCCGCATTCCTCGGCAAGCGCCGCCCGAAATTCACTGGGTCATAGGAAGGACCGATCATGGCTATCGCGACTAAGAGCGAAGGACTGAACTTCGAACTGCCGGAGGATCTGAAACTTCTGCGCCGTTCGATCCGCGAGTTCGTGGAAAAAGAGCTGTGGCCGGTCGGCCAGCAGGTCGAGGACACTGACGAGATCCCCGACTCGGTCATGGACAAGCTCAAAGAGATGGGCATGTTCGGTCTGCCCTTCCCTGAGGAGTACGGTGGCGCGGGCATCGGAGAACTCGGTTACTGCATCGCGCTCGAGGAGCTAGGCCGCGCGAACGCCGCGTTCTCGAACGTCATCGGCGCACATTGCAGCATCGGCGTGATGGCGCTGTACTTGGACGGCAGCAAAGAGCTCAAAGATCGTTACATGGCGGATTTGTGCGCCGGCGAGAAGATCGGTTGCTTCGCGTTGTCTGAACCAAACGCGGGCTCGGATGCCGCGAACATACAAACCAGCGCCGTGCGCCAGGGCGACGAGTACGTCGTCAACGGCGTCAAGCATTTTATCACCAACGGGGACATCGCAGATTTTGCCACCGTCTTCACCGTCACCGACAAGAACCTCGGAGCGCGCGGCGGCATCACCGCCTTGTGGGTCGATCTGAACCAGCCGGGTGTCAAGCGCGGCCCCAACGACAAGAAGATGGGACTGTACGGCAGCCACACCTGCGAGCTCATCTTCACCGATGCGAAGGTACCCGCGGATCACGTCATCGGTCAAGTGGGCATGGGCTTTATCACCGCGATGAAGACGCTCGACATGGGCCGGCTGTCGCTGGGCGCCGGTTGCGTCGGCGCGTCGCAGTTCGCGCTCGAGAAAGCCATTGCGCATGCGAAGGAGCGCATCCAGTTCGGCAAACCGATCGCCAAACAGCAAGCGGTGCAGTTCATGCTCGCCGACATCGCGACCGAGATCTACGCTGCGCGCAACATGGTGTACAACGGCGCGTGGAAGGCCGACCGCGGCGAGCGCTTCTCGATCGAAGCGGCAATGGTGAAGCGCTACTGCTCGGACATGGCCATCAAGGTCGTCGATCGCGTGCTGCAGATCCATGGCGGCATGGGCTTCATGAAGGAGACCGGCATCGAGCGCGGCTATCGCGATGCGCGCATCCTCGCCATTTACGAGGGCACGAACGAGATCCAGCGCATGATCATCGCCGAAGAGCTGCTCAAGTAGCGATCGATGTCGTGGGAAGCGATCACCGCGATCGCCTCGTTGGTCACGGCAGCGGTCATCGCCGCGACGGCGATCATCGCGGTCGTACAGATCCGGCACTTGCGCACCGCAAACCAGTTGTCGGCGGCATTAAGCTTGTACCGAGAAGTTGACGAGCCGAGCATCCAGGCGGCGCGCACATTCGTGTCCACGGAACTCGAGGAACGCATGAAGGACCAGGTGTTCGTCGATGCGTTGCTCACCGGCAAGATCGACCGCGCCGTTCACCAGGAGATACGGCTCGGCAATTACTGGGAGAAATTCGGTTTGCTCCTGCGGACAGGGATGCTCGATCGTAAGCTGTTCCTGGACTGGGGCGCTCCCTCGTGCTTGAACGATTGGACCCTACTGCGCGAAGTCACGAGAACGATCCGCAAACGCACGCCCGAAGTGTGGCGCGACTTTGAGTACATCGCACGGCTATCAGCGCGTCACATCGATGCGATTCTTGCTCATCCCATGCAACAGCCGGAATGGCGCGAGGGACTCGAGGATCTCGATATCCGTCGGGCGCCCGCGGGGCAATGAGCCTGCGCGTCGCGGTCTGCGTCGCGGCAGTCCCCAATCCCGACAAGGTGAAGTGGGACCGATTTCGCCAGCTCCTCGATCTACAAGACGCAGAACTGGTGCTTAATCAGGCCGATCGATGCGCGTTGGAGCTCGCCGCACAATTCTCCAAAGCAAGCGGCACGACGTTTGACGCGTACAGCGCCGGCGCGGGCGCTACGAATGCGCTGCGCGAAGCGGCCGTGTTCGGCGCCGAGCGTTTGGTCGCGGTCGACGATCCGTCGCTTGCCGATGCCGATGCGGCTCAGATCGCATCCGTGCTCGCTGCAGCCATCGCCAAGAACGGGGGCGCCGATCTCGTGCTGTGCGGGGCGGCCACAGCATCGTTCGGCAGCGGCGCGGTGCCCGGATTTCTCTCTATATTCCTTGACGCTGGGCTGAGCGCCGATGTTGTCGGCGTCGAACCCCACGGCGGGAGCGTAGCCGTCACGAGCATCAATGGTCCGATGCTCGCGCGAGCCGCCGCTGCACTGCCCCTCGTCGTTTCTGCCGCGCCGTACGGCATCAAGACGCGTGCGGTCTCGCCGATCTTGCTGATGCGAGCTTCCAAAAAACCCGTTGAGCTTCTGAGCGCCTCTGATCTGTCAGATGCGCGCGCCGGTCTTAGCGCCGCACCCGCAATTGGAGCAGCGGACGGACCGCTTGAGTCGAACCGCAAACGGCGGCTCAACGAGGTCATCGACGGCGACGACCCGCCAGCTCGCGCCATCACGCTCGCGTCCGCTTTGCGCGAGCGGCATCTCGTCTGACATGCCGGTCACCGTCGATCTCGGACTGTGTATCGGCGCGGGCGAATGCGTAAAGGCGTGCGCGTTCAACGCGGTCGATGTCATCGACGGCAAAGCGGTCATCTATCCGAATTGCACCGACTGCGACGCCTGCGTACGCGCGTGCCCGACGCACGCGATCGCGTCTGCGACGCCAAGCGAGGCGAAGCGCGGCGGCATTCTGGTCGTCGATTTCGCCGAACGCTCCGGCATCTCGAGACCGCTCGCGCAGACTGTGCGCATTGCTGGCGGCAACGCGGTCGATATTCGGACTTCTACGGTTGATGCGGGCGCAGCCGCCGATCTCATCGCGCAAGAAGCGCAAAGCGCCGGCTGTCGCATCATCGTGCTCCCGCACGAGCACGCGGGTCCAGCGGTCGCTGCACGCGTGGCCGCGCGCCTCAACGCGACGCTGTTGAGCGGCTGCACCGACATAACTCTCGATGACGCCGGTGGCGTGCGCGCGGTTCGGGCCGCGTATGGCGGCATCGTCAAGATGACGTCAAAAGCGGCTCCCGGGAACGTTGTCGCAACGCTGATTCCTCGCAGCCGTGTGCCTTTTGCAGGTCGCACGATCGGCAGCGAGTCGGCGCCCGAAACGACCGGTGAGGCGCCCCCCAGACCCCTCGAAGACGCGCGAACAGTGATCGCTCAGGGTCCGAATCTCGACGAAACCGCACAGAACACCGTGCGTGCACTCGCCGCAGCGCTCGACGCCAACGTCGTCGCAGCATCCGCTCTAAAAGGCAAGACGATCGCGCCGGATCTGTATATCGCGGTCGGTTTCGAAGGATCGACTGAGATGAACGCAGCGGTCAATGGCGCCGGTAGCATCGTTGCGCTCGTGGGCAGCGAGCGCGACCCGGGTGCGCAGATCGCCGACTACGTGTTGACCGGGGACGTCGAGACGAACGCGAAGGCGCTACTCGCTTCGCTGTAAAGAGAAGACCTCTTGTGCGCTCACAGTGCCGTTGCTGCCCGTGAGGCGTCGGTCTTCTTCTAACCATGCATCCGCAACCGGCATGTGCGCGACGCCTTTCGGGTAGTCGCCGTCTGGGTGACAGTCGATCCATTCTTGGGAGATGCGCGCCAGGTATTCGAACTGGTCCCACAACGCCGGCCCAGAGCTCCTGCGCATGATGGCCAGCGCGGGTGTCACGTTATGCCACGTCGCGACGACGACGGACGACCACAGGGACACGACGATGTTCTGATCGATCACGCCGTGCCTCACCCAGCTCCCTAGTGCCTCATAGAAATTGCCCACGATGTTGAGCGGCTGCAGATGGTCGGGCAGCGGAGAATCGAATTCGAGCTGACGGCGAGTCTCCGGATCCTTGAGCAGCCCAGGTAGGTCTTTCGACACGAAGCGCCGCGCCGCCGCGAATTCCGGCGACTCGAGGACCTCGCGCGCTTCGGTGAGCGTGCTGATCGAATTCGAGCCGCTCATGTGGCGCAGTTGCCAGAACGCCGCGACAGCGGTCGCCGCGATGACGATAAAAGTACCGATCGACGACAAAGCCGTCAACAGCTCGAGATTCACGTCTTCACCTCAACGGGCGTATTTGCGGCTGCCGGGACCAGCGCCTTGCGCTTGCGCCCGAATCCCAACACCGCCCAGCCGTGGTCGAGGAATGGACGCTCGACCAAATAGGTCGCGGCGATCGAGACCAGTACCGCTGCCGTCAGCGGCAGCAGGTTGGCAATCCATGTCGAGTACGGCCACGCGCGGAAGAACGGCAGCACGTGCCCCGCGACCCAGACGCGTGTGAGGGGCGTGCATACGCCGTCGTCAACGCAACGCTAATAAACGACAAAGCGAACGCGACGCGCATAGTCAGAGCGGCCTCGCTTTCCGATGTCGCCGTTCGGTCAGCGAGGCCAACGAAGCCCCTCGGCGCGGGACGATTTATCCGAGCGTTGCGTCCGCTACCGCGATCTGTCCGGGGTTGAGATGAACGGTCACATCGCGGATGCCGAGATAGCTCGACAGCTCACCGGCGGGTACCGTGAGCGGTCCGGGCTTCGGACGACTCCCGGGCTTGGGTTGCGGAAACGCGGTCGAGTTTGCGGTGTAGAACTGCACCTTGCCATCGTTCTTCTGGAACACTTGATGGATGTGCCCGTTGAGCACGGTGACTGACTCGAATGGCTGCAAGTATGTGAGCAGTTCCGCGTAGTCGTCTGTCGTCCAACCCCATTCTGGGTAGACCGCGGCGAGGGGAATGTGCGCGAACACGACGATAGGAGTCGACGGCTTTTGCAAGCTCAGATCGTGCTTGCACCAATCGAGCTGATCTCTGCCCAAGATGCCGCCGGCAGTGATATCGATGACGTTAGTAAGCGCGAGCGCGTGCACTCCCGCCATGTCGAAGCTGTACCACGGCGTCGGTGAGGCGCTCTCGAACATCGAGAAATACATCTTGCCGCGGTCGTTGATCACATCGTGCTCGCCGGGCACCGAGAAGAATGCGCCCGTCTTGATAGTGCCGAGCAGCTGCTTGACCGTATCGAATTCTTCGGGCTTCGAAAGATGGCTCAAGTCGCCGGTGTGCATCACGAAGTCCGGCCGTTGCGGCAGCGCGTTGATCTTGTCGATCGCGGTCTTGAACGTCGCGATGACGTCGCCGTTCGCTTCGCCGTGGAAACCGATGTGCGTGTCGCTGATCTGTACGAAGGTCGCGCCGGCGCCGGGGACTGTCGCGGCGGCGGCCACGTCGATCGCGTTGAACGGCTTGCCGACCAATCCGGCACCCGTTAAGCCGTAGACGACGCCAGTGCCGCACCACGCCATGCATTCCAGAAACGCGGCGCGATCGATAATGCGCTCTGCCATGTCACTTCTCTCCCTGTACGGTGACAACGCCCTTCATGTACGGATGAGCCGAGCAATGATACGGATATGTGCCCGGCTTGCTGAAGACGTGTTTGAACGCGTCGCCCTGGCCGAGACCTTTCGAGTCGAACGATCCGTCATCGGCAGTGACGGTGTGCGGATCATCGTCCTTGTTCGTCCACACCACAGTGGTGCCCGCTGGAATCGTTATTTGTGGGGCTTTGAACGCGTAATTGTCGATCGAGACGTTTACGACGGAGCTCGACGCAGTCGCGTCAGCCGCGGCCGCGATGCCGGTTGTGCGGGCCACTGCAAACCCCAACGATATGGATAGCAAAACCAAGGCGACGGCCAGCGCCGCGCGCGGGATCATGAGTCGCATGCGAGTACCTCCATCGGCTGTATGCCGCCCGCGGCGGGGCGGTTCACTTCGTGGTGTTTTCTTAAGGTTCGGCGCGGTCACGCGGCGTGAGGAACACCTGGACGATCGCATAGGCGACCGCCGCGAGCACTGCAAGAGAGATGACGATGATCGCCAGCGATGTCACGACGGCGAGCTGCCCGGTCGCGGATTTCCACGGCGCGCAAAAGCGACGCGAAGTACGATGAGTATGCCGATGAATCCCACGATCGCCCAGACCCAGCTGGCGTTCGAGCCGTCGCCGTTCCAGCGCTCCTGCGCGGCGATGACCTGCGCGGGCGCAGGACCGTGCCCGCCTGAGGCGCCGCCTGCGATCCGATCGGCGATCGCGGTGACCGCGTTGACGACCCCAGCATCGTATTGCTCGGCCCGCACAGACGAACTGAGATTCTTCGCGATCGAACCGGCAACCGCCGGCGTGATGGGAAGCGTCGGCATCGGGTAGACGATGTTGGATGCTTTCTGCGATTTCGCTATGTAAATGAGAGCGGAGTGTTCAGAGTCCGGCAGCTGCACGCCGTTGAGCGGAGTGGTATGCGCATCAGCGACCGTCACCACCGCGATCGGCTTGTGGTGGCCCGCGATCAGAGCTGCGTCGATCGCGTCCACACGGGCGCGCGTGCCGAGGTTGAGCACGCCGGCGCGGTCATCGACATAGCTCGTCGCCGCGCGCGCGGAAACTCCCGACGACGCGACGGCGAGCAGCGCGCCAAGCGCGGCCGCAAGGTGCCGGTGAGACACTAGCGTGCCGTGGGTGCCTGGAGACCGGTGATGAGGAGTGCTGCCGCGACCGACAGGATGAAAACCACCAAGAAGATCCAGGTGAACGCTCGTAACAGCTTCTCGCGCGTCCGCTTTTTCATGCGGCCGAAAATCATGAGGCCTTCCGCTTCGCCGCCGCCAACGGCTTGCCCCACAGCCGTTCGAGATTGTAGAATTCTCGCGCTTGCGGCAAAAAGACGTGAACGATCACCGGGCCGTAATCGACCAGGATCCAACCGCCCTCACCGTAACCCTCCGTGCGGATCGGCGAGCCGAAACGATCCTCGCTTGCCTCGACGACTGCGTCGGCGATCGCGCGCGCCTGGATGAGCGAGCGGCCGGTCGCTAGCACGAAGTAATCGGCGAAATTGGCGAGCTTGCGGATGTCGAGCATGACGACATCCTCAGCCTTCTTGCCGAGCGCAGCGTCGCGGCAACTGTGCGCCAGCGACAACGCGTCTGCATCGCTCAGCGTGCCGACGGTCGAGCGCGTGCTCGCGATACCCTCGTGGCGCGGCGCCAACATCGCGTGCGCGCGGCTGCTGATCGCGCGACCGTTCTTGCGGGCCGGCCGTCGCGTCCGAGAGACGGCGCTGTGTGAGCGTGCCTGCGCGCGCTTACGCTTGCGTGCCATATCGTTGTACCAAGGTGTTATAGACCTCCACCGTTTGCGGCGCGATCGGCACGCCGCGGACGAGCAAGTATTCTATTGAAGCGCGGACGCAGCCGAGCATGCCTTCGTCGAGCGAGCGCAGCGCGAGGGCCTCAAGCTCCGCACGGCGCTTGTACGTGCGCGACGGTTCGACTGTGTCGGCGATGAACATCATTTTCTGCGCGTCGGACATCCCCGGCTCGGCAACCGTGTGCGTCGCGATGCCTGTGAGCACGTCCGGGTCGGTCACACCGAACTCGCGCTTCGCGATATCGGAGCCGACCCTCGCGTGCAATAGAATCGGCGATGCCAATTCAAGCTCGGAGATCGCAAGCTCATGCCGATTCGCGTACGCGAGCAGCTGCTCAGGCGGCCATTCTCGAGCGATGTCGTGCAGCACGCCGGCCAGCCTCATCGCTTCGCGCGAACCGCCATGACGGCGAGCCAGTTTTTCGGCCGTGCGTGCAACGCCAAGCACGTGACGATACCGCGCTCGCGCGAGCCTCGCACGCACCGTACGGCACAAGCGGAGAAAGCGGATCCCTGCATCGGCGGCGGGCTCGTCCAGACGCGGGCGGACGTCTGCGGTCAGCGCAGGCTCTCTTTCAGCGTCGCCAGCCGATTACGGTAAACGGTGCCCTTGAGGTTGCCGGCCCACATGACCAGCGCGTTCTCGTCGTTGTCCGAATAGTAACCCCGGCGCGTGTTGACCACCGAAAAGCCGTACTTCTTATAGAGATTCTGCGCGGTATGGTTGGACTCGCGCACTTCGAGCGTGATCCACGAGGCGCCGCGATCGATCGCCTCATCGAGCAGATGGATGAGCATGCGCTCGCCATAGCCGTGGCCTTGATGCGAGGGCGTCACGGCGACCGTCGTGATATGTGCGTCTTCGAGGATGACCCATAAGCCGCCGTAGGCGATGATGTCGTCCTCGCTGCGGCCGACGAAATAGTGGGCGAGCTTGTTGTCGGTGAGCTCGTTGTGAAACGCGTTGCGCGGCCAGGTGGTCGAAAAGCAGAGCGCTTCAACGCGGAGGACGTCGCCGATGTCGGCGATGCGCATGGGTGAGATCTCGAGGGAACGCGACAACGATTTCACTGGCATCCTGTCCTTCGCGTTGGCTTTGGCCCCTCCATTCTTACGTGCTCGAGCGTCGCGCCTCCCAATTGATGACTGCGTTGGGACGCTGACCGTAGTCGATTGCGACGCGGCGCCAGTCGGCGTTCGCTCCCTCGCTCAGCTTCGCAGCACCGAGGCGCGCGACTGCCCGCGCACGGTCGCCGGGTGAGCGCGACGCAAAGCTCGCTGCGGCGATCGCGAAGCGGCGGGAACGCACCGCGCCGGTTTCGCCGTGCAACGCGGCAGGTCGCCCCGCCTGAGCCATGCGCTCGACGGCCGCGGCGATCGCGTCCTCATCGCCGCTCACAAATTCTATTTCGGAGTCATCCACTTTGCGCAGCCGCGCATAATAATGACCGCGCTTGCCTGAGACGATCGCGGCGCGCGGGAAAAGCGCGCGACTGCCTGACTCGGCAACGTCGTATGCCGATACGCCGATGCACGGGAGATTGCGTGCTTGCGCAAGGCTCTTGGCAAACGCGACTCCGATGCGTAGCCCGGTGAACGAACCGGGCCCGGTGCAGACGGCGATGGCCCCGATTTCGGCGAGCGCAGTGTCGGCGTCGCCCAGCGTAGTGGTTATGCAGTCGAGCAGCGACGACAGCGCTTGCCCGGCGCTTGCCGCCGACGCGCTGTGGCCCTCGCCGATGACCGCTGCTTCCACCGGACCCGATGTGGTTATGCCGAGAACGATCACGCCGTCGCGCTCGCGATGTTCGATAACGCAACACTCGACTCGAGCGTGCCCAACGTCGTCACGGTCGCCTCGCGCGCGCTGCCATCCAAGCGTAGTTCGACTTCGATGCGGTCGTTGGGCCAGTTCTCGCTCGACCGCTCGGGCCACTCGACCAGCGTGATGCCGTCGGCAGCGAGGTACGCAGACAGATCCAAGTCCTCGATGTCTCGTTGGTCCTCAAGACGGTAGAGATCGAGGTGCGAGATCGGCATCGTACCGCCCGCATAGCGGTGCGCGATCACGAACGTCGGGCTCGAGGTGCGTCCAGCTCGCAGCGCCTGCGCCGCGCCCTCCACTAGCGTCGTCTTGCCGGCGCCGAGCGGCCCGCGCAGCAAGATCAGCGTGCCGGGCGGCGATGCCGTCACAATGCTCGCGCCGAGGGCTCTTGTCGCGGCCGCGTCGGGCAGTGAAATCGTGATATGTCCCAATCGGCCTCCGTTTTCACGCCGTCCGCAGCGCGCCCTCCGGGGGAGCGCCAACGGCGAAAATCGAATACTGTCGTGTTGATCTTTTGCGCGTTTTTGGACGCGCTTTCTATAGAAGAGGCTCGCTTAATCCTTGTGCCCTCCTGACGACGACGCCCGCTCCAAGGATGGCGGCGGTAAGAAACCGCGCCCCGATATGAGCTTCGACGAATACCGTCACACCGCGCCTTCCGATCGCGTCCTGACGGTCAACGTCGAGGACGAGATGCGCACGTCGTACCTCGATTACGCGATGAGCGTCATCGTCGCACGTGCGCTGCCCGATGTGCGCGACGGCCTCAAGCCGGTGCACCGGCGCATCCTCTACGGCATGTCGCAGCTGGGCCTTACCCCCGACAAAGCGCACCGCAAGTCCGCCGGCACGGTCGGCGAGGTGCTCAAGAACTACCACCCACACGGCGACGTGTCGATCTACGACGCGATGGTGCGCATGGCGCAAGATTTCAGCTTGCGCTACCCGCTGATCGACGGCCATGGCAATTTCGGCTCGATCGATGGTGATCCGCCGGCGGCCATGCGGTACACGGAATCGCGCCTCGGCCAGCTCGCGCTCGAGATGCTCGCCGACATCGACCGAGAGACCGTTGACTTCGTCGCCAACTACGACTCGTCGTCGCGCGAGCCATCGCTGTTGCCCGCGCGCTTGCCCAATCTGCTCGTCAATGGCTCGTCGGGCATCGCGGTCGGCATGGCGACCAACATCCCGCCGCACAACCTCAGCGAGATCTGCGACGCCGCGGTCGCGCTCATCGAAGACAAAGAGCTCAGCGACAAAGAGCTGCTCAAGATCGTCACCGGCCCAGACTTCCCGACCGGCGGACTCATCTTAGGTCGCGAGGGCATCCATCAAAGCTACACGACCGGACGCGGTTCGATCACGCTGCGCGCCAAGCACGACTTCGAGGAGCTGCGCGGCGGACGTCAGGCGATCATCATCACCGAGATCCCATATCAAGTCAACAAGTCGCGGCTGCTCGAGTCGATCGCCGAGATGGTCGCATCGAAGAAGACGGGCGGCATTGCAGATCTGCGCGACGAGAGCGACCGCAAAGGCATGCGCATCGTCATCGAGCTGCGGCGCGAAGCCTCGGCGCAACTCGTGCTGAATCAGCTATACAAGCATACGCCGCTGCAATCGAGCTTCGGCGTGAACAACGTCGCGCTGGTCGACGGGCAGCCGCGTACACTTAGTTTGCGCGAGATGGTGACTGCCTACGTCGAGCACCGGCGCGTCGTCATCACGCGCCGCGCGCAGTACGATCTGCGCAAGGCCAAAGAGCGCGCGCACATCTTGGAAGGTTACCGCATCGCGCTCGAGCACCTCGATGCGGTGATCAAGCTCATCCGCGCGTCGCAGACGACTGAAGAAGCGCGCTCGGGCCTCGTGAAGAAGTTCGAGCTGACTGAGATCCAAGCCAACGCGATCCTCGACCTGCGTCTGCAGCGCCTGGTCGCGCTCGAACGCAAGAAGATCGAAGACGAGTACGTCGCGCTCCTCAAGACGATCGCCGGGCTGGAAGAGCTGCTGCGCAGTCAGCGGCGCATCTACGGAGTCGTCAAAGAAGAGATCGTTGCGCTCAAAAAGCGCTTCGGAGATAAGCGGCGCACGCAGATCGTCGAAGCCGAGGGCGAGTTCGCGATCGAGGATCTCATCCCCGACCAGCCTGTCGTCATCACCGCGACTGCGGGCGGCTACATCAAGCGCCAGAACGTCGATGTCTTCCGTGCGCAGAACCGCGGCGGGCGCGGCATCTCAGGACTCGCACTGAAGAAGGAAGACGTCGTTCGCTTCCTGTTCTCGGCGACGACGCACCAGCACATCCTCTTCTTTTCCAATCGCGGCCGCGTGTACCGATTGCGCGCGCACGAGATCCCGGACGCCTCGCGCCAGGCGCGCGGCACTGCGCTCGTCAACCTGCTTACGCTGCCGCCGGGCGAGATGATCACCGCGGTCCTGCCTGTGCGCAAGCTCAAGACTGAAGAATTCCTGGTGATGGTCACCAAGAAGGGCTTCATCAAGAAGACGTCGCTCAACGAGTTCGGCAACGTGCGCCGCAGCGGGTTGATCGCGATCGTGCTCATGCCCGGCGATGAACTGTTGTCCGTGGCGTTGACCAACGGCAAAGCCGAGCTCTTGCTAGCCACAACAGCGGGATTTGCAATTCGTTTCGACGAGGCGAAAGTGCGTCCGATGGGACGTGCAAGCCGCGGTGTGCGCGCGGTGCGCTTGGGCTCGCGCGATCAAGTGCGCGCGATGGACGTCGTCTCGAAAGACCGGCGCGAGGTGCTGGTGATCACGACCAAGGGCTACGGCAAGCGCACGAAGATCGATCAATACCGCAAGACCAACCGCGGCGGCAAGGGCGTGAAAGCGTTCTCGCGCACGGCCAAGAACGGCGACATCGTCGAGCAGCTGCTCGTCAAGCCGGACGATGAAATCATGGTTATCTCTACTAAAGGCGTCGTCATTCGCACCAAGGTGTTCCAGATCCGCGAGACGGGCCGGGCGGCGCAGGGCGTCCGGGTCATGAAGCTCGATGAAGGTGACGTTGTGACCGGCGCGGCTAACATCGGCCAGCGCACAGAGGAGATGGAGCGCCTGTAGGCTATAAATCTGGTACAATGAAAGTCCGGGCTCGACGGGCCCGGACGAAAAGGAGAACCACGTTGAGTTCCGCGCAAGCAGTGTCCCAGAGCAATTTTGACGCCGAAGTGCTCAAGTCGACCGACCCGGTCTTGGTCGACTTTTGGGCGGATTGGTGCGGTCCGTGCAAGATGATCGCCCCAATCGTCGACAAGATCGCCGACCAATACAAGGGGCGTCTCAAAGTCGTCAAACTCGACACGGACGACAACCCGAACATCGCCGCGCAGTACGACGTCTCCGGCATCCCGTGCCTGATCCTCTTCAAGGGCGGCGCGCCGGTCGATCGCATCGTCGGCTACGTGCCCGAGAAATATCTCTCGGCGATGGTCGAGAAACACCTGGCGGCAGCCTAGCCACCCGCGCGCGGACGATGCGCTACATTCCCGCCGTCCACCGCTTCACCACCGACCCCGCGATCGCGACCTATGCGCCGTTGCTCGGCCCCGGCGCCGTAAAGGCGCATGTGCAGGCAGAGCTCGAGCGCGCGCGAGCAGATTCCGAGCGTGACATCGCGTTCGAAACGCTGCGCGCCGCAGTGCTTACGCGTCTTGCAAGCGCTGCCGCCGAGGGCTTGATCGGCGTCATCAACGGTAGCGGGGTGTTGTTGCACACGAATTTCGGACGCGCGCCGCTTTCGCAAGCCGCGCTCGATGCGGTGCGCACGCTCGGCGCCGGCTATACCAATCTCGAATTCGATCTCGAGAGCGGCGAGCGGGGCAGCCGCTACGATCGTGTCTCATCGTTGCTGCGCGAGCTCAGCGGTGCGCAAGCGGCGCTCGTCGTCAACAACTGTGCGGCCGCGGTGCTGCTGGTGCTCGACACCTTCGCGCGCGGGCGCGAGGTCGTCGTCAGCCGCGGCGAGCTCATCGAGATCGGCGGCGGATTCCGCTTGCCCGAAGTCCTCGTAAAGAGCGGCGCAACGCTTGTCGAGGTCGGCACGACGAACAAGACGTATGCACGCGACTATCGCGCGGCCTGGAACGCCAACACCGCGCTGTTCATGCGCACGCATCCCAGCAACTATCACATCAGCGGGTTCACCGCGGCGGTCTCATCTTCTACCTTGTCGGCCCTCGCGCGCGAGCTCGAGGTCATCTCGTTCGAAGATCTCGGCAGCGGCGCGCTCGTCGACATGACTGCCATTGGACTGCCGCTCGAGCCGACGCTCGCGCAAGAGATCGCAGCGGGTCTTGATCTGGTCACGGTGTCAGGCGACAAGCTGCTGGGCGGACCGCAATGCGGCATCATCGCAGGGCGTGGAGATTTGATCGCTGCGCTCACGCACAATCCGCTGCTGCGCGCATTGCGCGTCGATAAGATGACCCTCGCGGCGTTGAACGCGACCTTGAGCGCCTATGTAGATGGCAGGTTGAACGATCTTCCGCTCTACGCGATGCTCGCTCTTCCACAAGAAACGCTCCTCCAGCGGGCGCGCGACGTGTGCGCGGCGGTGACCGCACGCGCGTCCAAAGCATCAGTCGACACAGTCGCGACGATCGCCACGACGGGCGGCGGCACGTTGCCCGACGCTCGAATTCCGTCTGCAGGTGTCGCGGTGCGCGCGCTCGATGGAGCGGAGCCGCTTGCAGCGCGTCTGCGCCGCAACCGTCCTCCGATCGTCGGGCGCATCGAAGACGACCGCGTCATCATCGACCTGCGGACGGTCGGTGAAACTGAGCTTGACGCGCTAGCGAGCGGCATTGTGAGCGCGCTCGCCGGTTCGGCCGGCTAGCGCGCACGCGCTTTTTTCCGCCATGCATATCATCGGAACTGCCGGCCACGTCGATCACGGCAAGAGTTCGCTCGTCATCTCCCTCACCGGACACAATCCTGATCGCCTGATCGAGGAACAGCGGCGCGGTATGACGCTCGACCTAGGATTCGCACCGCTGCGTCTTGACGACGGGCTGGAGGCCGGCATCATCGACGTGCCCGGCCACGAGCGTTTCTTGCACAACATGCTGGCCGGCGCTGCCGGCATGGAGTTGCTGCTGCTGGTCATCGACGCCGCTGAAGGTCCGCGCGCTCAGACGTTCGACCACTTGCGCATTCTCGATTTTCTCAACGTGCGGCGCGCCATCGTCGTGCTGACCAAGCGGGACTTGGTCGACGCCGAAGGTTTGCAGATCTCGACCACACTGGCAAAGGACGCGGTCGCAGACACAGTCGTGCGCGATGCGCCCGTGATCGCGGTCTCGAACGTGACGGGCGAGGGCATCGCAGAGCTTAAAGCTGCAATCGCCGCCGCGCTGGCCACGCTGCCCGCGCGCGATGCCGACGCACCTGCATACATGCCGGTCGATCGCGTCTTCGCGCTTACCGGCCATGGTACCATCGTCACCGGCACCTTGATGCAGGGCACCATCCGTACGGGCGACACCCTCGTGCTACAGCCGAGCGGCATCGAGGTACGCGCGCGCAGCATCCAGACATTCGGCGTAAAGAGCGAGCGCGTCAGCGGCGGTTCACGTGTCGCCGTCAACGTGCCGGGCGTCTCCGTCGATTCGATCCGCCGCGGCGAAGCGTTAGTAGCACCCCACGAGTTCGTGGCTACTTCAGAGCTGCTCGTCGACTTCACACCGCTTCCGTCTGCGCTGCGGCTGCTCAAACGGCGGACTCACGTGCGCGCGCATATCGGATCGGATGAGATTCCTGGCGTGCTGGCGTTCGAACGCGCCGCGCCTACCGATACGGGTCCCGTGCACGCGCGACTCATCCTACAGCGGCCGACCGTCACGTATCCCGGCGGCCGTCTTGTCGTGCGTCGCATGAGCCCCAAGGATCTTCTTGGCGGCGCAGTCGTACACTCCGCGCTCGCACGGCTGGCTGATACGCCGCGTGCGGACGGGGCCGCTGATGAATCATTAGATGCGCGCGCCCTGCAGGCGGTCGGCGCATCGGGACTCGATGCGCTTGAGCCGTCGAAACTCGCGGCGGCGCTGAACGTGGTGCTCGACAAAGCCGTTGGTGTGGCTAGCGCGCTCGTCGCCAGCGGCGCGCTGGTCGAGCTTCACAAACCGAACGCCTACATCACGCGCGTCACGTCGGATGCTGCGCTGGACAATGCCTTTGCGGCGCTCGACGAGCGGCGGCGGCGCGCGCCCTGGCTGCTCGGCTTGACCTCTGCCGAAGTCGCGCGCGTCGTATCGGTACCTGACGCAAACGTCTCTCGCTTGCTGGCCGCTTGGCACGATGATGGGCGTCTTGCATTGACTGGCCGTTTCTGGCACGCGCCCGGCAGCACTCCGTCCTTCAGCGCGCAACAGCGTGATTTTTTCGCGCGCGAGTTGCGCGACGATCCGGCGAACCCACTTCTGCCTACGGCGTATGAGGACGTTATGAAGCGGATCTCTGGCGCGCGCATCGACGGCCTCAAAGACGCGCTCGAAACACTGCTCGCGACCGGAGCGCTCGTGCGCATCGGCGACGACCTCTATCGGCGCGGACAGCTGACGGCGGCCCGCACGATACTCGCGAAAGCCCTAGCGAACGGCGGTGCGACGATGGCGCAGCTGCGCGACGCATTTGGCACGTCACGCCGGTATGCGCTTCCGCTTATGGAATATTTCGACGGCATCGGCGTCACCATCCGCGACGGCGATGTGCGCCGCCTACGCACGGTGAAGCGCTCGCAGACGGTCGGGTAGCCTCATGACCGACCGCGCCGACGTCGTCGTGATTGGCTCCGGCGGGTTGGGTGCGGGAACAGCGTACTATTTGAGCAAGCACAAAGATCTGCGCATCGTCTTGCTCGATAAGCACGAAATCGGGTCGCAAACATCGCCTCGCGCAGCGGGCATGGTGAGCTGCATCCGCAAGACCGATCTCATGATCAACCTGATTCGAGATGCGTGCCGCAAGATCGAGACGTTCACCGAAGAGACCGGGCAGCCGCTTGATTGGGTCCATTCCGGAAGCTTGAAGATCGCCCGCCGCCCGCAGGATGCTGACGTCATCCTGGCTGACCACCGGCGCGGGCGCCGCTTGGGTCTTGATCTCGAGCTGATCTCCGCAGACCGAGCGACGCAGCTTAACCCGTTTCTGAAACCGACCGGCGTCGTCGCGGCAATGAGAATCGGTGACGATCGCTATTTCGACCCGTCCCAAATCGCTGTTGGTTTCGCTAAAGCCGCGGCTGCGCGCGGCGCGACCGTGCTGCCCAACATCGACGTCCTCGCCGTGACGATCGACGACGGGCAGGTGACCGGCGTCTCTACAACACGGGGTAAGATCGATGCACCCGTCGTGGTTGACGCCGCAGGCGCGTGGACTCGAGAGCTCGCGGAGAGAAGCGGAATTCAGGTCCCGCTCGTCCCCACTCGCCAACAATTGATCATCACCGAGCCCGTGGATGGCGTTCAAGCGGATCTTCCGATGATCCGCATCATGGACGCGGCGGTTTACGTCCGTCCATGTCAAGGCGGCTTGCTGTGGGGCGTCTATGAGGAGAAGCCGCGCTTCTTTTCCGACATGCGCCGGTTAAGCGATGTGAAAGATATGCCGCTCGACGTCGAAGTTCTACGCTCGGCAGCGACAGAGGTCCGTCAGCAGTTGCCCGCCTTGCAAAATGCAAGAATTCGAGAATTTCGCGGCGGCATTCCAACGATGACTGCTGACGGCCAACATATCCTTGGCCCCGCGCCCGCTACCAAAGGTTTTTATTTCGCCAGCGGCTGCAACGTCGCCGGTCTCTCAATCTCACCGACGCTCGGCGAGCTGCTCGCCGATTGGATCTACAATGGTGTGGCGCCGATCGACCTCACAGCGATGTCGGTCGCGCGCTTCAAGGATTCGAGTTGGAACGAGGAACAGCTGCAAGAAGACGCGGCATGGCAGTATCGCCATTTTTATGGCGCCGTCTAGGACGAGCGTTAGAGCGGCGGCGGTTGGTTGACGTCCGGGCTGCGGATGTGTTCCGGGCGGACGCCGATGCCCACTAAGCGTGCGGGTATGCCACGCAAGATGCGGTAGCGATCGAGCAGTCGCATGATAAATGGCGGCGACACCGGACGGTCGACGCCGAGAACTTGACGGATCACGTTGTTTTGAATCGTCACTTGCGCGCCTTGGGTGACGCGCGTCGGAAATTCGCGCCGTTGTTGGACGCGCGCGAGCAGGTCAAGTGGCGCGTTCCCCGCGCGCAATGAGCGCCAGAGGATATTCGCCGTTGCGACCGCGTCCTGAATCGCGAGATTGATACCCACGCCGCCGATCGGCGACATCGCGTGCGCGGCATCGCCGATGCAGAGCAACCCAGGACGGTACCACTGACGGAGCCGGTCGATGACCACGGTGAGCAGGCTGACCTGACTCCAATCGGCGATCGTATCCACTCGGTCGCGCAAGAACGGCGACAGGAACGCGATGTCATCTCGAAACGCCTGCAGCCCGCGCTGACGGATCTCGTCAAAATCTCCCTTGCGTATCAGATAGCCGCATTGGAAATAGTCACCGCGGTCGAGCAGTATCATCATCTTGCCGCGATCGACGCGCCCCAAGACCTGCCCGGGATCTGACGGCTCGCGCGCGATGCGGAACCAGAGCACGTCCATCGGCGCTCCGAAACTGTCGACCGTGAATCCGGCTTTGTCGCGGATGATCGAATGGCGTCCATCGGCGCCGATCACCAGCGGTGCGCGAATTTCGAGCTGACCTCCGGGCGTCGCCGCGCGAACGCCAGTGACGACGCCGCTCTCAATGATCAATTCATCGACATCAGCTAACATGCGCAGCGCGAATGTTTTGTATGCAGCGGCCTCGCGCGCGATGAAATCGAGAAAGTCCCACTGCGGCATGAATGCGAGAAACTTGCAGACCGTCGGCAGCCGTGTGAGATCGCCGATGCGCACGTAGACTTGCCCAACGACAGCGCCGATCTCGCGCACCTCTTGATGGGGCAGTTGCAGAAAGCGGTCCAACAGCCCGAGCTGGTGCATCAGTTCGAGGGTCGACGGGTGGATAGTATCGCCCCGGAAATCGCGAAAAAAATCCGCGTGTTTCTCGAGCACGATCACGGGCACACCCGCGCGCGCCAGCAAGAAGCCCGCCATCATCCCCGCCGGACCACCGCCGACGACGCACGCGGTCGTTTGAATGCGCTCGGGATTTGTTTGGGCCATGCGACCCGGTTGTGCGCGCCGTGTTGCCGCACCCGCAAGGGCGGGCATCCGGCTGTGCCGTACCGCCCGTATCACAATATGGAGGATATGCGATGACAGAAACATTGGAGACCGCGCTCTTCGGCGCTGGCTGCTTCTGGGGTGTCGAATCGGCTTTTCGGCAGATCCCGGGTGTGGTTGATGTGCGCTCGGGGTATACGGGTGGGACACTTGAGAACCCGAGCTACGAGGACGTATGCACGGATCGCACGGGACATGCCGAGGTCGTGCAGGTCAAATACGATCCCTCGAAAGTCACCTACGAGCAATTGCTTAGCGCGTTTTGGAAGATGCACGACCCGACGCAGTTGAACCGTCAAGGTCCCGACCACGGCACGCAGTACCGTTCCGCGATCTTCTACACGACGCCGGAACAGCACGCGATCGCGCAGCGTTCGAAGGCGGCGCTCGAAGCATCCGGTACGTTCAGGCGACCGATCGTCACTGAGATCACGCCCGCTTCGAAATTCTACGAAGCTGAAGATTACCACCAGCGGTATTACGAGAAGCGCGGGATCGCACCGACCTGCCACATCTGATGGTCAAAGCCCAGTTCCCGGACGAGCAAACGCTGGACGGTGAGTTCGTCCGTCAGCGGGATTTCTTCGATGACTGGGTCAGCGCTGACGGCCGGACGGAATATCCGGCCGAAGCGGGGCGGTATCATCTGTACGTTTCGCTTGCCTGTCCATGGGCTTCGCGCGTCGTCATTGTTCGGACGCTGCTCGGGCTCGAAGACGCGATCGGCATGACGGTCGTCGATCCGGTGCGAGACGAACGCGGCTGGGCGTTCCGAGAGGGTCCGGGCCATTCACGCGACCCGATCAACGACTACATGTTCCTCAGCGAAGCGTATCTTTCGACCGATCCTTCGTATGCTCATCGCGTGACCGTTCCGGTGCTGTGGGATACCAAGACCAAGCGCATCGTCAGCAACAACGACGACCACATCATGCGCATGCTCGAGACCGAGTTCAACGCATTCGCAGAGCATTGGATCGACCTCTATCCGCCAGAGCACCGGCGCGAGATCGACGAACTCAACGAATGGATCTACCGGACGTTCAATAACGGAGTCTACCGGGCCGGCTTCGCGACGTCGCAGGTAGCGTACGAGCACGCTGCCCGAGAGGTGTTCGAGACGCTCGATCAGCTCGAGCAGCGGCTTGCGACGCGACGCTTTCTCTTTGGTGCGCACCCGCTCGAGACGGATTGGCGGCTTTTCGTGACGCTGGTGCGGTTCGATCCGGTCTATTACGTGCATTTCAAATGCAACGTGCACCTTATCGCACAGCTACCCAACCTCTTCGGCTACTTGCGCGATCTCTACCAAATCCCGGGGATTGCGGACACGGTAGACTTCGACCATATCAAGCGGCACTATTACATCACCCACGACGACATCAATCCGTCGGGGCTCGTCCCAATCGGTCCGGCACAAGACCTGCTCGCACCGTCGGGTCGCCAGTCGCTCTCATGACCGAGCGCTTGCTCGCATCCGTTTGAGCTCTGTAGGCGTATAATGAGTATGCGAATGCAGAGTTTTTATCGACCACTGCTCTTCTGTGCCGCGGCGCTCGTGTGGCTGGCGTACGTCAGCCCGAGTTCGACCTCGGCCGCAACACCCCAACCTGCTGCGCCAACGGCGGCAAGCGAAAAGGTCGTCTTCGCCGGCGGCTGTTTTTGGGGCATCGAAGCGGTGTTTGAATCGCTTAAAGGCGTAACGAGCGCCGTTTCGGGTTATTCCGGCGGCAGCGCCGCGAACGCGCACTATGAGATCGTCAGCTCGGGAACGACCGGTCACGCAGAATCGGTCGAGGTGACCTTCAACCCGTCGGTGATCACGTACCAGCAGCTGCTCGAAGTGTTCTTCTTGGTCGCGCACGATCCGACCGAGCTGAACCGCCAGGGTCCCGACGAGGGGTCGCAGTACCGGTCGGTCGTGTTCTACACCTCAGACGCGCAAAAGCGCCAGACGGACGCGTACATCGCGCAGCTCACGCAGCGCAAGGTGTTCGATGCGCCTATCGTCACGCAAGTCGTGCCGCTCGTCGCGTTCTATCCAGCCGAAGCCTATCATCAACATTTCGCGCAGCGCAACCCGTACTATCCGTACATCGTCATCAACGACGACCCCAAGCTCGCGCACCTGCACCAGCAGTTCCCCGATCTCGTCAAAGGAAAATCGTAAGACGCGATGGCGACGCTGCTGCACGTTCTGATCAACGTCGCAGTTGCCGCCATCGCCATTGTCCATCCAGGTGCTGCGGTTGCATTCGCTGAGGCAAAGCCAACGCCGCTCCCAGTCATGCCGCCGATCAAACACGTCTTCATCATCATGCTCGAAAATGAAGACAACGCAGTTGCATTTGGTCCATCCTCGAAGGCCCCGTATCTCGCCAAGACGCTCGTCTCGCAGGGCGCATATCTGAAGAACTACTACGCGATCGGGCACAGTAGCCTCGACAATTACATCGCGCTGATCAGCGGCCAGGCGCCGAATCCATCAACGCAACGCGATTGCCACACGTTCACGGAATTCCAGAGCAAGGGCACGACGCGTGATGGCCAAGCGATCGGCGACGGCTGCGTCTATCCCGCGTCCATCAAGAACCTCGGCACAGACCTTTCGGCGCAAGGTTACGCGTGGCGCGAATACGCCGAGGATATGGGCAACGATCCTCACCGCGATGGCGTGGCGTGCGGCCACCCGGCGATCGGTTCGGCCGATCCGACCGTCAAGGCTGAACCGGGCGGAACAGTACCAGATCAATATACGACGCGGCACAATCCATTCGTCTATTTCCACTCGACGATCGACTCGCCGCTGTGCAGCGATGAGATCGTCAATCTGCGCCAGCTCGACCGCGACATGGAGTCCGCATACTCAGCGCCTAATCTCGCGTTCATCACGCCGAATTTATGCAACGACGGTCACGACTCGCCATGCGTCACCGGCGAGCCAGGCGGGTTGGAAGCGATCAACTCATGGCTCTCGCACACGGTGCCGAAGATCTTGGCGACTGACGCCTACAAGCGTGGCGGCTTGTTGTTGATCCTCTTCGATGAAGCCGATGTCACCGTGCACGCAGACGGCGCCGGCAAGGTTACCATGACCGGCGACGCTCGCGCGTGTTGCGATGAGCAAAGCGGTCCTAATGTGAAAGAGGCGGGCCAGATCGGGCCCGGCGGCGGCAACACCGGTGCGGTTGTCCTGTCACCGTTTATCAAACCTGGAACGGTATCAACAGTGCCCTACAACCACTACTCCACGCTGCGCACGATCGAAATGATCTTCGGACTGCCGTATCTTGGGTATTCGGGCGTCTCGGACTTGGCGGTCTTTGGCCACGATATCTTCAACGCTAAGTAACCGTCGATAAAGGCACCGGCCTCAATGTCTAATAGCTGCGGCGACCCATTGTAAGCCTATGAATACGAACGCGATCTTCGGGCTCAGCGCGTTGGCCTTCTTCATCAGCGCCGTTGTGGTTGCATGGCTTTTTGTGTGGCCATGGTTGCGCAGCGTCAGTCTCCGTGTAGCCCTGATTTGCCTGATCACACCGCACATGTTTTTCAGGTTCCTGGGTTTCAGCTTTCTTGTGCCCGGCGTCGTTTCAGCGTCGCTGCCGGCAAGTTGGACGGTGCCAACTGGCTATGGCGACGTCGTTGGAGGTGTCCTCGCCATCGTTGCCGTCATCGCACTGGCGCGCACCGCAAGTTGGGCTCTCGCAGCAGCTTGGATATTTAACGTATGGGTAACCGCGGACGTCCTATTTGCGACAATCAATGGATTGCGAATAGGTTTGGATCCAGGTTCGCTGGGCCCGGGGTTCTACATCTTGACGGGGTTCAATCCACCCTTGCTCGTGACCAATATACTCGTCTTCATGCTCTTGCTGCGCGGACGCAACCACGTGAAAGATCCGCAATGAGACGGTAGCGACCTTTCGTGCAGTACTGAGATCCCCACAATCAGTGAGTTACATCGCGTCTTTTTCCAGAATGGTCAGCCCTGCCAAATGAAGGGTCCGAAATCGCCGGCGAGAACCGGCCCGGGCCATGAAAACAAGGGACACGGAACGGTTCGATGGTTTTTCCCCTGCGGCGCTCGACTTCTTGCGCGGGTTGGCCAAACACAATAAGCGCGAGTGGTTCTTGCCGCGCAAGCACATCTACGAAACCGAGCTGCTCGAACCGCTGCAAGCGCTTGTCGCCGATGCGAGCGAAGCCATGCGCAAGGAGAAGATTCCGCTCTCGGCAATGCCGAAGCGTACGATCTTTCGCATCTACCGCGACATACGATTTTCGCCTGATAAGCGCCCGTACAAGACGAACCTCGGGGCGTACCTTTCGCCGGGCGGCAAGGCGCAAGCACCCGGCGGTCTATACGTGCACATCCAGCCGAAGGAGTCGTTCATCACGGTTGCATTCTACCAGCTTGAAAAGCCTGACTTGCTCAAATGGCGCACCGCTATGGCCAAGAACCCGAAGCGTTTCCAAACCATGTTGAGCGTGCTCAAACGCAACGGACTCAAGATCTCCCAGGCTCACACAGCCCTGAAGCGCATGCCGCGTGGATTCGAGGCGCAAGCGGACAGCCCGATCGCCGACTATTTCCGGCTCGACTCGTTCAACGTCAGCGAAGAGCTCTCGGACAAGGACGTCGCAAGCAGGCGCCTCATCGACCGGATGGTCGCGCTGGCCAAACGCGCGAAACCTCTCATGGACTACGGTCGAAGTCTTTAGCTTGCGTTTTTGTGCGCCGCGCATGAAAAGTCGAAGGTCTGCGCGTACCATGGCGGCGGGAGAAGCATGGGGCTGGTGCCCCTGCTGGTCTTCAAAACCAGATGGTCTTCGCAAGGGGACCGGTAGGTTCGATTCCTATCTTCTCCCGCCAAACGCTAGACCAGCTCGGCTTGGTTGCCGCTCCGTGATCTGATCGAGGACTGTATGCGGAATCTCTCGGCCGTACTTGCACTCGCCATCGTCCTCATCGTGGGCACGTTGGGGCCGCCGGCTCCCGCGACGTCGGCCTCCGCCGGATCCGCGCCAGCCGACGAATATTTCGGGCGCATGAAGCTGAGCTACCTCGGCATCAACAACTCGCTCAAAGATGCGACCATCATGGCCGGCGACCACACCGATTTTAGCGGCGTCGTACAAAAGATCCAGTTCGCCGAAGACGCGTTTCTCGATTGGGAGCGCAAGTATCCTAAGGATCCGCAGCTAGCTCGCTCCATGTTCCTGCTGGCCCGCGCGTACATCAAGGTCTGGACCGCGGACGGGCAGCAAAAGGCCGCGCTGTACTACTTCACGCTCACCGACAAATACGGATCGACCTACTTCGGCAAGCAAGCCAAGGCCGACATGAGCAAGGGCTTGACGATGCACGTGTATGCCGCCGTGCAACCGTGCCAGCCGATCATCGGTGAGCCGACGCCGACCCCCGCCCCGGCTCCCACAGCCAATCCGAAGCGGAACATCAAGGTGCAGATCGAGCCGGCTCTGACCTGTTCCACACCGTCACCGACTCCAGCTGGACAACCCATTCCTGTACCGACTCCGGCGGTCGCTCCGACGCCTGGCCCGCTGTCCACTCCCGCACACGCTGCGACGCCCGGTGCACCAACTGGCAGTCCGCAACCAACGTCGAGCACTCTGCCGGCTGCGACACCCGCAACCGGCGGATTGCCGACTCCCACGCCGGCACACACGTAGAAAAAGCGCGCAGCTTTTGGGGCGCTGCGTTACGCGCGACGCCGGCCCGAGGCGCGCCCGCGCTTCGGGCGCCTGGCGGCTGTCCGGGCGAGCCACTCCTCGTGCAAAATGCTCATGAGCAGCACGTCCGCGTACGTACCATCCTTGTACACATAGCTGCGCATTACGCCTTCGCGGCTGAAGCCGGCCCGCTCATAACAACGGATCGCCCGCACGTTGTCTGGGTAGACGGTCAGCTCGATGCGGACAAGCGGGCGAACGCGAAATGCACCATCGACCAACGTCCGCACGGCGTCGGTGCCTAGTCCCTTGGCCCAGTATGTGGGCTCGTGGATCGCGATGCCGAGCGACGCGCGTGCGCCTTCGATATGCAGCACGATGTTGCCGATGTCGACACCTGCCAGCGTCTGTATGATGTAGCAGGGCGTATTAGGATTGACCGACGCGTTCGCGGCCCAGTCTCGCTCCTGCTCGAACGACAGCGGCAGCCGCCTGAAAATGAAATCGCGCGCCGGTGATGTGTTGATCCAGCGCTGCAACATTTCGACATCGCCCGGCTCGATCGGACGCAAGCGCACTTTTTCGCCGACGAGCCAGGTCGGAGCCGCTTTGCGCGGCGAACCTTTGCGCATGATGGCCGTCTGGATTGGCGGCGGCCTCGCGGCGCTCATGCTGGCCGCGGCGTCGCCTGCACCGACGGCGTCACCTTCGGGTCCGCCGTCCACCGTCCGTTCTCCCCAAGTCGTCGAATTGCTCGAACGGCACCGGCATGCGCTTGGCTACATGCGCAGCGAGAGCGCGACGTGGACCGGCATCGTCGTGCAAAACGGCACCGACCAGCCGTTCACTGAGAGCGCCGACGTCGAGGGCCGTTGGAAGGCGACGTACACGCTACCGTTCGGCCAACGCAGTGAAGGCAACGACGACTCCAAGGAATGGATTCAGGACATCAACGGCAACGTCGTCGTGCGCCCGCTCGAGCATAAACGCTCCCTCCTAACGCGGATGCTCGGTTTCAACGGCACGCTGCTGGATCCGGACATCTCGTGGTATCTGGACGGGCCGCTGACGGTCGATGGCCGCTCCGTCATTCGCATTCACGGCAAAGTCGCGACGTACGACACCGTCGTCTACCTCGACGCGCATACCACGCTCGTCTACGGCGTTGAGATCGCCGGGCGCAGCGTGCGCTACCCGCAATATCAGAATTTCAACGGTCTGAACGTGCCGTCAAAAGCCATCGAAACAGACGAGAATCGCACGATCACGAGGACGATCACATCGGTGACGATGCAGCCCTTCGGAAAGCTCGACTTTCGTCCGCCGGCGCAGCGCCGAGCGGAATTTCCGAAAGGTCAGTCCGACATCGCGGTGGACGTCGAAGAGCCGCATTCGCTGATCGTGCTCAACGCGAAAGTCAATGGCACACCGCTCAAGTTCTTGTTGGACTCGGGCAGCTCGGCGTCGCTCATCGACGCCGACGAAGCCCGCCTGCTCAAACTGCCGACGGCCGGCAGCACACGCGTCGCCGGCGCCACGATTCTCACCGGAACGGAAGCAAAAGCCGACGCCCTAGAGATCGGCGGCGTGCGCTTCGCGCCGTTCGTCTTCGAGGCCGTGCCGCTGGGCTTGCCCGCGTCGATAAAAGGCTACGGGATAGCGGGCATCTTGGGCTATGACGTGCTCGCACAAGTGGTGACGCGCATCGACTACGGCGGCTCGCGCATCCGACTTATCTCGCCTGACTCGTTCAGCTACTCCGGCACCGGACAGGTGCTCTCGCTCGATCCCTGGTCGCGGCTACCGCATGTGGCCACAACGGTCGGCGACGCGGATGCCGCGACGTTCACCGTGGATACCGGCAGCGATTCGGGTCTAATCGTGTACCAAGAGTTCGCCGATGCGCACCAACGCGATTTCATGCGGCCTGGCGATCTCGCACCGGACACGGCGATCGACAAGCACGGCAACCCGATTCCAAATGACCCGGCGCCATACTTCGGCGATTTCACGCAGGCGTCGGGAGCCGGCGGCGCAATCCGCGTCAAGACCGCCGTGGTCTCGCGCTTGAGCCTCGGGAAGTTCTCCGTCGACCGCGTGTTCACCGAAATCGTGCTGGAGCCGAGCGGCGCGTTCACGCCCACGGCGACGGACGGTCTGCTTGGCGCGGCAGTCTTGTCGAAATTCGGAGCAGTGTTCTTGGATTATTCCGGCGAGCGGTTGATCCTAGAGCGCTGAGCGGCCTTCGACCAAGGACATCACTCGCTCAATCTCGCCTTCAGTCATCGATACGAAGGCCACGCCGAACTCGCCGAGCACCGAGGTGCGCACGATCTCGGCTTGGATGTCGATCAACCCCCCTGCCGCCGGAAGGTGAACGATAATGCGCGTGCCGCGCGCCAGTGTCTCATCGGTGAGCAACAGCACGCCGGCCAGACTGATGTTGTCGACCATCGCCTCATAGCGCTGCCCGCCGCCCACTACGGTGAACTCGACCAGCATCTTGACGTTGAAGCGCGGGTAGCGGCGCCGGTCTACGTGCAGCTCGCCGCTCTCGCTTCCGGGGTTGCCGGTTTCGTGTTGCAACTCGCCCGCGTCACTTTCGTTCAAAACGACTGCTCGATCTGATCGACGACCCAGTTGGATGACGACGTGCGCAGCGGCGCGCTGCAATACGAGCACAGTCCATTGATCAGCTTCAGTGGCGCGCCGCAGTTCGGACACGTCGCCGCAAGCCCGGTTTGACCGACTGCCGTCTTCGCGTCCGCGCGCCGGATGAAGGACCAAAATTCGGTGAACGTCGTCGGCGTGCGCTGCCCGTCGACCAGCTGCTTCGTGTTCTCGTCGATCGTGTAATCGGACATGCTCGCGGTGAACGCAACGACGATCGTGTCGTACGGCGCGCCGGCATCGACCTTGACGACCTTCGCGTGGCCGATGACGATGTTCTCAAGCATGTCGATCTGATGTGCGGCGATCAGGGCATCGGTCTGCATCTTGTGCCGCTGGTAAAGCGCCTCGCTCATGACGTCGCGCGCGAGATCTTGGTTGCGTGCCATCCAGGCTTGCTGGATCTTGAAAAACGCGGTCTGCGCACGGTCGAGAAACGCGCGCTCGTCAAAGCCCGGGTCGCGCGCCTTGATCGCGGCCTCGCCCGCTGCGATCGCCTGCGGATCGACGGTCTGCGCCGGTTGATCCATGAACTGCGTCGTCGGTCCGCTCGGCATCACGACTGGCGCCTCGACCGGACCGGCGAATTGCGCGCGCGTGTTTGCCTGCGCTCGATTCCACAGATAGTACACCACGATAAGCGCGATGATGATCCAGAAGCCGCTGCCGTGACCTAAGAAAAGCAAAGGCCAGAAGCTGAAACCGCCGCC
>DASRXC010000072.1:0-15335 GCA_035654355.1 Binatus sp. (SeqCode)
TATTCGTGGCTTGCCCGAGAGGCGCGCCGTCCACTGGCGATTCGTGCGGCTGCCTCGATCATCGCGCGCGATCCGCTGTGGCTGCTGGTGCCGTGGCATCGCGTCGTGCACAAAGGCGGGAATGTCGCGCGTGCCGGCGGACCGAAGCGCAAGGAAGAGTTGTTGGCGCGAGAACGGCGCCGCTCCTAAAAAGGCGAGGGCGAAATGCGGTTTTTAGCAGCATTACTGGCCGCCATGCTTTCATTCGTGGCGCCGACTCTGGCGTATGCAGATCCGAGCCAGGCGGCCTTAGACCAGGTGTCGTTGCTGGGCCGCCAGCTGGCTGCCTACGACGCGAGTGCCGCCGCTGCCATGGACGCGGTTCTCGCGCTGAAGCCAGACAAGGACAAAATGGGTTTATATCTTGGTGAAGTAGGCAATGACGGCTGGACGTTTTTCTTCGGCCGTTTGAACGCTGCGAACAACGCGTTTCTGATCTCGTACGAAGCGAAACAAAACGGTGATCATTTCGTAGCGAGCGCGTTCACGCTGCCCGCTGAGGACTCTGGTGACTTGGCATCGCTCGCACGAGCCGTGGTCGCCGCAAAGGCCGACTTTGGCACCGCGTCTCATCCGCAAGCGCAGTACAATATCGCCGCCATCGTCCAGCCTGACGACTCCATCTTCGTCTACGTCTACCCCGCGCAAACGTCGAACGATGTGCTCGTCTATGGCGCCGACTGGCGCTACCAGTACTCAGCCGACGGCCGTACGTTGATAGAGCGGCGTCAGCTGCATCGCACGCTGCTGCAGAACCCGATCTACGCCAACATGGCCGCCATAGTACACACCGACGTCTTAAGCGATATTCCCGTCGAAACCGATGTGTTTTGGAGCTTGCTGCGCCGGATCCCGACCTACGTATCAGCCGGCGGATGGACGTTCGGCATCGCAAGCGACGGCTCGATCAAAATTATCTCGCAGATACCTAAGTGACCTACGCGCGAGAATCCGCTTCGAGCTTCTCGTAAAACGCACGCGAGCGCTGCGCAAAGCGCTCGAAGTTGCGGAAGTTCCAGTCGCCCCAAATCTCGCGATACAGCGTGATCGTCGGCAACAGGGCATCCCAGGCGCGATGGGTACCGTCGCGCAGGTACTCGATGAGCGGTTCTTCGTCTACGACGCCGAACTTGGCCTGAATGCCGATGTCTTCGTACCAATTGGCGAGCCGGATCTCGGGGTGGGCGTCGCGATCGATCGGATCGGCGCGCAAGCCATCGCGGAACACGGGATCTTGCATTTTCTTCGGCAGGTCGTTCAGCGTGAATGCGAACCATCGCTGAAAGTCAGTGCCGTTGAAATGGCTCGACGCCGCCTGAAGCGCGGCGAGCTGGTTGGCGTGCGCGTTGGCGCGCAGCTGGCGCAGCGCTACGAACGCCGACACGAGGAAAATCAGCAGCGTGAAGAGCGAGGCAATCGTTTGGATCAGCTGTAGCATGGCGGCTGGGGCCCTAGGTACTCGCGGTGTACGCCTCGCGCGGGCGGAGCCCGATCAAGACCCCCGCTAGCACCGCGCGGAAAATCGTGCTGAGCAGCAGCAGATGGTTCGGATAGATGGCGTCGGCGCCGCGGGCTGCGATCTCGTAGATCTCAATGATCACCACGAAGATCAACACCAGGATGACCGCGTCGACGACGGCGCGGTACCGCACTGGATCTCTTGATACCGCGAGCGCCAAATAGCTCAACCCTAACACGATCGCGCCGATGCCTTTGACGAGTACCGACACTGCCGGAGTGGCGGGCGTGTCGGGCAGGATGAGCGGATACCAGGTTTGGGTCGAGAAGATCATGATAAGGCCACCGACGAGCAAGCCAATCGCGAGGATCGTGAACAACCCGCGTAAGATCGCGTGCGGCGCGGCGGCGTTGACAGCGGAACTCATGGGCTTACCTCCGATCGCGCGGCGGTGAGCGCTTTTTGGATCCGCGCGCGCAGCGCCGGCAAACCGGCGCCCGTCTTTGCTGATACCCCAACGCCACCATCCGGCACCACGCCGGCCGTCAAGTCCGTCTTGTTCCACGCCATGACGACGGGCTTATCGCCGGCGCCAAGCTGCGCGAGCAGTGCATCTACTGCATCGCGCTGGCGCTGCCAGAATGGATTGCTGAGGTCGACGACGTGCACGAGCATCGTCGCGTCCACGACTTCCTCGAGCGTCGCTTGGAAAGCGGCGACCAGCTCCTTGGGCAAGTCGGTGATAAAGCCGACCGTGTCGGCGAGTACGACATCGCCGCCCTCGAGGTGCAACCTTCGCAGCGTCGGGTCGAGCGTTGCGAAAGGCTGATCGGCCACGAACACCGCAGCGCCAGTCAGCGCGTTGAGCAGCGACGATTTGCCTGCATTCGTATAGCCGACGAGCGCGACGACAGGCGTGCCTTCGCGCGAGCGCCGCTGCTCGCGCCGGCGCTTTCTGACTTGAGCGAGCTGGCGCTCGAGGTGCGAGATGCGCAGGCGGATGCGCCGCCGATCCACTTCCAGTTTCGTCTCGCCCGGGCCGCGCGTGCCGATGCCGCCGCCCAAGCGCGAGAGCGAATCCCTCGCGCCGATAAGGTTGGCGGCGCGATGGCGCAGCTGTGCCAGTTCGACCTGCAGCTTGCCTTCGGCCGTGCGCGCGTGACGGGCGAAGATGTCGAGGATGACGACATTGCGATCGATGACGAACGTCTCGCCGCCCACGATCTTCTCGAGCGCCGCCCGTTGTCGCGGACGCAACGTGTTGAGCACCACCACGCCGTCGGCATCGCGTTCGCGCACGAGCGCCGCGAGCTCGTCTGCTTTGCCGGCGCCGACGAGCGTCGACGGATCGATCTTCGGGCGGCGCTGGACGACGCGCGCGATGACCTGCGTGCCGGCCGCACGCGCGAGCGCAACCAGCTCGTCGAGTTCGACCTCAAAGCGCGCGCGATCGTCGCCGGTGTCGACACCGGCGATGATGACGCGCTCGGCACGAGGCCGAGTGTGATGAAGGGCCGTTACGAAACGGAGACCGCGGTCAAAGGCGGTGCGCCTTTGCGCAGGCCGAACGGATGATCGGCGACGGGCGTGACGGGTGAGAAGCGCAGCTGGTTCTGGTAGGTCGAGACGAGTAGCTCGATGCCGCCGTGCACGCTATTTTCTTCAGCGACGCACTTGGAGAGCTTCTTGTGCATGTATTCTTCAAGATTGCTCAGCGCGTGTTGCCAGTAGGAGTCTCTTGTCAGGCGAGTAGCGTCAAAATGATTCTTGTCGACGAGCCAAACAAAAACCGGCTCGCTGCCTTCCCGGAACCCCAGTAAGAAGAGGGGTGTTGGCTGCGCTGCCGGTTCAGTGTCTGGGTGGAACGAGCACATGGTGTAGAATTCAAGCAGAACGTGTTCCGGTTCGATCGGTTTTGCCACGAACGCCTCCTGGATCGACCGAGGCCATCGGCCGGACATCGAGTCGGACGCGACGCGCCAGATGCGAGGTTGGTCCGTTCCGCATTTTTCGTCGCGCGCATAAACCGGTCCCTTATCCCGGCGCCAGCAGATAATAGTAAGCGGGAGGACCTCGCCCGTCCCACGGCGCAAACCGCCCGAGGGCTGAGTTCTCTCGGCCCAAACGCATGCATGTGCCGCCACCGTTCTTCATCCAAGTCTCTGACACGCATCTATTCGAGGATGCGGCCGCCAAGCTATGGGATGTCGCGCCCGATCGAGCGCTCGACGCGGCGGTAGAAGCGCTCGCCGGACTCGACGGCAAGCCGAGCTTCGTCCTCGTCACTGGCGATTGTTCCGCCGACGGCAGTGAGGCCTCATATCTGCGCCTCGCAGGCAAGCTCCAACGTCTCGGGGCTCCGGTGTACTACATCCCAGGCAATCATGACGACGCGCAGCGCATGGCCCGTCTGCTCGCCGGCCGCGCGATCAATCCCGGCGACAAGCTCATGCAGGATTTCGACGCCGAAGGCTGGCGCTTCATCTTACTTGACAGCTCAGTGCCGGATCAGGATTGGGGAGCGCTCGGCAAGGAGCAGCTCCAATGGCTGCGCGACGCGCTCGCTCAGCGCCAAGCTATGCCGACGATGGTCGTCGTCCATCATAACCCGTTGCCGATCGGTTCGGCGTGGCTCGATACCATGACGATCGCCGATGCCGATGAGCTATTGCCCATACTCGATGCTGCGCCGCAAGTGCGCGCTGTGTTATTCGGACACATCCATCAAGAGTCGACCGTTGAACGCGGCAGCACGAAGTACATGAGCGTGCCGTCAACGTTTTTCCAATTCAAACCGCGCTCGGCGACATTCGCCGAGGATCACGTGCCCGCGGGAGCGCGCATCGTGCACCTCGATCCCGGAGCATTCAGCACCGCCGTCATCCGGTTCGGACAGCCGCTCCCTACGCTTTCATAAAGCGGCGCACGAGCTTCAGATCCGAAACGAAGTCGGCCAGCGCTTGGCGGCGCGCCGCAGCGTCGGGTGCTCGTAAGATAGAGGATGGATGAACCGTCGCCATCACGCGCGGAGCGAGATCGGATTGCAGCACTTCGCCGCGATGCTTGGTCAGCCGGAAGCTCGCGCCAAGCAGCACTTGCGCGGCAGTGGCGCCAAGCGCGACGACCAGGTCTGGTCGGACGAGCTCGATCTCTTCTTGCAACCAGGGCCTGCACGCCACGATCTCTGTGCGCTTCGGTTTTTGATGGATGCGCCGCTTGCCGCGCCAGATGTACTTGAAGTGCTTGACGGCATTGGTAAGGTAGACATCCTTCAGGGAAATGCCGTTGTAGGAGCGCCTTGCGTAACAACGCTCCAGCTGGGCCGACAAATGGATGGCCTTCGACGTCCTCGCGATCGCCCGGTTCCTCGCCGACCAGCATGAGCGGTGCGCGAGCGCGACCTTCGCCGAAAACCGTTTGCGTGGCCTGACGATAGAGATCGCAGCCGCGGCAGTCTGCTGCGGCCTGGCGCAGACTTGTGAGCGAAATCGTCTTCGGGAAGAAGTCCGCTGCGGAACGTTTACGCTTAGCCATCTCGTGTAGAACGACGACGGGGTGTGCTTCAGGGTTTGCGCAGGACGAGCTCCCATTCGCCGTCGTCAGCGAGGACCAGTTCGTCCGCGGCGACGAGGGCGCCGCGTTTGCGCTGTACCAGCGTGCATAGTGTACCCGTGATGTCGATGGTGCCGCGTGAACCCGGACCCAGCGCGAGCCCGGTGACAAGCGGCGCAGCAAGCGCCGCTGCCGAGTACGATGCGCGAATGCGGAAGTGCCGTTCGACCGCCTTGGCCATATTCGGGTCGGCGATGCGCATCACGACCGGAAGATCGGGCGCATACGCGAGCGAAGTCAACGCGATTTCGAGGTTGGCGCTATCGCTGTCGGTCACGGCTAGGAGCGCCGCCGCGTCGGCGACTCGCACCATCTCCTGAGCGCCCTCGCTGGTCGCGTCGGCTGTCATCACGTGCGCGCCAAGCGCGCGAACATCGTCAGCGAGCGCCTCGTTCGGCTTACGGTCGATCACGGCAACCCGATGGCCTGAGTGCAGCAAATATTGCGTGACGCGCGCGCCGACATTGCCGAACCCGCACACGACCACATGACCGCTGCCGACCACGTGATGGCGGCCTTGCGCGAATTCGAAGGATCGACGCGTGATGGTGGCGGTGAGATACGCGAGCAGCGAGCCCGTGATTGCGATGCCGCCAATCATCGCCAAGATCCCAACCGCTTTGGAGGCATCATCCGTGCGCAGCAATGTGATGTCGCCGAATCCGGTGGTCGTCGCCGTTGTGACGACGAAATAGATCGCATCGAACAATCGTATGCCAAGCTTATGCTGGAAGAAGAAGGTCGCGAAAATCAGCAGGATTCCCAACGAGGCATAGAGCGCAACCAGCAACGGATCGTAGCGCCGGCGCACCAAACGCTGCCACAACGATTCGCGGCGGCGGACCACCAGTGACGGACGCCGCTTGCGCGCGCCACCCGGCGGCCTGGGCGCATCGTCGAGCATGCACGCAATCGTGACGGGTGCGCCGGCCGGAATGGTGTCCGAGTCGGACGGAAAGGCGCGGTCGCCGATCGCCACCACCAGCCGGCGCTGCTGTAGATCCACCTCACTGACTCTGCGGCCGGCGCACTCCAACTCCTCGGCGGATCCGCGGCAAAAGGTGAAAAGCTGTTCTGTGTAGCGAGGGAACTCGATCGCCTGGTAGACCGACGGGTTGAGACATGAGGCCGCAAACGTCGCAGCTGAAAACGTCTCGGGGCTGACCGCCTCGCTGTTCTCAAGATTGGTCACGATCTTGCGGCCAAGCCAGCGGTTGAACTGGCGCAGCACGATGCGGATGCCTGGATTGAGGTCGCGCGCCGCCAGCGCGACGCGAAGGTTAGACTGGTCGTCCTGCGTGATCGCTAAGATCGTCCCCGCGGCTTGGACGCCGGCGCGCACAAGCACAGCCGGACGGCGAGCGTCTCCGAACAGATTCGAGATCAGCGGGTGAGAAGGCTCGACTTCGCGCTCGGGGTCGGGCCGGATCGCGACGATCCGCTTTCCGGCGCGCGCCAACCCGCGGCAGACCTCGACACCCAGCTCGTCGTGACCGAGCACGACGATGACGTCGACGGTCAACGGCTTGCTTGTCGGGGCTTTAAGCTCCTCAGCCGCCTCGCTCAAAAGCGCGCACCTCCGGCGCTTGGGGAAGTTCGGCGCCCGGCGCCGACGTCCCGTCACTTCTTATTTTCGGCTCGATTCTGTCGCCGGAAATGCCGATATTTGAAGAGGGACCGTTAAGAGAAACCCGTGAGCATTGGCATGGCTGAGGGGGTCGGAAAGGGTGCCGAGATCAAGGCGCTGGACCACGGAGACTGGTCCGCAAGAATCTTCGTCGCAGTTCGCACGTGGCACTACCAAGTGGGAGCCGACGCTTGCGTTTCCGAAGACCGGGGCTCACCGAGCCACCATCGGCGACCGGCTATTCGCCGAAGTCCACATCGACATCAAAATACAACAAGAACGCGGGGCGAGCCACGACGGTTTTGACGGCACGACCACGCGCTCTGTTCAGCCGTTTATCGAAAGCATCGTCTACGATTATCTCGGCGTTGAGAACGACCGCACGCTGGTCGTGCGCGAGACCTCGCGCCAAGGTGAGCGGATCGATCGAGCGACGCTCTACGTCCGGCTTGCGCCGGATAGCCCGACGAAAATACGATTTGCCTCGGGCGTCGTTAGCGTGATCATCGACGACGAACAGGTCGCCATCGTCCGCTGGCTTGGTCCGTAGGAACCACCGCCCTTAGAATAGAACAGGCGTTCGTAGTACGATGGCGCTCACTACCGCCCTCGGGTGCGTTCTCGCGGCCCTTATCGCGATCACCCCGGCTTTGCCGGAAACACTCGTGACGATTTACAATCGCGCTGCGACGCTCAACGCAGCGCTTTTTTTCGCGACGCCGGACCGCACCACGTACGTCAGCACAGGCGACATCGACGCGATGTGGCTGCGGGATTCAAGCGTCCAGACGCGCTCAGTCATGCACAAGCGTTCGCTGGCCCGCGGCGTCATCGCTCGCCAAGAGCGGCTCATCGTCATCGACCCATACGCCAATGCGTTCGACCGGCGCTATCTGCCCATCGAACGTAAATTCGAGATCGACTCGCTGTGCTACCCGGTACGCCTTGCAGACGATTACGCTCGCGTCATGCACGACCCGAGCGTGTACGATCGCAATTTCTTCGGAGAGATGCGCTCGGTGCTCCACGTCCTCGAGACCGAGCAGCATCACGCATCGCGTTCGCATTATCATCACAACGAGCATCCGATCGATCCCAACGTCGGTCTCATTTGGAGCGCGTATCGTCCCAGCGACGAGCCGCAGGCGTACAACTACAATATTCCTGAGAACATGTTCGCGTCCGTCACGCTGCGCACGATCGCGCGCCTGCTGCGCCAGTTCTACAACGACCCGCACGAGGCGGATCGCGCGGACGGGATCGCCGACCGCATCGACGACGCGATCGCGCATCGAGCGGTCTTCACGACCATGGTCGGTCGCATCTATGCGTACGAGATCGATGGGCTCGGCCATGCGAAATTCATGGACGACGCGAACACGCCGAGCCTGCTGTCCATCCCGTTGTACGACTATCCGGTCGATCCGCGCATCTACGCCGATACGCGCCGCTTCATCCTAAGCCCCGCGAACCCGTACTATTATCAGGGTCGCTACGCGTCGGGCATTGGCAGCTCCCACACGCCGGGTAACTATGTGTGGCCGCTGAGCCTCGTCGTCCAGTACCGTACGGCGACGAGCAACAGCGAGCGGCGTCAAGTCGCTGCGGCGCTTGCGAAGTCGAGTGCCGGCGACGGCACGTTGCACGAATCGTTCGATGTCAACGATCCGCGCAAGTATACGCGCGAGTCATTCGGATGGGTGAACGCGCTCTTCGAGCAAACCTTCGCGAAATAGCCCGCTCTCGGGCAAGACTTGGTTCAGTCGTTACGGGCGCATACCGGGCGGCACGTCGGAGCCGACCGGTTCAGTGTCTCGCATTGAGGCGACGCCGCGCGGATATGCGCTCGCGCGGATTCTGCCGGCGATCATGTCGTGCCATGCTTCCTGCAACATCGGCCACAACGTTGGAATAAAGTGCGTGCCGCCGCGCTGGATATAGAGGCCGGTAGCGATTCCCGCACCGCTGAGATAGAAGGCGGTGTTTTGCGGATACATCGTTGGGATGCTCTCGTCGGCGGTTCCAGTCACCACGAAGAGCTGTTTATGCTGGAACGCCATGCGGACCTGATCGATCTCACTGCCCAGCGCTGCGCCGGCGATGGCCATGACCGAACGCCAGCGGTCCGGATGCAGCCGGCCGATTTTGAACACCGAGAAGCCGCCCATCGAATAGCCTGCCAAATACACGCGATCCGACGGGATATGAAACGCGTTGGCTATCTCGTCCGTGACTTGATACACTTCGTCGCCGCCCGGAGGTGCGAAATCGTAGATGCCTCGGCCGTACGGCGCGACGATGATCGTTCCCGTCGAATCGGCGAGATCTCGAAAGAAGCGACTTCCCAGCAGTGCGCTTTCGGTTTGCGGGTTGCCGTGGAGCAACACGACCAACCGCGGATCTGCCGCATAGTTCGCCGGCACATAGAGCGCATAGGGTGCGAGCATGCCATCGACGCGCGACAAGACTAGGTGCTCGCTTAAGCCTGGGGTCGCGGTGACCGGCGCTGAGCGGCCGGCAGCGGCTTGCGAAACGATGCTGGCGTCGAGGTGCGCCTCCATCGTGATCCGGTTCTGCCATTCGGCCGGGGTGTACCCTGGTGCGGGCGGTTCGTCGGGCATCCAACCAAGATCGGTGTACAGCCGCTCTTGCAAATTGAGCGCTTGATCTGACCCCATCTTGGCCGCGATCATGTCGTAGTGGGCCGAAAACTGACTCAACGCGCTGCGGATCTCAGCCCCCGCCGAAGGTGCTTGAGACTCGGGCTGCTGCGCCGCGGCGAGCAGTGCAAGCGCGGCCACGGCTGTGACTAAGCACGCCGCTCCACGGTTCCGCTGCATTTTGTTGATCACACTAATATGTACGCTGTCGGGGGTCGGATCCGTTACGTAATGGCACTTCTTCGGCACGGTCGGCCGAAGCGCCCGCCTACCTGAGTTACAGGCCGGTGTACACCGGCCCACCGCCGCCTTCGGGCGGCACCCAGTCGATGATCTGATACGGATCCATGATGTCGCACGTCTTGCAGTGCACGCAATTGGCGAAATTGATCTGTAGGCGCTTGCCCGAATCTGAGAAGCCGTCTTTGGTGATCGGCGGCGCGCCGGTGGCTGCGGGGACCATCTCGTAGACAGCCGCCGGGCAGAAATACTGGCACGGATTGCCGTATTCGGCGGCGCAGCGCGTCGCGCAGATATTCGTATCCGCGACGATCAGATGGCAGGGCGAATCTTCGTCGTGCGACGTGCCGCTGCGGAAAACGTCATCAAGCTTGTTGAATGTCAGCTTGTTGTCATACACGGGCCGCTCGAAGCCGGGCACGTTGCGCCCGAAATAATCGACCAGCTTCTCCATGCGCTCGTAGCCGACTTTGTCCGGCCGCAGCCGGTCGTGCACGCCAAAACCTCTCCCGCCGGTGATCATGCCGAGCGAGACATTGAAGATGCCGGCTAAGCGGCCCGCGTCGAATCCCTGATGGAAGTTGCGAGCCGGATACAGATCTGACTTGATCCATGATTTCTCAACGCGCTGCCCGTACGCGGCCAACGTCGGCGCCGACGAGTCGCCTTTGACGATCGCATCGTAGATCGTCTCGGCAGCGAGCATGCCCGACTTCATCGCGAGGTGGATGCCTTTGAGCTTGAGCGGGTTGAGCATGCCGGCGCTGTCGCCGACCAGCAGCACGCCATCGGCATACGGGCGCGGCATTGAAAACCAGCCGCCTTCGGGAATGGCCTTCGCACCATAGCGGAACATCTGTCCGCTCGACAACATCTTCGCGACGCTCGGATGTTGCTTGAACTTTTGGAATTCGGCGTGCGGTTCGAGCATCGGGTTGAGGTAGTCGAGCCCGACGATGAAGCCGACATCCCAGATATCGTCTGCCATCGAATAGAGGAAGCCGCCGCCGAATGTGTCGTTGTCGAGCGGTGCGCCAAGCGTGTGGATGGCCTGTCCGGCCGGCGTCGAGCCTTTCGGCATCTGCCACAGCTCTTTAATGCCGATCGAGTAGACTTGAGGATTACGCGCCGCGGTCAGCGCCGGCAAGCGGTGCATGAGTTGCTTGGCAAGTGTGCCGCGCGGGCCTTCGCCGAGCACCGTCACTTTCGCAATGAGGTCTGGTCCTGGTTCGTAGTTGCGTTTCGGCTGACGGTTTTTATCTAAGCCCTTGTCGCCGACGCGCACGCCAAGCACGCGCTCGCCGTCCCACAGCAACTCTTGACCGGGGAATTCCGGGAAGACCTGGACGCCGAGTTTTTCGGCTTGCTCGGCAAGCCATTTGACCAGCTTGTTCAGGCTGGCGACATATTTTCCTGAGTTGACCATCATCGGCGGCTGGATGGGCGCTTTGATGTGGCCGGTCTTGTTCATAAACCAAAGCGCGTCTAAGGTCACCGGTGCTTCTACTGGGCACCCGGCCGCCAAGAAGTCTCCGAACAGCTCGCGCATCGCGCGTGGATCCAGGACCGCGCCGGAGATGCCATGATCGCCGATCGCGCGTGCCTTGTCGATGACAAGGATATTGTCGGTCGACAGCTCCGGGCCGGACTTGGTACCGGCCTTTACCGCGGCATTGTGCTCGGCGTAGAGCTGCGCGAGCCTAATCGCGCCAGCGAGACTTCCCGGTCCCGCGCCGACGAAGACCGCGTCAAGCTCGAGGAGATCGCGTTCCTGCGCCACCTGTCAGAGCATCGCGCCGGTCGCCTTGGCGACCGTGGTGCTTCCGTTGGTGGCATTGACCGCGTAGTCGCCGTCGGGCAGTACTTTGCCCTTGAACGGCATGACGACGCTGATGAATCCCGTGGTCGTGCGCGGTGGGATCGTAAGCGGAATGGCGGCTTTCGCCCCTGCGGCTTTTGGAGGAGCGATCGAAAAGCCATCGAGATCGACTTTGTTGTCGCCGGCGTTGGTCAATGCGAACGTCATCTCGTAATGCGGACCACCGGCCACTTGAACCGCGGTGACCTCGACGCCGTCAACGCTCAAACCGCCTTTGGGATCTTTAGCGTCGAGCGGCACGAAGGGGAGATCTGTCGGGGGCAGATCGGCGGTGCCTAGCGCGGCCGGTTTGCCGGCATCCTCGTCAAATGTCATCGACGCGGTCTTGATGTAGGGCGTGTCTTTCTTCAATTTCAGCGCGACCAGCTCGACGTCCGAGGTCGAACCCGGAGGGATCGTCAGCGCAAGCTTCACATCGCCCAGCGCAGTGCCCTGATCGCCCTCAACGCTGACTTTAGAGATCGTGATCGCTTTTTCAGTGGAGTTCTTGAGCGCAAATGCAAGCTCAAGGAATCGCGGCGCCTTCACCGGGTCGGACTCCGATCCGTCGTACGCGTACCGGCCGGTAACGCTGACGATGGTGATCGCAGACGATGCCGGTGGCGCACCCGATGAGCCAGGTTCAGCGCCGGGCACCATGCCGTTTGCTTGTGGCCCAGCCGAGCCATTGATCATGCCCGACGACTGCGGTCCCGGCTGGGGCGGCCCCGGCACAGGGGGCGGAGCGAAGCCCGCATTTTGACTGCAGGCTGTGAAAAGGGCTGCGGCCGCGCACAGCGCCGCCGCAACGGAGAAGGCACTCTTGGACATAGGAGCGGCCTCTTCGTCAGCGCGCGAAGGGGGGCCTCTGGCCCGCCGCTTCGCGACTCGCAAGTCTCAGGCGAGTCTCATAACTGATAATATTATCGACAATACTCCGCAGACCTTACGCTGTCGCGTCTGCGACCTTGAGCACAATCTTCCCGCGGATGTGGCCCTTCAATCCTAATTCGTAGGCATCGCGCGTTTGCGAAAGCGGGAAGACTTTTGCGACGAAGACTTCGAGCTGATCGTCGTCGACCAAAGCGGCGAGCTCCGTCAGTTGATGCCAGTTCGGTTTCACAACGAAAAATTCGCCGCGCACATCGTGGCGCTCACAGAGTTCTTGCGCCGGCTGCTCGACGGTCGACACGATAATCCCGCCGCGACGCATCATGCGCCACGCTCGTGCGAGCAATTCGCCGCCGACGAGATCGACGAGCACGTCGACGTCTTTGAACATGCGGTCGAAATCATCGTAGGTCGCCACTTGATTGGCGCCGAGCTCCGCGGCATACTCGACATCTTGGGCAGTCGTAACGGCGCCGACGTGCGCTTGCCCGAGCTGCGCGAGCTGCACGGCAAACGTCCCCACGCCTCCGCTCGCGCCCAAGATCACGACGTGCTGATCGGGGCTCATGACCGCATGGTCGTACAGCGCCTGTAGCGCCGTGAGCCCAGAAAGCGGAATCGCCGCCGCGTGGACATCGTCGATTGAAGCGGGTTTGGGCGCGACCTCCTCTGCATTGACGGCGATGTACTCCGCCGCCGCGCCGTTTCTCCAAAAATCGCTCAGCGAGTACACGATGTCGCCGACCGCGCAGTGAGTGATGTCAGCGCCCGCCTGGGTTATCTCGCCGCAGAACTCGTGCGAGGGAATGCTTGGGAGCCGGTCTTTGCCATCTCGGTCCCTCCATGTCGACTCCCACGAAAGTTCACCGGGAGTGATGGCCGCCGCGCGTACGCGCACGAGAACCTCGCCGTCGCCCGCGGTCGGCGTCGGGGCCTGCTCAAGCTCGAGTCGTTCGGGACCGCCGCGCGCGTGGAGGCAGACAGCCTGCACGTTACCCTACACCATCTCCTCGTCGACGTAGCACCAGCGCCAGTCCTCGCCAGGCTGGAACGACTGGATGATCGGGTGCTTGGTCGCGTGGTAGTGCTTCGTCGCGTGTTTGTTTATGGAATTATCGCAGCAGCCGACGTGGCCGCATTCGAGGCACAGGCGTAAGTGCACCCAATCACTTCCCATCTTGAGGCATTCTTCGCATCCCTCAGGCGTGCGCGGTGTGACATCTTTGATCTGCGTGAGATGTTTGCAGTGTGCCATAGCTCTAAAAGAACGGGTTGTGCGCGCGCTCCTGGCCGATGGTGGACGGCGGTCCGTGACCGGGAAGCACGACGGTATCATCGGGCAGCGTGAAGATCTTGATCTTCGTCGCTTGCAGCAGATCTTCGTACCCGTATTTGTCGCCGAAGATTCCGCCGACCGAGCCTGCGAACAGCGTGTCGCCGGTGAATGCCGAGCTCTGATAGATGAAACAGATCGAACCGTCGGTATGACCCGGCGTGTGTACGACGCGCACTTGCCCGTCGCCAAAGGGCAGCGAGTCTCCGTCGGTCACTTCAAGCGCTCCGTGTGCGAGATCGCCAAGCGCGTACGCATCGAGGCGGTGCACGGCGATGCGCGCGTTCGGAAACGCTTTGCGTAGGTCGGGCACGCCGTCGATGTGATCCGGATGCTTGTGGGTCACGAGGATATAGTCGAGCGCGACCGGCGAGCGCTTGAGGGTCTGCACGATGTTGGGAACGCTGCCGCCCGGATCGACGAACGCGGCGTGCCGCTGTTGCTCGAGGATGATGAAATAGCCGTTGCTCGGATGCGGTTTGTTGACCTGATGTCCGATGTGATCGGGCAGCGGCTCTTCCTTTGGCCTCCAGCGAGCGAAAGCGATGTCCGCGAGTCGCCCTGGGTCAAGACCCAGCGCCTTGCCCAAGGCGCGCGCCTCGTCTTCGGTCGGCGCAGCGGCATCGCGCGAGAATTGCTCGACCCGCGCTGCATCAACGCCGGCTTGCGCCGCGAGTTGTTTGAGCGGAATATCTTTCGCGCGCGCCGTCTTGCGCACGATGTCGCCGAACGTATCTTCGAGGTCAAGCTTGACGATCATGAGCCGCCCAGCTTACCCATGCGCTTATGGATTCCATGCGTCAGATGAGGCGGTCGAGTTCACTCGACGGGTTCTCATTGGAATACAAGAACGCCATCTCCCGAAGGAAACGGCGCCAGGCGCTAACCTGCCAAGTTGAGCTCGCCAATTATATCATTGGATCAATGATGTCGCAATAGGGACCGCGTCTACCTGTGGCCGCGGCCCCATCCGTTTTCACCGAAGCTGGACGCGACGGGACTCGAACTCGTTATTCGGCTGGAGCAGGACCGGCGTGTCCGCCGATTGGCGTCGGCTTGAGGAACGGGATCAAAAGCGTCGTGGCTAGCAGCGCAATTCCCAAGCTCAAGCTCGCATCTTGGAATCCACCGACAAACGCTTGCGCCGTCAGACGACCGTAGAGCGCGCCAAGCGCCTGGTGCGACGCCGTTACGGCATCATAGCCTCCGCGTGCCACGAAGCCCCCGGCGATTTGCGCAAGTTGCTGTTGCGTGGCTTGCGAGAACTGCGTGATCGCCTCACCGTAGCGCTCGAAGTGGAAACGCTCGCGGTTCACCAGCAGCGTTGCGAGGATCGCGATGCCGAAGGAACCGCCTAAGGTGCGCGTCAGATTGAAAAGCGACGATCCGTCAGCGCGCTCGCTCGGTTTGAGCGTGGTTAGAGAAATCGCGCCGATGGACGTGAACATGAACGGGAGCGACGCGCCGCGCAGGACCTGGATCCACATCAACTCGCTATAGCTGACCGACAGGTCAACCTTGCTCTGCAAGTAAAGCGCGGTCGCGAATAGCGCTAGACCGGTAAAGATGAGAATGCGCGCGTCGACGAACGACGCGATGCGGCCAACCAGTGGGAA
>DASRXC010000073.1:0-14781 GCA_035654355.1 Binatus sp. (SeqCode)
TTGCGCTGACCGATGAACTCGCCGAACTCGATCTCGTCGCTGCGCGGGTCGGCGTATTTGGCTTCGAGCGTGTAGCCGCCGAGCACGCGATTGAAGACCTCAGGATCGATGTCGAGGTCTTTTTGCCACTGGTGGAACACCTCCACCCAATCTTCGAATGTCTTGATGCGTGCCATTCCTAGATCTCTCTTAGTGTGTTATAATCTGCACGGTCGGGCAAAATTTGCCACATAGGAGACAAAGCTTCAACGACATGCCCACGAGGACCCCTCGAACGCGACACAGCGGCTACCCAGGTATCGCACGGCTGCGGCCGCGCTCGATGCTGTTCACGCTCTACGGCGATTACGCGTACCCTCGCGGCGTCGATCTCTGGCTGGGCAGCCTCGTCGCGCTCGGGGCCCGCTTCCATATTTCAGAAGTGGCCGTCCGATCGGCCGTCGCACGCCTGTCTCGGGACGGCTGGCTGGTCGCGCGCCGCGAGAGCAATCGATCCTATTACGCCCTGACCGAGCGCGGCCGCGCCTTGATCGAAGAGGGCACGCGCCGCATCTACCGCCAGGGCCGCGGAGTGTGGAACCATCAGTGGTGCTTGCTGACGTATGCGATACCCGAAACGCACCGCGCGCGGCGCGACGGATTGCGCAAGCAACTCGCGTGGCTCGGTTTTGGAGCGCTCGGCGGCGGCACGTACATAAGTCCACATGCGGTCGCTGAGCAAACAGAAGGCCTCGCGCGGGAACACGATGTCACCAAGTTCGCGCGCATTTTCGAGGCACGCTTTAATGGTCCGGTGACCCCGATGGAGCTCGTGCGGCGCTGCTGGGATCTCGAGTCGATTGCTCGGTACTACGACTCGTTCATCAAGCACTACGAACCGATGTACGCGCGCGACGCGATGTTGCAACGCAGACGCTCGCTATCCGACGCCGACGCGTTCGTCCACCGCTTCGCGCTTACGCATGACTTTCGCCGCTTTCCGTTCATCGATCCAGAACTGCCCGTCGAATTGCTGCCCCGGACGTGGTCCGGGAGTCGCGCCCGCGAGCTGTTCGAAAGCTACCACCGCCTGTTGAGCGATGGCGCGCTCGCGTACTTCAAGTCGGCGGCCGCAGCTGCGCGTGCCGCCTGAGCAGATCGCGCCGGATCTGTGGCGCATCAAGGTGCCGCTGCCGTTCCGGCTCCGCGAGGTCAATCTTTACCTTCTCAAAGGCGCACACGGCTATACGCTGATCGACGCCGGCATCGACACGGCAGACGCGCGGTCCGCCTTCGACGGAGCGCTCGCCGAACTCGGGCTTGTTGAGGGCGACATCGAGCGCGTCTACGTGACCCACATGCACCCGGATCACATCGGCATGTCCGGCCGCCGATCGCGTGCAGGCTCGCGCATCTTCTTGATGCGCGAGGAGGAGCGCCGCGCACGCTTCGTGTGGGGCAATGAGCCCCTGAGCGACTGGATCGCGTATACGCGCGAGCACGGCGCCGGCGGCGAAATCGCCGAGGGCATCGTCGCTGCGGTCAATATGTTACGCAGAGCGGTGACGTTGCCCGAGCGCTTCGAGTACGTCGCTGATGGCGACGTCGTCGATGCGGGCGGTCGTCGGCTACGTGTCGTTTGGACGCCCGGCCACAGCGATTTCCATTATGTGCTCGTCGATGACGATGCGCGGATTATCTTTTGCGGCGATCAGCTCTTGCCGACGATCACGCCGAACATCGGGTTGTATCCCGAATGCCGGCCTAACCCGCTCCAAGATTTCTTGTGGTCGCTCGGCCGGTTCGAACGCGAGGCGACGTACACCGTACTTCCCGGACACGGGGCGGACTACTCGACGTTGCCCGAGCGAATCGGGCAATTCCGTATGCACCACGACGAACGTCTCGCAGGCGTCCGAACGCACGTGGCCGCGAGCAACAGCGCGGGCGCGACCGCTTTCGATATCGTGCGACATTTCTGGGGCGACAAGTTATCGACGCACGAAGTGCGCTTTGCGTTGGTCGAAGTCGTCGCACACTTGGAATATCTGCGCTTGGCTGGCGACATTAAGCGCGAGACAGTCTCGGGCATCCAGCGCTACAGATCATAAAACAGAAACCAACCTTTCGGGTTGGTTTAGTGCCAGGGCTGGCTCGCCACGCCTCTCACATCATAGCGCAATTAAGACCTCGTAGCAAGAAACGGTTTCTGGCTCGCGGCAAACCGTCTCTCTCCGCCTAGCGGAGCTGGACGCAGCGGGAGTTGAACCTGCCAGACTCGGCGTGGCGAGCCAGTCCGGGCACCAGCCTGCGCCCAACGCCCGCCTAATCACGCGATGAGATGTCAGCGTAAAGCTTCGATGGGCGAAACCAACCCACCAGCGCGGAAGCCAGGCCGAGTACGACCATGATGATCGCGATCGTCGCGAGCCACTCGCTTTGGTCGCCTGGCAGCTGGTATATCGAGAAAAGCGCAAGACCCAACGCCAAAATCCCGAGGCCGACTCGCACGCCGCCTTGTGCGCGCGTCGCCAAGTACGCGCACAAGACCGCGAGCACTGCAAGAAAGCTAAAACCGCCCAAATACAAAGAGATAAGAGAGATAAATCCGCCTCCCAGACACACCGCGCCGATGCCGTGTACGGCACCGGCCACCTCATCCGCGCCGATCCGACGCAAGAATATCGCGCCGAGGAGGAGGACCGCGCCGATGACCGCGGTCAGCCAAAAGATCAAATTGAAATATTCGGTCATGTGCTTTCCTCAGGGTATTCGTAGACACCGCGGCCGACTTTGCGTCCGAGGCGTCCAGCTTTCACATATTTGACGAGCAACGGACACGGCCGGAATTTCTCGCCTAACGATTCGTGCAAGTACTCGAGCACTTTAAGCCGGGTATCCAACCCGACGAGATCGATCATCTCGAAAGGCCCCATTGGATGGTTGAGTCCAAGCTTGAGGGCTCTATCGATGTCGCGCGCCGACGCGACGCCTTCCTGTAGCATGTAAAAGGCCTCGTTGCCGATCATCGCGTTGATGCGGCTGGTCGCAAAACCCGGGGCCTCGTTGATCAGGACCGTCTCTTTTCCCGAACGCGTGGCCACTTCAAGCGCAACATCGACCGCGCGCTGCGACGTCTCCAAGCCACGTACGATCTCGACGAGCTTCATGATATGGGCCGGGTTGAAATAATGCATGCCGACCACGCGGTCGGGCGCTTTCACCGCCGACGCGATCTCGGTGATGGACAGCGCCGATGTGTTCGTTGCGAAAATGGCCTCCGGCTTGCAGACCTCTTCGAGCTCGGCGAACACCGTGTGCTTCAAGCCGAGATCTTCGGGCACGGCCTCGATGGCGAGCTGCGCATCGGCCGCGGCGGCGCTTTGCGTAGTGGGCGTGATGCGTTCGAGCGCGGCGCGTGCAGCCTCAGCGCTGATCTTGCCGCGTTCGACGCCGCCTTTGAGATTGGTCTCAATCGTCGCCATGCCGCGCGTGAGCCCTTCTTGCGCCGCATCAACGAGCGTCACCGAGAAACCCGCGACGGCAAGGCTGTGCGCGATCCCGTTGCCCATCGTGCCCGCACCGATGACCGCGACACGTTCGATCACGACGTGCGTCTGCGCCGCCGGCGAGTACCCGAACCGCGCAGCGTTTCGATGCCAGCCGCATACTGGCGCACGGCCCCGAACGCACCGGCCAGCCGCGTCCACGCCTGATGCCGCCGCACGACCGCACTCGCGCCCGTGCGCACGTATGTGTCGGCCGAGCGGACTTGGCGGATCGCCATGCGCCATGTGCGATATGGATCGTCATCGTGCGCGATCGAACGGAGTCGATCGATGACGGGCGGCGGCGCGATGCGCGGATGCGCAGAGGTGATCTCAAGCCTCGCAAGCGTGTACTCGGCGACCGCCTGATTGAACCCGGCCACCATGACCCGAAGGCGCAGCCGTAACATTCTTTAATGCCTCTTCCCGATTATGCGCATACGACGCGCGACCGAACACGATGCGAACGCCATCCACCAGCTGCTGGCTCGCTGCGGCAGCGAAGGAACACTTGCGCCGGTCGAACCCACGCTTGGCGACATCGAGAACTTTTTGCGCGCGCAGAGCGCGGGCGCCTTCATGATCGCTGATTCTGGAGGCGATGCCGGGGTTGCGATGTACGACCGCCAGGGCGACGTGCTGTGGCTGTTCCGGCTGGCGGTGATACCGTCGTCACGAGGGCGTGGCTTCGGCCGGGCTCTCGTCAATGCGGTGGAGGCCGCCGCGCGCGGGGCGAGCGCGAGTGCGGTCTTCGTGCAGATCCCGTCGGCGCTCGACGCGCGCGCGTTCTTCGAAACGCTCGGATACCGCGTGGACATTGAAGAGCCCGATGTCGTCGGCGGACTGCCGATCACAATGGTCGACCTCGTCAAGCTTGTTTGACCCGTGCGCTCACTTCGGATTCAAGATCAGGGTGTGTTGGGTCGCTGCGAGCACGGCATCCTGAGTGAACGGGGTCGGCACCCAACGGACCGCGGTGAAGTCGTCGAGTTGATCGTCGTAATGCGGGTCGCTATAGATCCCCGATTGGCCTAGCGGCAGCAGCATCGACGAGTTATCCAGGTCCGCCAAATCGACGACGAGCCGCTGCACGGGCCCGTGAGTAGGCCTATTCGAATAAACCGAAAATGTGCTGCCTGGTTCGTGCAATGGCCTGATGCTCAAGAATCCGAGAAACCAGCGCGCGCTAGAGAGCGGATGCTCGTAGATCGCGGCGTTGTGCGCGCCCCATCGCTCGAGCCCGGTGACGCCGGCCAAGCCTTTGCCGCCGGATACGTCGCGCGCCGCCGCGACGAGCGCTTCCTCGACCCGCATCTTCGTGAGGCCGGTCTTGTCCAATCGTCGGTCGCCATCTAAGATCCGCAGGATCGGCACGATCTTCCAATAGTGCTTGTCGTACTGCGCGTAGAGCTGCGTGCCGAAGCGCGTCCCGAATAGTTCTTGACCGACTCGGTTCTCTTCGAGGACGACGAAGGTCGGGATTCGCGAATCTTTGACCATCGTTCCATCCCACGCGCTCAGCTCTGCTGCGAGAGCGCGCATCTGCGCATCTGGAGAGCTCGCGAGCAGGCGCGCGGTCTCGTGCGCGAGCCGCCAACGCGGATAGTCGAAGATATCGGCTTGGATCGCGCCGATCGTCTGTGCCGACGCGCCGCGCATGCTGCTGAGGTCAGTAGCGATGCGATACGCACGGAATGGCGGTTCGAAATACGTCGACAAGGTCGGCCGGTAACTTGTCGGCACGAGCGCCTGATTTGCGGTGACGATGAAGCCACCGGGCGGGTTCAACGCGTGGGGCAGTTCATCGAACGGCACGATCCCGCGCCACGCATACTTGTCGTCTTGGCCTTCGACCGGCAGCGACCCGTCGCCGGCCGCGCGCAGCGGCACCGCGCCGGAATCTTGATAGCCGATATTGCCGGCGGCGTCGGCGTAGCCGAAGCTGAGGACGGGCCCGACCTGATGCGAAAGCGCCGCTCGGAACTGGGCGAAATTTTTCGCGATGTCGACACCGAAGAGCGCTTGAGACGCGCCACCACCTTGCAGGATCGTCCACGCAAGCGCAAGTCCACGCGTCCCCTCGCGCCGGATTACGGGACCATGACGGGTGACGAGCACGTCGAGAATAACATCGGGCTTCCCCTTCACGCCGATGTGTTCGATGCGATGCTGCGCCGTGCGCCAAGTGCCGTTCGCTAAATACTCGTTCGAGGTCGCAGAGCGGAAGCGCTCGATGTACAAATCCTGAACGGCTTCTTCAGCGCTAGTGACACCAAACGCGATTCGCTCGTTGTGTCCGACCACGATGCCGGGTATGCCCGGCACCGTGAAGCCAGCCACGTGCAGATCACCTCCATGTAAGTCGGCGGTCCACCAGGTGCTGGGCAACGAGCGATCGAGATGAGTGTCGTTTGAAAGGACGGGCTTGCCGGTCGAAGTGCGCGACGGAGAAACCATCCAGTTATTCGAACCGGTTCCGCGCACGTGCCCGGTTGGATCGTCTCCCAACGCAAGGTGGTACGAGGCTGGCGAAGGTTCCTGAGCAACAGCGCTCTTCTTTCCGCTTGGGGCGTAGCCGGGAATGTAGCGTTCCAGCTTCGGCATCTGCATGTCGACAAACGCACTCGCGGCGGGCAGTCCGAACTTGTCGACGAGCGATGCCTTGATGTCGAGATAAAACCATTGATCATCAAGGTTTTGGGCCATCAACTTCACGATGGCGAGCGTGTCGACGGGGCGCCACGGCTCCCATTGATACCCGAGCATCTTGAATTCGATCGGCAGTCGGTGGGATGCAGCCGCCGCATTCACGCCGTCGGCGTATGCTTGCAGCGCAGCACGCGAGCGCGGGTCAAGGCCGTCGAGATCTGCTTGCGCCGCCTCAGTCAGGCCTAGTTGGCGCATGTAGCGGTCCCTTTCGAGTGTTGCCGGACCAACGATTTCTGAGAGCCGCCCCTCGGCTCGGCGTCGAAGCGTGTCCATCTGCCACAGTCGATCTTGCGCGCACGCGAAACCCTCGCCGAAGAGCGCGTCGTCGGCGGTGTTCGCCTCGATATGCGGGATGCCGCGATCGTCGCGCCGGATCGTGATCGGCGCGCTGGGACCGTTCACGGGAAGCGTGCCGTCCAGACGTGGGATCGGCGCGCGGATGAACCATGCTAACCACGCGAGAGCGACGAGCACAAGCGCGAAAAGGCCTACGAGCAGCGTGCGCCACAGAGTGGCGCTCGCATCACGTGTCGTGATCGACATAATACGCGCCACGCACGCGCTCGATGATGGAGATCGCGACGCGTGCGCCATCACCCGCAGAGACGACCGCTTGACTTGGCAACCCCGTTATCCGACCCGCGGCGTATAGTCGATCCACCGCGGTTTGGCCACGCTCGTCGACCGTGACGAAACGCGAGCCGTGACCGCTCAACTCGAGGCCGAGCGATTTTGCGATATCGGTGCGCTTGTTCGAGGCGAGCAGCACAAACGCGGCGATGTCCGCGCTATCAGTGGTTTCGATGCGAAATGCGTCATCGGCTGAGGCTGCCGTAGGCTGCTCGGCTTTGTCGATACGGTTCACGCGCACGACATCGGCGTCTATCATGCTTGCGCCGAACAGCTCGGCCTGGCGCCGGCCAAGCTCGATCAGTTCAGCGCCCGCGACCCCGGCTGGAAATCCAAGGTAATTGTTCACGCGCGAAACGCGGTAAAGGCTCGACTCGTGCTGATCGTAGACTGCTGCCGTAACCTTGGCGCGTGCAAGGAATAGCGCCGCTGACAAGCCGGCCACCCCGCCGCCGATGATCGCCACTTGGTACCGACTCACTGGGCGCGCGGCTTCGCGGCCTCCAAGCCCAAGCCCGCTGCTGTGCCATGTATTGAGAGGGCGGTCCGTCCGGCTGATACGTTACCTGTAACGAACAGGCCACTAAGAGATTGCCAACGGGCAAAGCAAAAACGCCCCTTTTCAGACAAACGACTCAGGCGCTCTCCAAAAAGGGGCACACCAAGGCTCCAGTTCCTCCGCTCTGCTGGGGGCTCCCCCTACGGATTGCTGTCCCGCCACGCGTTTCGTTGATTTTCTGCGAGGCATGACAGTACGCGAGTGAGAATGCCTGCCGCACAACCGGGCTAATAAAGGCTCAGCTAGGCATATATCTCTTCGCTGCTTGTGGAGGGTCGCGTGAAACGCTTTTGGCTCTTGGCGCTGTCTGCGCTTGTGCTCGCCGCCGGATGTGCAAAGAACCCAGTGATATCCATCCCGCCGCCGCCTCCCGCAAGGCTATTCGTCGCCGACTTGGACAACGGTTTGGTCGTCTTCACGCAACCGATCACGGCGTCGTCAACACCATCGTTTACTATACCGGGCGCGGGAACATCGGGTGTCGTCTTCGACTCGCGAGGCAGTCTTTTCGTCTCCAACGAGAACACGGCGTCGATCAACATCTACCGTTCGCCTGTGTCGGCGACGAGCACGCCGTTCTTGACGATAGGCCCGGTCGCCGGCGCGTCAACGCTCGAAGGCATGGCGTTCGATGCGGCGGGCAACCTCTACGTCGCGGACGAGCTCGGCGTTCAAGTGCTCGAGTTCTCGCCACCATTCACCGGCGGAGCGCAGGCGCCGACGAAGGTGATTACTGGTATGCCGTTTGGTCCGGTCAACGTATGCTTCGACCGATCCGGTAATCTCATCACGCCATCGTTTGGCTCTAGGACCGTCAGCGTGTTCCGGCCGCCGTTCGCGAACGGTGCGAACGTGCCAGCGGCGTCGATGACGATGCCATTGGCGGCCGGCGGCTGCGGCATCAGCCTCCAGAATCAGTTCATCGTCGGGCAGGTTGACGGCAGTGTCGCTCTCATTAATCCACCGTTTGCTACGGGCGTCACGCCCTCGGCCATCATTGCGCCGACGACGATCAATGGAGCGACCGCGACCGAAGGACTTAACTCGACGTTTGATCCTTCCGGCAACTTGTGGCAAACGTTCGGCGGCGACGACGGCTTCCCCGGACAGGAGGGGATTGCTGAGTTTGTGCCGCCGTTCACGTCGAGCAGCGTCGCAAATCTCGGCATCTTCAACGGACTCGGCTTCCCGTTCTCGGTCGCCTTCGGGCAGTAGAACCCCGCGAGGAAAACAAGAAAGGCCGGCTCGACAGCCGGCCTTTTTTATTTGCCAGTAGGGAGCTTACTAAGCGTACGCCTCTTGGAGGTTCGTCAACTTCGGGTCGACGGATTCGATATCCAGAGTCGCGATCGGGGGGCTTTCTTTAAGCATTAGCTCGTCAAGCGTTGGCCGCACTTCGCGGTAGAAAACGCCAAGCGGAATTTTGCCGGGCTGCATCAGCACCTCAAACGCCTTAGCACGATTTGAGGCATCGTACCCTTCGGTATCACTGATGTGATACACGTTCTCTTTGAACCACTTGTATGTGTTGACCTTATTGAAAGTCACGCATGGCGACATCACTTCGACGATCGCAAAGCCAGGGTGGCGGACCGCGTCCTTGATCATCTCGACCATCGCTTTGGGCTCGGATGAGAAGGCGCGCGCAAGGAATGTGCCGCCCGCCGCCAGAGCGACTGCAAGGCCGTTAAGCGGTGCGTCCGGATTGCCCGCCGGACTCGTGCCTGACAGATACCCGAGCATGCTGGTCGGCGACGACTGACCCTTCGTCAAGCCGTATGTCTGGTTGTCCATGACGATGTACGTCATGTTCGGATTGCGGCGAACCGCGTGCAAGAAATGGCCGGCGCCAATCGCGTAGCCGTCGCCATCGCCGCCTGCGACGATCACGGTAAGATCCTTATTGGCGAGCTTTACGGCCGTCGCAGTCGGGAGCGCTCTGCCGTGGACGCCGTGGAACGCATACGAATGCAAATAGCCGGAGATCTTGCCCGAGCAGCCGATGCCCGAGATGAAGGCGACGTCTTTAGGTTGCAGCGACAGCTCTGCACAAGCTTGCTTGAGAGCCGCCAGCACGCCGAAATCGCCGCACCCTGGACACCACCACGATGGCGTCGCGGTCGCGAAATCTTTAGGAGTGAGTTGAGTCGCCATGTTCTTTCAATCCGCCGCTACGATATCGTCCGCCGGCGCTTTCAATAAGTGCGCGACGGCGTGTTCAGCGGGCGCCGGGGAAGAAGGTGCGCCGTTCCGACCAACGACGATCGTCTGGCCGTCTTTCGAGGTGCGCGCGTTCAGAGTGTTTTCGACCGCTTCGATGATCTCGATCGGGCGGAATGGACGTCCGCTATACTTGAGCACGCGGTGCATGCGCGGCGACGGCCCAGTCACATACCGGATGAGACGGTCAATCTGTCCGGTCATGTTGTTCTCGACGACGAAGATGTGCTGCGCGCCCTTGAGGAAGTCGCGTACTTCTTCTTCAGGGAACGGCCACAGCGTGCGCAGCTGCAAGAACCGCGACGGCACGCCCGCGGCAGCTAACCGATGCTGGGCCTCGTTGATCGGTCCACGATTGCTGCCATAGCCGATGAACGCGACCGCGGCTTTCGGATCGCCATGCACGACGGCTTTCGGCAGATCGGGACGCATCGACACCAGCTTGTGCATCCGCTTATCCATGATGCGCACGCGATTGCGCGCATCTTCGGTGATCACGCCGGCGTCATTATGTTCGGAACCTGGAACCAGGTGCATGCCGCCTTCGGTGCCGGGAATAGCTCGCGGCGACACGCCGTCCTCTGAGAACTCGAAGCGCTTGTATTCACCGAACGTGAGCGCACCGTTATGATGCAGCTTGCCGCGGTCCACGTTCACGGCTGACACGTCCAGGCGCGGCGTCGTCTCTTTGCTCTGGCACATCGCCTGTTCGCTCAAGATGAAGACAGGCAACTGATACTTCTCGGCGAGATTGAAGGCGCTCACCGTGAGATAAAACGACTCTTCGACCGAGCCTGGCGCGAGGACGACGCGCGGAATCTCGCCGTGCCCAGAAAAGATAAGGTGGTTGAGATTGCTCTGCTCGGTCTTGGTGGGCATGCCCGTCGACGGCCCTGCGCGTGCGCACTCGACGATGACGATCGGCGTTTCGGTGACGCCGGCGAGGCCGATGCCTTCGGTCATCAGCGCTTGGCCGGGACCCGACGTTGCGGTCATCGCCCGTGCGCCGGTCCACGCCGCGCCGATGATCATGTTGATCGCGGCAAGCTCGTCTTCGGCCTGCATCACGACGCCGCCGTACTTAGGCGCGTGCTTTGCCATCCATTCGAGGATGTCGGTCGCGGGCGTGATCGGATAGCCGGCCATGAAGCGGCAGCCGGCCGCGAGCGCGCCGTATCCGATCGCGTCGTTACCCATCATGATCAGGCGATCGACGTCGGGTCTTGCCTTTAGGGTGTAACCGCTCGGTTTATCCGCGAAATGTTCCTTGACGTAGTTTTCACCCGCTTCGACAGCACCGATGTTTTGCGCGACGACCTTGTCGCCTTTGCGTTCGTATTGGCGCGTGACGAGTGAGCGCACGATCTCCGGGTCCATGCCTGTGAGCTGACCGAGCACGCCGAGCGAAATCGTATTGCGCACCAGCTCAAGGCCGAGCACTTCCTTGGCGATCTTCGCGAGCGGTATTTCGTAATAGTTCACGTCGGAGCGGCGCACCGCGTCGGTCAACTGCTCGGACGTGTTATCGAAGATGACAAAGCCGCCGGGGCGCATCTCCTCGATGTGCTTCTCGACGCACTCGAGGTCGAAGGCAACCATGGCGTCGATGTAATCGGCGACGCCATAGTGCGGATGCTCGCTCGCGCGAATGATGTAATTGGTGTGGCCGCCGCGGATGCGCGAGGGAAAATCCTTGAACGTGTACACGTCAAGGCCCATGCGCTTGAAAACCGTTGCGATAAGGTCGCCGGTGGTTAAACTACCGTCGCCGGCTTGTCCGCCGAACAGGACTTCGATGTCGTTGAGGATCACGCTGACTGAGGTACGCCTTTCCCGCTTTTCAACTTGGTTCCATTAGATGGTCGCGCTTCCTCTATATACATCGGCGAAACGAGCACGTTAGAAGAGCGACGGCGTCGTGATATCCGGCGGCGCGCTTTCACCAAGGCGGTTAAGCAGATCGCGCACAGTCCCCGGCGCGTGGCCGGCGTAGTCATCGCTGACGTAGCCATAGACCTCGGTCACATGCGCGCGCGCATCACTGATGATCTTCGTCCATTGCGCGAGCGCATCGGATCGATCGACTTGCACGCGATCGTAATGCTCGAACGGCTCGGGCCCCATCCAACGTAAATAGAGGAAATCGACATTGCCCAGCTGCCGCTTGACGACGTCGGCGGCAGACGCGACATCGAAACGTTCGCTTTCGGCAGCGACGATTGCGAAGCGGTGTTCGTGCGCGAGCGCGAATAGCGCATCGTCGAACCAGCCGGCGTCACGCAATTCTAGCGCGACGCGGACGTCATCGGGCAGCTGCGTTTCGAGAAAGTCGAAGAGACGGCTGCGGTTGTTCGGGTTGGCGCGAAAATCCGGTGGGCACTGCAAGAGGATCGGACCGAGTTTCACGCCGAGCGTGCGCACGCGGTCGACGAACAGCTTGAAGACTTCGCCGGCATCCTCGAAGCGGCGCCGATGCGTCACCTCGCGTGGCACTTTGAGCGCGAACCGAAAATCGTTCGGCACGGACGCGCCCCATTCGTCGACCGTCGTGGCGCGCGGGCGGCCATAAAAAGACGAATCGACCTCGACGGTCGGCAGCGAGCGCGCGTACTGCGCGAGCATCGACTTGGTCGCTGTATCGAGCGGATAGAACGGACCGATCCAGTCCTTTTCTTGCCAGCCCATCGCCCCGAGCCGGATGCGCGCGCTCATGGTGTCACCGTTGTCGCCAAAGGTCGGCGCCGCCTGCGGACCAAAGCGGACGCGCATGAGGATTCCGCTCTACCAAATCGATGCCTTTACCAGCCGCGTGTTCGGCGGCAATCCCGCCGCGGTGTGCCCATTGGACTCGTGGTTGCCGGATGCGACGATGCAAGCGATCGGATTGGAGAACAACCTATCCGAAACTGCATTCATCGTGCGGACTGGCGACGACTATCAGATCCGCTGGTTTACTCCCGCGTGTGAAGTCGATCTATGTGGTCATGCAACGCTGGCAAGCGGCTACGCCGTATTCCACATCCTCGATCCATCGCGTAATACGGTGACGTTTTCTTCAAAAAGCGGACCGTTAAACGTCAAGCGGCAGGACGACACGATCATCATGGATTTCCCGGCGCGGCCTGCGAAGCCCATCGATCCGCCGTCCGGTTTGCTTGAGGCGTTGAACGTGAAGCCGTCCGCGGTCTTGAAAGCGGTCGACTACATGGCTGTGTTCGACCGTGAGTCGGACGTGCGCTCGTTGCGACCCGATTATAACAAGCTCGCAGCGCTCGACGGCGTGCGCGCTTTTATCTGCACCGCGCCGGGTGACGATGCCGATTTCGTTTCGCGCTTCTTCGCACCGAAACAAGGCATTCCCGAAGATCCGGTCACCGGGTCGGCGCACTGCACGTTGATCCCGTATTGGTCAGCGCGCTTGGGCCGCAATCCGCTGCGCGCGCTGCAGTTGTCGCCGCGTGGCGGTGAGCTGTTCTGCGAGGACCTCGGCGACCGCGTCGGCATCGCCGGCAAAGCCGCACTCTATCTTGAAGGCGCGATCCACGTCTAGCGCACGGCGATGATCGCGCTGCTCGTCTCGCTGATGCTCGCGGCCGGCGCCGCTGGCGGCACATGGGCGCAGGGGCCAACGCTCTTGTCCGCGCGCACCGAAAACGCCGTTGCGGAACTCAATGGAAAAATCTACGTCATCGGCGGGTTCGCAAGCGGCAACGATGATGAACGGATCGTGCAAATGTACGACGCTGCACGCGGCGGATGGCGATTGCTGGCGCCGTTGCCGGCCGGAGTGAACCACGCTGGCGCGGCCGGACTTGATGGAAAAGTTTACGTCATCGGCGGCTTTTCCAGCGGCGGTCCGACCACGGCGTGTTGGGCGTACGATCCAGCGACGGATCAGTGGCACGCGATCGCTCCACTGCCGCGCGCGCGTGGTGCGCTTGCGGTGGCAGTGCTTGACGGCAAGATCCACGCGGTCGCCGGCATCGCGAATGTCGACCTTGGCGATCACGACGTCTACGATCCAGCCACGAATATGTGGTCGTCGCGCGCGCCGCTTCCCAACCCGCGCGACCATCTCGGACTCGTCGCGCTAGACGGCAAGCTTTATGCGATCGGCGGACGCTTCGGCAACTACGCCCATAACAGCGGCATCGCGCAGATATACGATCCTGCGCGCGATGCGTGGAACGACCGCGCGCCAATGCCGACGCCACGCAGCGGCATTGCCGCGGCGGCGCTTGGTGCCCGGTTGTACGTCTTCGGCGGCGAGAATCCGCGCGGCGTCTTCGATCAAACCGAATCCTACGATCCTGCGACCGACTTGTGGTCTGAACTGACGCCGATGCCCGCGGGCCGTCATGGCACGGGAGCGGCGACGCTTGACGGGCGCATCTACATCCCCGCCGGCGGCGCGATCAACGGCGGCAGCAAGCCATCGGATTCGCTGTGGTACTTCACGCCACCGTCGCGATGACTGGTCTTTCGCGTGCCCTCGCGTGGTATCGCCAACACGGACGGAATTTGCCGTGGCGACGAACCCGCGACCCATATGCGATCCTCGTCTCCGAGGTGATGCTGCAACAGACGCAAGTCGCCCGGGTGATCCCGAAGTATCGCGCATTCTTGCAAAGATTTCCGACGCCGCTGGCGCTTGCAAACGCGCGCCTCCGCGACGTTCTTGCGGTGTGGTCGGGGCTTGGCTACAACCGGCGCGCGAAGCACCTGTGGGAAACCGCGCGCGCCATCGTCGCGCAACACCGCGGCCATCTGCCGGAAACGGCCGAAGCGCTGCGCGCCTTACCCGGGATCGGCCGCTACACTGCCGGCGCGATCGCGAGCTTTGCGTACGGCGCGCACGAACCAGCCGTCGAAACGAATATCCGGCGAGTGCTCTCGCGCGCAGTTCTTGGAACCGATCGGGCGGGCGAGGCCGACGTGTGGCGCGTTGCTGGCGAGCTTCTACCGCGCGATGCCGCGAGCTGGAACCACGCGCTCATGGATATAGGCTCGATGTTTTGCCGAACGACCCCGAACTGCTCGCCGTGCCCGGTACGCAACGTTTGCGCGTTTCGCGCAACTGCGTCGAAGAACGGCGCGGCAAAAAGGCGCACGTCCAAACGAGATCGGGCCGACGTC
>DASRXC010000074.1:0-10900 GCA_035654355.1 Binatus sp. (SeqCode)
TGACGATCGGCATCATCCTCGTCGTGTCATTGTGGCTCACAGCGATCCTCGCGGCGATCGCGCGCGCGCCGATGGGCTTGGTCATCGCAGGACTGCTGTGGGGAGCCCTCACGATTTGGCTGGGCGCCTCGCAGATGTCGCTGTTGCCCGGCGGCGCTCACTGGATCATTCAGGTGCTGCATTTGTTGGTCGGCATGGGCGCAGTCGGCATCAACGAGCGTCTTGGAGCAGCGGCAAACGCGCGGCTCCCGGTCACAGCCTAGTTGCCTAGACTAAAGCGGATCGGCGTACCGCACGTGCGTTAAGTACAACGCGTGTGCCGGAGCGGTCGCGCCGGCCGCAGAACGATCGCGCGCGTCGAGGATCGTCGACATGTCGCCGGCGCCCGTGCGGCCGCGGCCAACATCGATCAGCGTCCCCGCGATGATGCGCACCATCTGGTGCAAGAACGAATCGGCCGTGATCGTCAGTTCAACGAGTTCGCCGTTGCGCTCGAGTTTGAGCGCTTCGACCGTGCGCACCGGCCGGCCGCGCTCGGGCCGCTGTGCGCAAAAAGAAGTGAAGTCGTGCTCGCCGAGCAGTACCGCCGACGCTTCTCCCATAGCGGTCAGATCCAGCGCGGCGCGAACGAACAGCGTGCGCCCGCGTAAGAGCGGCGAGGGCGCTGCTCGATTCAGAATCCGGTAGAGATATGTCCGCGCGAGCGCATCGTGCCGCGCGGAAAAACCAGATGAGCGCTCGACTGCTCGCAGCACCGCAATGCCGCTGCCGCGCAAGATGCCGGCAAGCGCGACCGGCCAGCGCGCAAGCGAGCCATCATAGGATGTCTCGAAGCTGACGACCTGACCGGTCGCGTGCACGCCGGCGTCAGTTCGTCCGGCGCCGACGACTTCGATCGGATGCCCACACAAGATCGGCAACGCACGCTCGAGTTCGCCCGCGACTGTGCGCAACTCAGGCTGGCGCTGAAATCCATGAAAGCGCGAACCGTCGTACTCGATGACGATCGCGATCGTGCGCACCGCGAGCCCGTTCTTACCCGCGCTTGGGGTTGGCGAGGCGGATTTGCGCGATCAGATGTTGGGCGGCGGCGTACAGCGGCGCGATCAGCTGCGAGCGCGCGATGTCGCTCTCGGCGAGCTCAGAGGAAGCGTACACGCCATCGCTGGTCAGCGCGTAGAAATGGATGCGGCCGTTCCGCGGCAACGGGTGCGCGGAAGCTTTGGAAAAATCGGTGACCGCTTCATCCATCGCCTGCAGAAAGGCGGCGCCTGCTGCGCGCACCGCAGCGTGGCCGCCCGAACCGATGATGCCGCCGCCGCTTCCGAAGTAGAGGCTCGTCGTGCCGTCGATGATCGCGACCAATGAGACCCAATGATCGCTGACCCAGAATTCCATCGCTCCGGCCCACACACCATTCGGCAATGGCGTCACGTTGAGCTGTGCGGGCGACAGCGTGAAGACGAGATCGCGCAGTTTCGCGCTGACAGGTTCGGCCATAATGTCTATTCGGGTTTCTGGAGCGGGAACAGCAAAACGTCGCGCACGGAATGCTCCCCTGTCAGCAGCATCACGAGCCGGTCGATGCCGCTCCCCAACCCGCCGGTCGGCGGCATGCCGTACTCGAGCGCGTGGACGTAATCCCAATCCGGCTCAGGCGCTTCTTCATCTCCGCCCGCCCGCTGCGCGGCCTGCGCCTCGAATCGCTTGCGCTGATCGTCCGGATCGTTAAGCTCCGAAAACGCGTTGACGATCTCCATGTGCGCGATGAAGAGCTCGAAGCGTTCGACCAACTCGGGGTCGTCGCGCCGCCGCTTTGCCAGCGGGGAGAGCACAACGGGGAAGTCGGTTACGAAGGTCGGGTTGATGAGATTCGGCTCGACGACCGCTTCGAAGATCTTGTCGATGACGTGCGGGTGGCCGGCGCCGCGCTCCAATGACAGCTTCAGCCGTTGCGCGACCGCGCGCGCCCTCCGTTCGTCGAGGATGTCTCCTCGTTCCAACCCGCCGTACTTGGCCATCGCGTCGAGATAGGCGATGCGCGCGAAGGGCCGCTCGAGCGTGAACGTCTCGCCCGCGAACGTGTGCTCGTCGCGCACGTGCGCGACGCCGGCCAAATGGACGATCCAATCTTCGGAAAGCTCCATCATCGTGTTGACGTCGCCGTACGCTTGATAGAGCTCGAGCATCGTGAATTCAGGGTTGTGCGTGCGGTCGATGCCCTCGTTGCGGAAGATCCGGCCGATCTCGTAGACTTTTTCGATGCCGCCGACGATGCAGCGCTTCAAGTTGAGTTCGGTCGCAATGCGCATCTGCAGCGAGATGTCGAGCGCGTTCGAGTGCGTCACGAACGGCCGCGCGTTGGCGCCGCCGGCGACTGACAGCAGCACCGGCGTCTCGACCTCGACGAAGCCGCGCTCGTCAAGATAACGCCGCGTGGCCGCGACCAGCGCGCTGCGCAACAGCATCGTCTCAAGCACCGGACGGTTGACGATCAGGTCGACATAGCGCCGCCGGTAGCGCAGCTCGTGATCGGTGAGGCCATGCCACTTCTCGGGCAACTGGCGCAGCGACTTTGCCAGCACGGTGAACGCTTTCACTGCGATCGTGAGCTCGCCGGTCTTGGTGACGAATGGTTCGCCTTCGACGCCGACGAGGTCGCCGCGATCGAGCGTCTCGACAAAGCGGAACTCATCGCCGAGCGCGTCCGCGCGGAAGTACACTTGAATGCGGCCCGATTGATCGGACAGATCCGAGAAGACGGCCTTTTTGCCCATCCAGCGGACGGTGCCCAGCCGTCCGGCTGCGCGCACGATAGAGCCGCTCGCGTGCTCGGTCGGGTTGAGCGATCCGAACGCATCGTGCAGCTGGCGAGCATCGTGCGAACGCTCGAACTTCGTCACCGCAAACGGGTCGCGTCCGGATGAACGGAGCGCGTCGAGTTTCGCTCGACGCGCTTTGATCAGTTCGGCTTCAGTCGCCCCGAGCTCGTGGTCCTCGTTCAACGCGCCTTCGCTTTGCCGCTCTTGCGGTTGGCTCGGATCGAGATGATCTTGAGCTGCACGTCGCCGCTTGGGGTATTCGCCGTCACCGTTTGGCCCGGCTTGGCGCCGATAAGCGCCATGCCGATCGGTGACTCATTGGAGATCTTCGAATGCAGCGGATCGCTCTCGGCGCTGCCGACGATCGTGTATTCGTTCTCGGACCCGGTGTTCAGGTTCTTGACCTTGACGGTGCTCGCCAAGTGCACTTCGTCGGCGCCGCCCTCGCCTTCGACGATGATCTTCGCGTTGCGGATCATCGCCTCGAGCTTCATGATGCGGCCTTCGATGAACGCCTGCTCTTGTTTGGCATCCTCGTATTCCGCGTTTTCGGAGATATCGCCGAATTCTTTGGCTTGGCGGATGCGATCGTTCACCTCTTTGCGGTGGACGGTCTTGAGCTCGTCAAGCTCGGTCTCGAGCTTGCGCAATCCGTCGGCGGTCAGTACGGTCTCTTTTTCTTGCATCGTGTCCTTTCCGAAACGAACGCGCTTACGAGCGCGCCGCTACATCCTGTTGTGGAAATGTTTCGATCCGCGGCGCGAACCGCAACTCGTGCAGCAGCCGCAGATAGTCCTCTTCGCGCACATCCTCCCAGCGCTTGCCCAGCAGCGCCAGCAGCGCCGCCTCCATCACGTTGGTGCCGAACGAGCGGCCGCCCAGATTCGGGGTGCTCGTCACCAGCCGCGCGACGCCACGTCCGCGCAGCTCGTCGACATTGGCCTCCGTGACGGTGTTGGTCAAGATCGTCTTGCCGCGCAAATCGTCCGGCATATGCTGGCGGATGAAATGGAAGTCCCCGGCGATGACGTCCGCCGCGGTGTAGTATTGTGAGAACTTCGGCTCGGGCGGCTTCTCCTGCTTCTTGCCGGTCGGGTAGAAGAATTGGAAGGGCAGCTTGCAGGCGTCGGGGAGATAGCGTTCGGCGAGCGCTTCGAATTCGGCGAGCGACGTCACCGGCTTGTCGATCCCGAGCGCGAAGATGAAGTCGCCGAACGTCACTTGCGCGCCTGCGTCGACGAGTGCCTGAGCCATGCCGAAGCGGTCGAGTGCGCTCACCATCAGCACGGGCCGGCCGCGAAAATCGATAATTCCTTCGGACTGCAAGCGCTGCACGGTCTCGCGCTCGAGCGTGTTCTTCAGCCCGCTGCCGTCGACGACCGGCGTTTTCTTCACCGCGTCGAGCATGCGAAGTCCGTCGCGCAGCGCATAACGCTTCTTGCCGGCGTAGAGATAGACGTCGATGCCTCCCAAGCCGATCGCATCGACGGTCCCGTCCAACTCGTGGAGGCGCGCGATCGCGCGATCGAGCGAACCGTCGAAGCCGACGCGGCTGATGTCGAAGCGTTCGCCGAGCCAATCGACTTCAATGCGGTGGTCGCGCGTCGACGATCCGAGACTGACCGAAACGATCTTCTTCATCGAACCTGCGCCGCCTGATCCGGCACTGTGCGCGTCGCCTCGCCGTTGGTCGGCACTGTCGCCCGCGCCCGGCGCGCCGCCTCGCGCGTCCGCGCGATCTGCTCGTCGCTCACCGCTTTGTCGAACGCACGCATGCCCGCGAGCTTGAAACCGTGCTGATCCGCGAGCCGTTCGATCTCGAGAACCTTGTCGAGATGAATGCCGCGGCCAAGCGAGTAGTTGACGAACTTGTTCTCGAGCGTCAGGATCATCGTCTCGGACATGCACGCAAGCGCGGTGCGCGGTGGCAGGCCGAAATCGAAGTTGAAGTTGGGCTCGCCCGGCACCAGGATATTTCCTCCTTCGCTGACGAGCACATCCGGCCGTTCGGTGGCGACGCGGCGCGACACGTCATGCGGCAGCGAAACCTCGCTGATGACGGCACCCGGCTTCAGATCTTCGGGTTCGACGATTGCCGAAACCGCGGACGTCGCGGTCAAGATGAGATCGGCGTTGCGCACCGCTTCGCGAACGTCGATCGTCCAGTCCAGCTGGGCCTTGACGTGCGGCTGCATCGCATGGGCGAGATTCTTCAGCCGGGTCGCGTTGCGCGCTGCCAACGTCACGCGCGCGACGCGGTTGCCTAAGATCTGCGCGCATGCCGATCCGATGCTGCCGGTGGCGCCGATGACCACTGCGCTCGCGCTCGGCTCGTCGATCTCCATCTCGCGCGCGGCACGGAAAAGACTTTGGATGCCTGCGGCTATCGTATATGAATTGCCGGTCGTAATCGCGATACCCGAGACAGTTTCGGCTAGCGTGACGCCGCCGTCACCGACAACCGAAGAGAAACCGCCCAGACCGAGGATGCCGCAGCCGAGTTCCTTCGCCAACTCGGCGGCGCCGACGAGCCGCGCCATGATGTCGGCGCGCGGCAGTTCGAGCCACGACTCGGGCATTAACGGCACGCCGATGAAATGTCCGGAGATCTCCTCGCCGGTAGCCGCGCTGCGCACGCCCGAAATATTGGAGACCCGATATGGCGGGATCCATTCCAGAATCTTCTTTATGATAGGGCGTCCTTTGCCGACCGCGCCGGGGTCATAGCGCTCGACGTCGTCATAGGACAGTGGATGGACGATGAATCCGAACTTACGCAACTGCAGGGCTCCGTCGTTCACGTGCATGTTGCGTTTCGGAGATTGGGACGAGCGCTCCTTGAGCGCCAGCGAGGCGCTTAGGCTTTCGTTGTGCGTTTTTCGGCGTGCGTCTTGAGCGCGGACAGCATCATGAGCGAGTTCTCTTCGACCTTCTTTTGCAGGGTCGGGCCGATGAGCTCGGCGAGCGTCGGTACGCCGAAATCGTAGTCGACGCTGAGCACGACATGCGTCACGCCGTCGCGCTCGGCGAAGGTCCACGCGCCTTCGAACTTGTCGAGATCGCCCTCGATCAGCCGGTAGTCGATGCGGGTGCGCGCGTCATCGAACACGTCCACCTCGGTCCACTCGATCGGCGCTTCCTCGACCAACGTCTTCCAGCGCGTCGTCGTGCTGTTGCCGTTACGGCTGATGATCTTCACGGTTTCGACGTCGGGCATGAACTCGGGATAGCTCTCCATGTCCTTGGCAAGTTCGTAGATGACGCGCGCCGGCGCGGCGATGTCGATCGCGGTCTCTACGTAGGGCATGGGATCGGCTCTCGTCCTCTTCGCGCACGCATCAAAACGGCCGAGTGAACTCGGCCGCTGTGTCGCGACCGGTCGATCGGCCGTTCAACTCGTGCGTGCTAGCTCCCCGAGTTTTTCCTTGGCTTTGGCCACTCCTTGTCCGAGCAATGTCAGCGCTTCGTCGATATCCGCTTTCGTCACGATGAGCGGTGGTTCGAGACGGATGACTTTCTGTTGGTTGAGCGTGTACGCCGCCGTCAGCCCGAGCTTGAGGCATTCGGGAATGATGACGCCGCCATAGCCTTCGTTGGTGAGCTCGACGCCGACCAGCAAACCGCGGCCGCGCACCTGCGCGATGACGTCGGGGTGCCGCGCCATCAGCGCGCCGGCGCGATCGAGCATGTAGGCGCCAAGTTCGCGCGAGCGCTCGACGAGGTGTTCTTGCTGCAGCACTTCGAGCGCGGCCAGCCCGGCTGTGCACGCCAGTGGATTTCCGCCGAAGGTCGATGTGTGGATGAGCGGCGCGTGTCCGAACGCGCGCATCCACACGTCCGGCCGGCTGATGGTCGCGCCGATCGGCACCACGCCGCCCGACAATCCTTTGGCGACGGCCAAGATGTCGGGCACGGCGCCGTCGTGGTCGACGCCCCACAGATATCCGGTGCGGCCGAGGCCCGTCTGCACTTCGTCGGCGATCAACAGCGCGCCGTGCTTGTCGCACAGCTCGCGTACGCCGCGCAGATAGCCGTCGGGCGGGATCATCACGCCACCCTCTGCCTGCACCGGCTCGACGATGAACGCCGCCGCGCCGGGCAGCGCCCGATCGAGCTCGTCGAGGTCGCCGAACGCGACGTGACTGAACTCCGGCACCAACGGCTTGAACGAATCCTTGAAGAGATCGCGTCCGGTCGCGGTGAGGCTGCCCATCGTCTTGCCGTGATATGCGTTGTGCGTCGCGACGATCTTCGTGCGCTTGGTCGACAAGCGCGCGGTTTTGAGCGCGGCTTCGACCGCTTCGGTGCCGCTGTTCGAGAAAAAGCTGATCTCGAGGTCGCCCGGCGCGATGCGCGCCAGTTCGCGCGCGAGCGCAGCTGTTTTCGCATTGAAGAACACGCGCGATGAGAGCGCCATGTGCGAGAGTTGCTCGCGCACGGCGGCGACGACTTTGGGATGCTGATAGCCGAGCGTGAAAACGCCGTACCCGCCGCAAAAATCGAGATACGATTTGCCGGTCTCGTCGACGATGCGCGCACCGTGCGCCTCGGTCTCGACGGTTGCGCCGGCCAGCTTCATGAAGCGTGCGAGCGGCGGGTTGATATACTGCTTATATGCAGCATAGACTTCGTCGAATGTCATCGTGCTTCGACTTTCTGCGACGCAGGGGCCGCATCCCGCGCGGTGCAACGGTCTAGAAGCGACCAATGCTTGATAGCGCCGAAGCAGTCATCCGCTCGAAGTTAGATGACGGCGAGACTCTCGTGTGGAGCGGCCGGCCGCGTCAAGGTCTGCTATTGCAGCCGACCGATGCGATCGTCATCCCGTTCACGCTGGTCTGGGGCGGCTTCGCGATATTCTGGGAGTACGAAGTCGTGAAGTCCCACGCGTTCTGGGTCCTGCAACTGTGGGGCATTCCGTTCGTCGTGCTCGGTCTGTACCTTATGGTCGGCCGCTTCTTCTCCGATGCGGCGTTGCGCGCGCGCACATATTATGGCGTGACCGACAAGCGGATCATCATTGCGGCCGGGCAGCAAGTTCGCAGCTATGCGCTGAGCGACGTCAGCCGCGTCGCGCTTTCGACTCGCGCGGATGGCAGCGGCACGTTGACGTTCGGTGTGCCGAACACGCTGCCGCAGCCGACAGGTTCAGACCTCTATCTCCAACCGGCGCGCGTCATGTTCCCGACCTTCGCGATGATCGACAACGCGCAGTCCGTCTACGATCAGGTCGAGGCACAGCGCGCCGCGGCAGGCGGCAGCGTCACCGGCTCCTAGTGTAGTGCGATTCCTGCCGGTGCGTTTAGCGTGGTGCTCGCCCCGGAGATCGTCGCGATCGGCGTGGCGTTGCCCGTCGCGCCATTCGCGTAGACTGTGATTGAATTGCCGTCGAAATTGCCGACGTAGACCTTTCCGGTGTTGTCGACAGCGACCGCAGATGGATAGTTGAGCCCGGTGCTCGCACCGACAATCGTTCTCGTTGGCGCTTGATTGCCGTTGTACGGCGGTGCGAACACGGTGACGCTATTCCCAGTCTGATTCGTGACGTACATGTTCCCTGACGAATCGAACGCGATGCCGAACGGACGGTTCAGGCCGGTTGACGCGCCGATCAACTGTGTCGTGAACGGTACGTTCCCGTTCGCAGTTGCGCTGATTCCAATGACGTTGTTGCCGCCCGTATTCGTGATGTACGCGGTGCCGTTGAAGATCGCAACGGTCGTCGCCTCTGTCATACCGGTTGCAGCGCCGATCGCCTGGTTCGCGAACGGCACGTTGCCGTTCGAACCTGGCGGAAACGAGGTCAGCGAATTGTCCGAGAACGACGTCGCATAGATGTTGCGCGCGCTGTCGACCGCAAGGCCCTCGTTGGGTCCTAGACCCGTCGCGGCGCCTGTAATCTGCGCGGAAGGTGCGACGTTGCCGGTCGCGTTGAACGCCATGATGTTCGTACCGCTGTCGTTCTCCGCGTAGACCAGCCCGGTGCTATCGACGGCCAGCGAATCGGGATCGACCAACAGGGTGTTCGCGCCCGCGATGGTCGCGGTCGGCGCTGCGTTACCGTTCGCGTTGATCGGAAATTCGAGGATGTCGCCGCCGTCGCGATTGGCGACGTAAATAGTCGTCGGGTTGGGGCTGGGCGGCGCTGTCGGCGTGGTCGAGGTCGAGCTCGAACTGCAGGCTGACAATATCCCAAGGGCGCTTGCCAGTAAGGCAGCCACACGAAACCGGGCAGCGATCATACGACGGACCTCCACAGGTTTGAGGGTTGTATCGTTTTCTATATCGGCATAGCTCCGATGCGTGCTTAGACAGCCTCGGCACACGCCTGGAGTGAGCCGCATCAAAGGGAAGGCGTCTCGATCGGAGATGCCTATCAAAAATTCTGATAGGCCCGATTGAATAAAACGATTAGACTGATATGTGCACGCGTGCTACAATGCGTGCATTCTTTCTTGCGGAGGTGTTCAACCCGATGAACCAAGTCGATCCGCGCGAAGACACGCAGTCGCCGGCCGGCGCCGACGAGTGCAACTGCCCGTTCGGTTGCCGGTGCGACCATGACAATCAGTAGCAACGGACACGGCGCGCATAATGGCGACAGCGCGCCGCTCGTGTCGTCGCCGCTGCTGCCTGAGGGCTTCAAGATCCCGCACTCGCGCTTCACGCGCGCGAGCACGCGCATGCGCGAGCTCTTGCAATCCGAGCCCTACCTTTTCGGACCGGGCGTCTACGATCCGTTCACCGCGCAGCTGGTGATGTATCACGGCTTCAAAGCGGTGTACTTCAGCGGCTATTCCTTCGCGATGGGCCATCTCGGCACGACCGACATGGATCTGTATTCAAGTGTTGAGATCGCGGACGGCGCCCGGCGCACCGTCAGCGCGCTGCGTAAGTTCCAATTGACGATGGCCGTCGGCGATCCCGAAAAGAACGTTGCGCCCAAACATCTCGACGTTCCGCCGCTGATCGTGGACATGGATGGCGGCTACGGCAACATCTTCAACGTCCAGCGCACGACCGAGCTCTATGTCAACGCCGGCGTCGCCGCGGCGCATATCGAGGACCAGGTGCTGCCCAAGCGCTGCGGCCACATCGGCGGCAAGGCGTTGATCTCTGTCGCCGAGATGACGGGCAAGCTGCGCATGGCGCGCGCGGTCGCTGACGACTTGGGCGACAAAGACTTCGTGCTCATCGCGCGCACCGACGGGCTCAGCGCGGTTGATGCGCCCGAGTCCGTGCGCGGGCTCGAGCTCGCGATCGAGCGCGGCCTGCGCTATATGGACACCGGCCTTCCCGACCTGCTGTGGTGCGAATTCCCGACAGCCGATCGTGAACCGGTCGAGGAGTTCACGCAAGCGATCCGCCAGCGATTTCCACACGCGCGTTTCGCCTTCAACTGGTCGTCGTCGTTCAAATGGTTTAACGAGCAAAATCCAATGAGGTTCGCAGAACTCGGACACATGGGCGTCGGCTTCATCTTCATCACATTGGGCGGATTGCATGCCGCGGGGTATGGCGTGAGCACGCTGCTCCAAGCGATGAGTGCGCGCCAAGAACAAGGCTATATCGAGTTACAGCGCCAGGAATGGGCCGCGGGCAACGACATCCCGAGCAAGAGCCACCATTTCTTCTCGGGTGTGCCGTACCACCACGTCGTCGGCAAGGCGTACGACGCGGCGCGGCTCGGCACAGAGTTCGTCGAGGGATTGCCCGCCGAGAAAGTCGTTTAGCGCGAGGCGCGCGCGAGCTCCAAGAACGCGGCGGTCACGCCGCTCGGCGTGCCGAGGTCGCGGCGCTGCGCGATGACGATGCGCTGCGTCACCGGCTGCGCGCCTGCAATTCGTACGTGAGCGAGCCGGCGCGCGGCGATATCGCGCGCGGCGGCCGAGCGCGGTACCAGCGCAACGCCCAAACGGCGTTCCACCATGCGTTTGGCCGCTTCGATGTTGTCGAGCTCCATGACCGCGCGCGGCTGAACGCCTGCGCTTAGGAAGAAGGCTTGCGTTAGCTCGTAGTAGCTCGACGTGCGGTCGAAGAGGATCAGCTGCTCGCCGGCGAGCGCTGACGCCTTCACG
>DASRXC010000075.1:0-4836 GCA_035654355.1 Binatus sp. (SeqCode)
GGCGCGCGTCGCGCCGCACCGACCAAAGGAGTTCAAAACGATGAATCGTCCACTGACCCTCTCGTTCGCCGGCGCCCTTGCCGCCATCATGATCCTTCCGTCGATGTCGTTTGCGATGTCCGGCCCGCAGAGCGACAACAATCTGCGCCGGGCGCGCGCCCGCGTAGATCGCGATATCGACATGCTGCAGAGCGACCAGCACGACTATGACGGCCACCGCGTGCGCGCCATCGATGACTTCCAGGACGCTCGCGGCCAGCTGACGGCGGCGCTCAGTTATGACCGCTCGCGCGACGGCGACAACGCCTCGGCGGCGGTGCCCGATGTCGAGCCGACCGGTTGGAATCGCAGCGATCGCAACCTCGCATACGTGCGCGCCGACATCGAGCACGTCATCGACGTGCTGCAGCGCGACAATCACGACTACGACGGTCATCGCGCCGATGCAGTTGCGCAGCTCCAATACGGCCGTGCGCAACTCGACGCAGCGCTCGCCGCGGACCGCGGCCTCTAGACCCAACGCTTCTCAGAAGGTTACGCTGGCGTAGCGGGCTCGAAAGAACCCGCTATTTTCGTGCTCGGGTACCGTCAATTCGTGTTAGATGACGAAGTTCGTCGCGAATCGCCTCGCGGATGATCGCGCTTATGGGGCGATGGTCGGCCTTAGCAAAATCGCGAAGGGCGTCGTTTATCAACGTTTGGTATCCGACCCCCTGTCGTTCCGAGTAGTTCCGAAACCACTTGATAACGGCATTGTCGATCCAGATCGTGATCCTCGTCTTGCCAGGATGAGTCAGCACCGCGCCCACGCGACCTTTGCTAAAGTCGTAATAGGAGGCCACCTCCGGATCCGGTCCGCGCTCGCGTCGCTTACGCATTTCTGCCAAAATACGTTTCCCTCTCTGCCCGTGTAGCAAGACGCGCCGAAATTAGGCGAACTTCGTCTCGCCCAGTCGGATAGGTGTAAACGACCAAGAGAACTCGATGCTGCAAGTCCATGCCCAGGGTCGTAAAACGCCGTTCCGAAAAGCGCAAATCCTCGACCGTTACTCCAAGCGAATCATTGAGAACATCTTCGGCGTCCACGAATCTGACACCGTGCTTGCGGTAGTTGATAAGGGCCTTCACCGGATCCCAAACGACGCGCACATGTGCATATTATATGCATATGATGTCCAACGTGTCAACGCGATGTTGCGGGGTACTGCAAGCGTACCGCGGCGTCGAGTCTCCTGAACGCCAGCGTTTGCGCGTAGTTCGCTGCGCGCAAGCCGTTGCGGATCTTATCCGCGAGCGACTGATGCGCGACGATGCGCGCGACCTCTTCGAAGGTCGCGCCCCACTCCATACGCAGCCGCTCGATCGTTGCGCGCACGGTCTCCGGATGGCTGCCGCGATAGGGTAGCGCGTCGGCGAGCTGCTCGCCCCACACGAGCTCGGGCGCGATCCGTTCGAGACTCGCCTTGTCAAGCAGAGTTACTGGTTGGCCGAGCGACTTATAAAGACGCTCGCGTTCCACTTCGTCGGCCGGCGTGCACACGTGCCCGTAATGGGCGCCCACTGCCGGCACTGCTTCGCGCCTGGCCAGCGGCACAAGGCGTTCGTGCACGTCTCCCTCCCAGCGGCGACCGGGCGCCAGCCGGAAGAACCGCAACCGCCGGTGCAGCGTATTCCAATAATCGAACGAACCGATGAAGTTGCGCGAATAGCCGTCCAACGCGTCGACCTGGGCCGGGAGCCGACCCAGCACGGTCGCCATGTGAGACAGCTCCCCACCATGCACCTCGTCTGCATCCGCGAAAAGGGCCCAGCCCCCGAGGAACTCACGGGGAGTCGCGTCGATGCAGGCATTTCGCGCGGTGGAAAAATCCACAAATGACGTCTGCAAGTGTGTCAGGCGTCCGCTGCGGGCGAACTCGCTCGCACCGATAACGGTAGTATTGGAACCGTCTGCGTCGCCGGAGTTGTCGTTGATCACTATATATGCGCAGACATCCGCGATCGATGCGAGCGCGTCGGCCAAATACAACTCCGTACGTCGTCCCACGATCATGTGAGCGACGACACCGGGAGCACCGGTCATGACGCCGAATTGATGGTTCCATGGCAGCCACCCTCCGCACGAGGTGATTGACGTGGCCCTCCGCATTGGCGTCGACGCCTGGAATCTACCCGGTGACCATCGTGGCATAGGCCGGTACACGCGCGCGCTACTGCGCTGCTGGGCCGGTTACAGCCGCGACCTCGCCTCCATCACCCTCATCATTCCGGAATGGCCACCGCTGCTGCATGCGCCGCGCTACCGGCAGGAGCTTGGGGGTCTCTCACTGCCCGTTATCCACCGCGCGTCGGTGACGCCGAAATCGTTCGACCTCATCTGGTTCCCGTTCAATGGAATGAGCTGGATACCGCCGGGCATCGGTGTCGCGACGCTGCACGATGCATCGCTGTTCGCCTTACCACCGGACAACGCCGAGACGCGCGAGCAAGAACAGCGTCCGTTCCGCGTGGCCGCGGCGACAGCGACGCGCATCATCACCGACTCCTATTTCTCCAGAGCGGAACTCTCCCGTCATCTCAATATCGAGACAGAGCGGATCGACGTCGTCCATCTCGGCGTCGACCCGATCCGGGTCGCGCCCGGTCCGTCCCCCGTGCAACAGCCGTATCTACTTTTTGTCGGCGAGACCGAAACGCGCAAAGGCATCGACGTGCTTGAGGCCGCTCTTGCAAAGATGAACGAACCACCGCTGTTGGTGATCGCCGGCAAGCGCACGGGCGCACACGAGCCGCCAAGTGAAGGTCGTGTGACCTCAGACATGCGCACGCCGGTGCGCTATCTTGGCCACGTCTCCGACGGCGTGCTCGCGTCGCTCTATGCCGGCGCGAAGGCGGTCATCTATCCGTCGCGTTACGAAGGCTTTGGCTTACCGGTGCTCGAGGCGATGGCGTATGGTGCGCCGGTCATCGCCTCGGATGCCGCCGGAATTCCGGAAGCGGGCGGCGACGCCGCGCTGTACTTCCCGAGCGGCGACGCCGATGCGCTTGCCAACGCGATCGAACTCGTACTCTCCGAAGACGAGCTTGCCGACAACTTGCGCGAGCTCGGCCGGCGGCGCGCGGCGCAGATGACGTGGGATGTCGCCGCGTCGCAGACGATGGCGATTTTCGAGCGGGTGTTTAAGATCCGGCGGCGCCGGGCGGCCTCGACTCCGGGTTCCAGCGGTGCTCATCCTCACCTAATTCGTAGTTGACCAAGCGCGCCCACGCGAAGAGCGCATCAGACAGGCGGTTGATATAGGCGATCACCAGCGGATCGACGGGTTCGCTGCGCGCCAGGTCGACGATGCTGCGCTCCGCGCGCCGGCACACCGCACGCGCCAGATGGATGAAGCCGCCGGGTAACGTGCCGCCCGGGTGGATGAACGCATCGAGTGGCGGCAATTGCTCCTGAGCTTTATCGATCGCCGATTCCAACGCATCGATATCGCCTTGCGACACACGCGGGATGTTCGCGCGCCGCTCTGAAGGCACGGTCGCCAGATCGCTGCCCAGGTTGAAGAGCATATCTTGGGTCCACGCGAGCCACGCGTCGACTGTCTCAAGACGAAGATTCTCGCGCAACGCGGTGCGAATCGCTGAGCGGGCCAGACCGATCGCGCTCGAGCACTCGTCGACGTCGCCAAACGAGCGGATGCGCGGCGAATCCTTGCCGATGCGCTGGCCGCCGACGAGTCCGGTCTCGCCCTTATCGCCGGCGCGCGTGTAGATACGCGTGCGCTTTGCCACGCGTGTTTAGCGGCCGAACATCCCGGTCAGCGTCGCCTTCGCGAGGATGTGGCTCTGGATCGCGTCGAGCAATTGCGGGCCGGTCGTGTCGCCGGTGGCACCCGGCACGGTTGCGACGTCGAGCGCATAGAGCGTGAAGTTGTAATGGTGCGCGGGGCCCGGTGGAGGACACGGTCCTCCATAACCTTGCGACTTGAAGCTCGTAGTTCCGTTGGTCCACGTGACGACCGCGTTTTGCGCGGTGCTGTTAAGGTCGCTGCGCGATGCTGGTATATTGAAGACCACCCAGTGCCACCAGCCGCCGGGCGCCTTAGCATCTGGATCGTGCATCGTCAACGCGAAACTCTTCGTGCCCGCCGGAGCTCCCGTCCAGTGAAGCGCAGGTATGACGTTTTGGCCTCCGCAGCCGCCTTTGTCGTATGCCGCCGATTGGGGCAGCGTACCCCCATCCATGAAAGCGGAGCTTGTGAGAACGAGCGCCGCCGCGGCCGCTAGTTGCACGATCATAATCTACTGATGTCCTCCGTGCGCGCGCCTTCGGCTCGCCGCAGGCGTTCCCATCTCACGCAAGCGCATGAGGCGCTTAGGCCGAAGTGTGCCTCTGTGACGAGAAGTTCAGCACCGTGAACATCGCAGTGACGGGCGCGAGCGGTTTCATCGGCGGCGCGCTCGTGCGTGCGCTGTTGGCGCGCGGCGACCGCGTGCGAGCGCTCGGACGCTCGCCCGATCGTGCCAACTTTCCGGCGGGCGTTGAGATCGCGAGGTTCGATCCAAACGGACCAGCCGACGCCGCGGCATTCGAAGGTACGGACGCAGTCGTGCATCTCGCCGGCGAAACAGTTGCCGGCCGCTGGACCCGCGAGAAGAAGAGCGCGATTCGTGACTCGCGCGTACGGGGCACTCGCGCGGTCGTCGACTCGATCGCCGCGTGCGCGGTCAAACCGAGAACGCTGGTCTGCGCATCTGGAGTCGGCTACTATGGCAACCGCGGTGACGAGCCGCTGCTCGAATCGAGCGCGCCGGGCGACGGCTTCCTCGCGCACGTGT
>DASRXC010000076.1:0-4322 GCA_035654355.1 Binatus sp. (SeqCode)
ATCATCCACCACGACGAACCCGTTGGGACGAACGGCAACATCAATAGTGGAGTTACGAAGCTCGTGGCAAGCACCATGCCAAGACCCGCGAACATTCCGAACGCTCGTCTACACGCCAACAGGGCGAAATACATAAGATAGAGATATTCCTCGCGGGAAAGTGACCAGAACGGAGCATTCCCACCGGCCTTATCGAGCGCCGGGTGAAGCCCGTGCAACATGAACGCATGCGCGAAGAAATCGATGATCAACCACTTCCAACCGGGCTGAGGATAGTTTTGGATGATCGACATATTTCGCGCAAAGACGTACGCAAAGACGACCAAAGCCATGCTGATGCAAAGCACGACAAAATACGTCGGATAGAGGCGAACCCAGCGACGCTTCCAGAATTTGACGAAGTTGACTGTCGCTTCGCCTGACCGTGCGACTTGACGTGCCCATGGCAGGTGGATGCAAAATCCAGAGATCACAAAAAAAAGCGGAACGCCGAGGTACCCTTGGGCCACAATCGCGTAGAGGACTTGGAACCAAAGCGCCTTTCCAAGCGGATCTGTTTGAAGACTTACAAAGTTGATGTAGTTCAGGTAATTGAACGACGCGTAAACGACGACGGACAGCGCCGCGACGCCTCGCAGCAAGTCGATGGATCTGAGTCTGGAAGCAACGTCTTGCCCGAACAAGTGGACCTCGACGGTTCGCTGAAAATTCAGCTCCGTCCAAGTCTAGGGGAACTAATCACCGGTTCAAAGGGTCCAAACGGCTCCGCATCGTGGCCATGTTGGCCCGAATCGTCCATCCCGCCCGGTGGCACCCAGATTACTGCGTGTTCTTGGGCTTGCTGGGACGCAGTATCGTGGCTACAAATGCGGCGAGCAATAGTATAAATGCGACACCCCCGAAGATGTCGCCGATCAAGTCGGGGCGGCTCACACCCGAGATCCCGAGGAGCATCATTCTTGCTCCCCATTAGCAGCTGTCGGCCGCGCCAGCCTTGAGACATTCGGTGAATGCGCGGCTACAGAGGTCCTTTTCGCAGCGGCTTGAACCGGCCGCTCGATGACGTCCCGCGCCAACTTCGGTTTCACACCGCGCGAGCTTCGCATGCTGCGCGGTTTTCGCACGCCTGCCGGCATCCAAAAATTCCTCGACGCGATACCGTATCATCTGGCGAACACCGCCTGGTCGCCGCGCCGGGTGTTGCACGAACGCACCGCGCACTGCCTGGAAGGCTCGATTTTTGCAGCTGCGGCGTTGCGCGTGCTCGGCTACCCGCCGCTCCTGCTCGACCTCGAAGCCGACCGCGACACCGACCACGTCATCGCTGTGTTTCAAGTCGATGGGTGCTGGGGCGGCCTCGCCAAGTCGAATTACACCGGGTGCCGATACCGGGAGCCCATTCACCGCAGCATCCGTGAGCTGGCGCTCAGCTACTTCGAAGGCTATTTCGACCAGCGCGGCAACCGGACGATGCGCCGCTACTCACGACCGGTCAACCTCAAACGGTTTGACCAAAAGGAATGGATGACCACAGCAAAGCCCGTGTGGTTCATCGCGGAGCATCTCGTAGATATTCCGCACACTGCCCTGCTCACGAAGGCGCAAGTCCGCCGGCTGAACAGAATCGATAAACGCTCGCTCGCGGCCGGCCTTCTCGGTTATACACGCCACGCGAAGGCGAGGTCGTAGTCGATTAACGCGGCCCGATGGAGATGTTGACCGAAAACGCGGTCACGAGACTAGAATAGTCGTCGGTCCAGACCCGAAACGACGTCGGCGTACAGCGCTGCCAGCGTGGATCTTGCGCGAGCGTATCGATGCTGCCGCCGGCTGCACCCATCGCGACCCAGATCGAGGGCCGTTTGCCGCTCGTCGCCTCGCTCGCCAGGAGCGACACGTCGCGGTTGGCGTAACACTTGAGGTCCGCGTCGGCTGCCAGCGCCGAAAGTGCTGGCACTAAGTTGAACCAGATGCTCGTCGCGTGGAACGCGAGTACGCCCCCGTCTTTCAACTTGCGTTTGTACAGCGAGATGGCTTCGCGCGTCACCAGATGCACGGGGACATAGTCGGCGCTGTACGCATCGAGGATCATCAGGTCGTAGGCGTTGTCGCGCTCCCGGCCGAGCCCGATCCGCGCGTCGCCGATGACGGTCGGCGTTGCCCCGCCGCAATCTCCCACGTATGCGAACAGATGGGGATCGCGAGCGATGCGATCGATCTGCGGGTCGATCTCGTACATCGTCCACTGCTGCGCCGGCGCGCGGTAGCAGATGGCGGAGCCCGCCCCTTCGCCGATGACTGCGATCGCGGCGTTCGAAAGCTCGGGCTTCAGCTGTTCGAACAGTTGGCCGAGCGGGCCGCTGCGCGCGTAATATGAAAGCGGCACGTCGCGTCGCTCTGGTTGCATGTTTTCGATGCCGTGAACGGTCGAGCTATGCACGAGATAGTGATAATGCAGGCTCGCTGTGACCGTCTTGACGCCGAAGAAGTTCCTGCCGGCATAGAGGTTGTATTCGGTCGTCGCAGTCACAAGCAGCCCGCACAATAAGAGCGCGGCGGTAGACACCGCGAAACCGATCGGCCGCTGCACGGCGATCAATGCGATCAGCGACGCGATGAGGAACGCTATTTCGATTGCAGCGTGCGCACCGGCTTGCGGCGAGCGCAATGCGACGGAGATGAACACCGCAAGCGCTCCCGCGAGAGCCAGTGGGAGCCACAGATCCCACGGGCGCGACAGTGTGGATGGCACATGTGGCCTGTCGCGCAAGAAGAAGGCCGCGAGCACGAGCACGAGCGGGTACTCGTACACCCCCGGGAAAATCGCGGGTGCGACGATCGCGTTGAGAACGCCGCCGAGCGCACCGCCGATCGCGACCCACAGGTAGAATTCGGTGAGGTGTTCTTTGGCCGGCCGGTCGGCCGCGAGGACACTGTGACACGTCAGTGCGATGATGAAGAACGCGACGAGATGGATGAGCATTGCCAGCGGAATGGCGGGTGTGAACTGATTTGCGATCAGCAAAACGAGCGCCAACAGCGCGATCGGGGCGAGAAAATAGAGCTGCCTCAAGCGCGAGTGGCTGTCTCCGGAAAACGCGATGACCAACGTCAGCAGATAGAGCGCCAGCGGAATAACCCACAAGAGCGGCAACGGAGCGACCTCGGCCGAGATGTAGGAAGTCACGCTCAGCATCAAGCTTGAGGGCACGAACGCCAGGAGGACCCAACGCAGCTTGCGCGTTGTTGAGAGCGTCTCGACACTGGCACTCGCGCCTTCAGCAGTCTCCGTGGCGGGTTCACTAGGATTTGCGCCGCGATGCGCGATGAGCGCCGACAGTCCGAGCAAGAGAACGAGCACGAAGTATCCGGCCATCCAAATCGTGCTTTGGGCGCGCAGTCCGAGGTTCGGTTCTAAGACAAAAGGATAGGCGAGCAATCCGATCATGCTGCCGGCATTGCTCGCGGCATAGAGAAAGTACGGATCATGAGCACGCGGGCTTGGCGTCTGCGCGAACCAGCTCTGCAGCAATGGGCTGGTCGCGCTAAGCACTAGGAGTGGCACGCCGAGCGAGATCGCCAGCGTGACGAGCAGCCACGGCACTGCGGTGATGCTCGTGGGCGGAGCGAACGGCGCGAGCACGCGTAGCGGCAAGAATGCTAGCGCGCCGACCACGAGGACGAAGTGGACCGCGATTTGCCGGTTCAGCCTGACCTTGCGCTGCAACATGAACGCGTACCAATAGCCCGCGAGCAAAATCAGCTCGTAGAACACGACGCACGTGTTCCAAACGGCCGGTGCGCCGCCAAGAAGCGGCAGCAACGCCTTGGCGAACATCGGCTGGACGAGAAACATCAGCGCGGCGCTGACGAACAATGCGCTCGAGTAGATCGCGATCGACAACACATCGACGCGCCGCAGTAAAGCTGCCGGCAGTGTCACGGCCCTCATGTCATCGGCAGACGGTCGAGGCGATATTAGAATCTGGGGTCGCCGGCCTGCGGGAGTGTACGCGCGCATCGCGTATTCTAGGCCATGGTCCACGACGGTGCGCCGTTGCTGACCGCCACGCAGCTCGTCAAGGAGTTTGCGGGTTTTCGCGCGGTCGACGGCGTCGATCTGCGCGTGCCCGATGGCGCCACGTTAGCGATCATCGGGCCGAACGGCGCCGGCAAGACAACGCTGTTCAATCTGTTGTCGGGATTTCTCAAGGCCAGCGCCGGTTCGATCACATTCCGGGGCGAGGACATCACGTCGCTCGACGCAGGGAGCGTCGCGCGCTTGGGCATTGTCCGGAGCTTTCAAATCACGAGCATTTTTC
>DASRXC010000077.1:0-10382 GCA_035654355.1 Binatus sp. (SeqCode)
GACGGCGGGCAAAGCGCGGCGCTAGACGGTGGAGATCCGGTCGACCATCGCCGGCAGCCTTCCCAAACCATCATGGCTCGCCGAGCCGGAGACGTTGTGGGCGAAGTGGAGCCTTGACGGTCCTGCGCTTGCCGACGCCAAGCGCGATGCGACGCGCATCGCATTGTTCGAACAGGATCGCGCCGGCATCACGTGTGTGACCGATGGCGAGCAATCACGCCAGCACTTCGTGCACGGATTTCTCACCCATATCGAAGGCGTCGACTTTTCGAAGATGGCGCGCCGCGGCATTCGCGCTGACCGGTACGAAGCTGACGTTCCCACCATCACCGGTCCCGTGCGCAGAGTCGGCCCTGCGCATCTGGATGAAGCGACATTCGCGCGCAGACATACGAAACGCCGGCTCAAGGTCACCCTGCCAGGCCCGATGACGATCGTCGATACCGTCTTCGATGCGCACTATAAGGACAGGCGCGAGCTCGCGATGGCGTTCGCAGCTCTGATCCGGGAAGAGATCCAAGCCCTCGAGTCCGTCGGCGTCTACATGGTGCAGCTCGACGAACCTGCGCTGAACGCCTACCTCGACGAAGCGGAGCACTGGGGGATGGAGGCGATCGACGCTGCGATCCGCGATGTGTTCTGCCGCACCGCCGTCCACGTCTGCTACGGGTACGGCATCAAAGCGAACATCGAGTGGAAACAATCGCTGGGCCCATCCTGGGACCAGTACGAGCGTCTCTTGCCGTTGCTGAGCAAGACCAACGTCGATGAGCTCTCGATCGAGTTCGCGGGATCCCATGTGCCCGCCGGCGTGCTCGCGATGACCGGCCGCAAAGATGTCGCGATCGGCGTCATCGATGTGGCCACCGACCGCGTGGAGACGCCGGACGAGGTCGTCGCGACCATCAACAGCGCGCGGGCGTATTTGCCGGACGAACGCATCGTCGCTTCAACGAATTGCGGGATGGCGCCGATGCGCCGCGACATCGCCTATGCGAAATTGCAATCGTTGGGCGCCGGCGTCGCGCTTGCCAACTCATAGACATGGACGCATGACGCGATGATGTCAGCGATGCTGGAACGTCAAGGCCGGCGGCTGCTGCAACTCGGCGTCGTCTTGCTGCTGTTCACGTCGTTCGAAGGTTTCGTCATCCAATATCTCGGCGCGCCGCAGCTCGGGATCTCGGCGCATTCGCTGGCCGCGCTGCTTGCGATCTTGCTGCTGGCCATGGGATTACTGTGGCCGAAGCTCTCGCTCGGCGCGAATGCGGCTGCGATCGCGTTTTGGCTGCTGATCTATTCCGGGCTGGCGATTGAGCTCGCATTCGTTCTCGGCGCTATCTGGAATGCCGGCAACTCGACCATGCCCCACGCGGCGGGTGCGGCGCATGGCACGGCCCTGCAAGAGATGGTGATCAAGATCATCGCGTACTCGTCCGCTCCTACCGGTATTACCGCTTTTGCGCTTATCCTTTGGGGTTTGCGCGTCACACCTGTGAAGCCGTAGTCTACCGTCACTACGTGTCGGGCATCGCATATATGAGGTGCCGATGTCGCAGGACACACTTCTCAATTCCGGACAGGCGCGCATTTCAGCGCGCAAAAAATACTCTTCCATGTGGGCCTTGGGGGCTTACCGCATTGCGTTGGCTGCTGTCGCGATCGCGCTAGGCGTCACGCTCGTATCCTGTGGTGGCGCGGGCACGGTTCCGGGTGGTTCGCATGGACCCGGGCCGACGCCGCGGCCCGTGTCGAAGCTCGACAACTGGGTGATGTACGGTCACGATGGACAACACACGTCTGCTTCGGACGCGAGCATCACCGGCGGCCTCAAACAGGCATGGCGCTACAATCCCGTGCCGCTTGCTGGCAACACATTCGGCGGGATGTTCAGCGCGGTTGGGACGACGGCCGGCGTTTACGTGCACTATTCGCAATACGGTAGCACGGTGTTCGCCGGCGGTCCGTCGGTCGACGGCGTGTCGCCAACCGGCGCGCGCGTGTGGAGCTACGTCGAGCATCGCGACTACGATGAGGGTCACTGGCTGAGCGTCTTCGGCACGGGCGTCGTGTTGCAAGATGACGGAGAGCCGCTCATCGACATTTCAAAGGGCACGCTGGTGAAGTCGCTCGCCTCAAGCTTCGACTCGTGGGGCGAGACGATTCCCGACGCGACCGGCCTCTACGGCACGAACACGTTTATAGCAGACGGAGCCAACCTGTACGTCTACTCCTATAGCACTTCGAATGCTCTGGTGTGGAAAGCGCTGCAACAAACCGGCACAAAATATTCATCGGACAGTGACGGCGGGTTGTTGCTCTCCAACGGCACGCTGTTCTATGCGGCCAACTACACCGACCCCGTTCCAAACCCGTCTGGCATCTATGCGCTCAACGCGGCGAGCGGGGCGAAGATCGGGTATGTCGCAACAACGCCCATATCCGAGATGAGCGCCGATGCGAAAAACATCTACCTTATCGAGAATGCTGCGGCACTGGTTGCGCGTTCGCAAAGCACGCTCGCAAAAGTGTGGTCGGTGAGCTTGTCGGGCGCGTCAAACGCCGCTCCGGTGATCGCGGACGGCATGGTGATCGTCGGCACCTTCAACGGCGTCGAGGCCCACGATCCCGGCACAGGAAAAACGATCTGGACTTCGAGCGTACGGCCGGAATACGGCGGCCTGTATTCGACCGCCATGGCAGCCGCGCTCGTCAGCAACACACTCGTGGTCACGTCGTATGACGGCGTGCATCTGCTCAATATCGCCAATGGCACCGACATGTGGCACGGAGGTCCGACCGGCGTGTCGAACCCGATCATCGTGAACGATCCTGCAGTTGGCGCCACGGTGTACGTGATCGACGGGGCGGGCGTGATCGCGCTCGTGCCGAGTTCAAGCGCACGCTAATCCTCAGGTCATGGGGGAATGGCTAGGCCGACTCCACTCGGCCGCGCTCGCGCTTGTTCTATTCGCCTATCCTCCGCAAACGACGACGGGCGTGCTGCCCGATCTCGCGATCGGATTCAACCCGCCCGAAGGTCCGGGCTACGTCGTCGCAGCGAAATGTGAAGCCGGCAAGCCGCTGATCACCTTTCTACTCGTCATCACAAACATCGGCAGCGTCAATAGCCAGCCGATCGACGATGATTCCGGCGTCACCGTCACCGACGAAGACGATCCATACTGGTCGATCGGCTCGCCGCTCGGCGCGATCGCCGCGGGGCATATCCAAGCGCTCAACCTGTCCTTGCCCGGCCGGGTCGGGCTGCGCGGAACGCACGAATTTGTCATTAGCGTCAACGCGCGTGCGGAGTTCAAAGAATACTCCTTCGCTAACAACACGGCAAAAGTCACCGTCACCATACGGCCTGGGCTATGCCCGGCCGTCGGCAGCCGGCACTAACCCTTTAGGGTTGGTTCGTTTTCCTTGCGCGGGTATGCGTCGCACGGAGCGGCGCGATACGCGCAGTCGTAGCACCAGCCGCCCGGCCGTGGCGTGACGTCGGCCAAGCGCAGCCCGTCAGCTGCTGCGCCAATGCGCTTCCGAACTTCCGCTGCGTCGGGCACTTCCAGCGGCTCGAGCGAGAAGCCGCTCTTGTCAAAACGCCCGATCACGCACGCGACGTCGTCGAGCTGCATGACGCGCATCGCCGCGTCGCGATAGATGCCGAGCTGCAAACCGTACTCCGACGCAGGCGTCCCGCCGGTCTTGAAATCGATGATCGTCGCGCGTTCCGCAGGATCGCGGGCGATGAGATCGATGAATCCGGTGACGATCGCATCGCCATATTGCAGTGAGAACGGTGCTTCCGTTCGTTCGATGCGCCAACTCGCAAGGGCCGCAATAGCTGCCGTCACGCCCTCGCTCGCCTTGCGAACCTGAGCGGATTTCGGATGCACGCGCAACTCGAGTACGGCCCGGTCTACGTACGCGTGCGCCGGCTCGAGCAGCGCTCCGCGGATCCTCTCCCGCGCCCAATGCTCGAGCGCGCGATGCACGAGGCGGCCGAAGTCGCCTGCTGCGAGCAAGGCGCCCGGCTCGGCGCCGTCTTGCGCAGCGGCGTCGGTCAGCGCGTCGTCTAAGTCAACGACGTGCTCGCTGCGCAGTTCGGGCAAGCGCATCATCGTGCGATACGTGATACTGCGTGGACAGCGCTCGAAGGCATGCAATGTCGAGTAGGACAGCACCGGTAGTGCACGACGCGGCGAAGGCGCGCTTGTCGGTGCCAGTGCCGGCGCGTCCTGTTCGCCGAAATCCAGACGCGCCTGCTCTAGCGGTTGAGCGGGAATCGCCGGCAGCGGCTCGTCGGTTTGCCAGCCCTGCGAACGCAGCCACGACTCGGTTTCGCTGATGAACGGATGCGGCCGGCCGTCCGGATTGCCCGCCGCTCGGTATGTGCGTCCGCCAAGAATGTAGAGTTCATCGCGAGCTCGGGTGAGTGCGACGTAGAACAACCGCCGCTCTTCATCGCTCGGACCCTTATCTTCCTCATCCTCGTGCGGGATCAACCCATCTTCGTCAGGCTGACGCAACGCGTGCGTTACATGAAAGAGCTCCGAATCATCGCGGCCGCGACGGCACATCAGCGCACCGGTCTCCTCATCCCACCAGATGAGGGGCTGCGGTTTGGGCAAAGGCCACACGTCGATCACGAAGACGACGGGCCACTCCAGGCCTTTCGCGGCATGCACCGTCATGATCGTGACCGCATCGCTCGCCGGCGAGTCGGCCTCGCGATCGTCGAATTCAACGCGTTGGATCTCATCGATGTATGCGACGAAGTCGCGCGCCTGCGCTTCGCGATGACGAGCTTGGAAATCGGCTGCCAGCGCAAAGAGCTTGTGCAGGTTGGCGACCGCTTGCAGGTCCGCCGCATGCTCGAAACTCGCGATGATGCCCGACTTTTCGAACACCGCTGGCAATGAGACAGACAGCGAAGCGGACGCATACGGCTCGAGCGCGTCGACAACTGCGCGCAAGTGCTCCATGCGCTTGAGACTATCGGCGTCCATGTCCGCCGGAAGCGGATCAACGAGGACGCGGCGCGCAAAGGCCGTCGCGTCTTGGTCCATTCCGTTCGCAAGCTGAGTGGTCGCGCCGTCGGACAATCCGCACATGGGAGAGGCACAGAGCCGCGCGACGGCCTGCCCGTCGAATGGGTCAGCTAAGAGGCGCAGCCACGCGACGGCGTCTTGAACCTCAGGCGTCTCGTAGAATCCGGCGCCGCCGAGCAGGCGGAACGGAATCCCGTGCGTGCGCAACGCTGCGGTGAATGGCTGGACCAATGTCTTGTTGCGCGAGAGCAGCGCGATGTCTCGCGGCGCGCGCCCGCGCGCGAGTAGACCGGCGATTGTGCGTGCGACCACGTCTGCTTGCGCCGTGCGGCACGCGTCGGCGTTGGGCGCCGGCTCCGCTGCGCTCGCCCAGCGGCTGGAAAGATGCACGATCTGCTCGCTGGCCGGCCCGCGCTGCGCGCGCAACGGCGCTGCGTCACCGGTCGTCGGTTCGATTACTGAGTGTGCAAAATCGAGGATCTCCTGACGCGACCTCCGGTTTTCAGTCAACGCATATGTGCTGCTGCCGGGCAGCGCTGCAAACTCGGCCACGTTCTGCGGCGTGGCGCCTCGAAAGCCGAAGATGCTTTGGCGCGGATCGCCGACCGCAGTCACCCGTTCGAGCTCGTCGCCGAACAGCGTTTGCAGGAAGCGCCATTGCGAATCGTCCGTGTCTTGGAACTCGTCGACAATGCAGTGCTGGAAGCGCCCCGCGAGCTCGACCGCTAATTCGGGATGCGCCGCTATGCCTCGACGAGCCAGGCGCAGCAAGTCGGCATACGTCAGTGCGTGACGGACTTGCAGGCGTCCATCGTACCGGCGGAAGATCTCCGCCGCTGCGCGCGCTCGCGCCCGCGCATCCTCCGCTTCGCTCAGCAGCGCTGCGGGAGTCGTCTCAGCGATCGGTTTGCGCGGTTTGCTCGTCTTGCCGCGCGGCCGGATCACAAGCGTGGAAATGCGCTCGATCTCGCTGGCGGCGTGCAGCGCACGCCTAAGGAACTGGTCGATCGGGACGTCGTGTTCTTTGAGCCGCTGCGCGATCGCGAAAAGACCGTCGCGCAAAGGCTCGCGCTGGAAGGGACGCAACGGGAACGCGCTTGCGTCGACGTCGTTGCCGTAGACGATCTCGTCGAAGGCCGATCGAAATTCGAGCCTTGCGTCGATGTCTTCGATCACGGTCGCATCAGGGGAGACGTCGAGATCGTACGCGTGCTGGCTCAGAACGCTCGAGGCAAAGGCGTGAAACGTCGCACACAACGGCGGCTCGACGTTCGGTCCGAGCCGCTCGAGCACACGTCGGCGCAGTTCGGCCGCTGCTTTGCGCGCAAACGTGAGCAGCAGGATGTGTTTGGCCTCGCACTGGCCGGTCCTGTGCAAGTACTCGACCCGGTTGATGATCGTGTACGTCTTGCCGGTGCCAGCGCCGGCATCGACGATTGCCGGCGCGCCCAGCGGATGCTCCGCGACTGCCTGCTGTTCTCGCGTTGGGTCGGTGGAGCCGGCACGCGCACGTGCGACGTCGGGCGTCACGGCGCCACCGCCAATGCGCCCGGGCACGCTGCGATGAACTCGCAGAAGCGGCACGCCTCGCTGTCAGTCGCCGTCGCGAACGCAGTCATCTCGCCGCTCGCCAGCGTCCGCGCGACCGACGCCGCGATCTCGGTCTGTGCGCGCGTGACCTCCTCGACGCTGAGCGCATCGTCGCCGGCCGGGCTCCCAGCTGCTGCGATAACGACCGAATCAGTCTCGATGTCGCGTGGCCGGCCGTCTTTGCCACGGAAGTACAGATATTCGACGCGCGCCACGGGCTCGTTGAAAATCGCCTGCGCGCCCGGAATGTATAAGAGCGCCTGCACGTTGAGCCCGCGAGGCATGCTGCCCGCGAGCATCTCACCGCGCGCGAGGCGCTCGAGCGCAGTCCTAATCGCGCGGACCGTACCCGGCCGAGGCCGCCCGCTCTTGTAGTCGCGAATCGCGAGGCCGCCGCCGGCGAGCCGGTCGATCCGGTCCGCGCGGCCGCGGAAGCGAACGCCCTCGATCTCAACGTCGAGCTTGACCTCGCATCCGAGCACTTCGAATGGGGCGCCTGAGCTTTCCGCTGCGAGCCAGCGCACGTACTTCTCCATGTACTGACGGCCGAGCGCGATCAGATAGCGCATGAAGTTCGATTCTACGTGCAGCCCTTGCTCGTTCGCGACGATCGTACCGGCGTGACTGACGTGTGCGGCGAGTTCCTCGAACCACGTCAACTGGCGCTCGCCGTCGACCTCGCGCTGCGTGAAATCGCGATGCGCTTCATGGAATTCCGCGAGTGCGAGATGCAGCATGGAGCCGAGCATCGTCGTCTCAGGCTCACGATCCGGCGCGAGACGCAGCACCTGTTGGTAGAAGAAGCGCCTTGGACAAGTTAGGAACGTTTCCACGAGCGACGGGCTGAGGTGATCGACGTCGTACAAAAGGTGCCGGCGAGGTTGAAGTGGCATGGCGCTCGGCTCCGCGACGCTGTCTATCACACGGAGGTGACGCGCGACGCCCTTCACCGCTTCCTTCGCGATCGGCTGTGCGAAGCGCGACAGCGGCAGCTCGATGTCGTCGCGATCCGCTTCGGCTGCGGTCACGACGACCTTTCGACGCGCTCTAGTCAGCGCGACGTACCACAACGAACACTCTTCGGTGAACGATTCGTCCTCGCCGGCGAACAGCGTCGGCGCGATTCTCCTCAAGCTCCGCTCGGATGCCGAGGAGAGCAGTGCATGACCGCGGCCGCGCTGCGGCAACACGCCATCGATCGCTTGCGGCACGATCACCGCATCGAATTCGAGGCCCTTCGCGGCATGGATCGACATCACGCGCACGCCATCGGCCTCTGCTGGCGGTTCCTGTGCCGGATCGTCCAGCAGTCCAGCGATCTCCTCGATATCTGCGACGAAGCGAGCAGGTTCGACTCGTCCGTCGCCCAGCGCTCGCGACGACGATTCAAGATCGCGTGCGGCTTCGAGCAGGGCGTCGAGCCGCTGCGGCGACGATCGCGTATCCCAGCCTGGCGGCTGCGCGCCGTCACGGACTGGACGAAGCAGGTCGAGTTCGCGTGCGATGACACTAACGGTCGACGCAATGCCGGCTTTGGCAGCGTGCCGCTCGACGCGGCGCCACGCGGCCAGAAACTCGTCAAACGGCCGCACGCCATCCGGCGGTAGCTGCTGCAGCGCGCGCAAGGGACTGCGTTCTCCATTGCGCCGGGCGAGATCGAAGGCCATCCGCACGGCGACCGCCCGGAAGCCGACGAGCGGATTCGTCAGCAGTCGCGTCCATAGCATCTCATCGCTCGGCTGTGCCAACGTGCGCAGCGTTGCAAGCACGGCGTTCACCGCTGGGTCCTCCAAGAACCCCGCGGCTGGGCGTGCGGCTACAGCGATACCCGCTCGGTCGAGCTGGTTGATGATCGCGCTCGTATACGGTTCACTGACGCGCAAAAGCACGGCGATCTCGCGCGCAGGAGTGGCCGCCGCAAGCAGGTCGGCGATCGTCTGGCGCACGAGCTCGACCTCGGCATCGGGCGCATTCGCGCGCACGAGCTGAACCGAGCCCGGTACATTCGGATTTTCGGCAGCCGTGAGCGACTTGGCATCCATGTGCGGCGTCTGATTGGCGACGTCCAGAATCGCCTGCGCCGACCGGCGGTTGGTGCTCAGCGTCACTTGTTCGCAACGGAACAGGGTGCGCGCCGCTTCGATGTTTTCGGGTGATGCGCCGCGGAATCGGTAGATCGACTGGTTGAAATCGCCGACGAAGCAGATCTCGGGCGACGGCTGCTTACGCAGTCGTGCGGGTCCAGCGAGAACTTCGAGCAAGCGCAGCTGCAGCTTATCGCTGTCTTGAAATTCGTCGACCAAGATATGCCGGAAGCCGCTGCGCTCGCGCAGCCACCTTGACGCAGGGCTTTCGGGTTGTGCGAGCTCGTCCAGCGCATCTTTGACAAGATCGCGAAAATCGAACAGCTCGAGGCGGCGCCGATCGTCGTCAAGCCCCCCATATAGCGCGGCGATGTCGGACAGCCGATCGTCGCCGCCGGCTGCGCGAGCAAGATCGCCCGCCGACAATCCATAGCCTTTGAGCTGCGCGATCAGATTGAGCGCGTCCGCCGCGAATGCCGGACTAGTGCGGACGTCGTCGTCGAACGAACGTAGATGCGTCCGGGCCGCGACCCGTTTCCAAAGCATGCGCTCTTTGACCGGCGTGAGCAGGTTGCGCTCGCGAAAACGCGGCCCGTCCCCGTCGAGCAGCCGCGCGCAAAAACTATGAAACGTGCGGACGAACAGCTCGCTCACGGCCAGCTCGACGCCGGTGCGCTCGCGCAGACGCAAGACGACGCGATCAAGCATCTGCTCCGCGGCGCGGCGGGAGAAAGTGAGCACGAGAATGGCGCTCGGATCGACGCCATCGTCGACTGCCAGCGAGGCGAAACGGCGAGCAAGCGTCTCCGTCTTGCCTGTGCCTGGCCCAGCCAAGACCAAGAGATGGCTGCCTCGATGATCGATGACCGCACGCTGCTGCGCGGTCGGTTCGAACGGCTGCATGCGCTTATACCATTGGCGTCGAAACAGCGCATATCATCGTGAAACGTCTTCTCGCAAGCGGCGGTTTTGTCGCGCTGGCCTTGTCGGCGGCAGCCTTAGCATTTGCGACGCCGGCGCCGTCGCCTACGCCGTCAGCGTCTCCCACGCCAACGCGTTCCGCTACGCCGACGCCATCGCCGTCACCCACGGCAGTGGAGGTGGAGGAGCTGAGCGCCGACCAGATCATGATCAACGCCGAGAAGGCGACTCGCGCGCATCCCCACCCGTATTTCATCACCTATCAGATGCATGAGATCTTCGATCATCACTGGCAGCGGGAAATCGACGACTACCGCGTTTGGTACCGCGGCGACGGCAAAGGGCTCATGCAGAGCATCAACAAGGACCACTTCGGTCGCGCCGAGACGTATTTCGGCTATCCCTTCCCATCCGCGCCGGACAACGACATCCTTTTATATGCAACGCCCGATCCACAGCTCACGCCGCCGCCGACCATCAGCCCGGGAGCGCTGCCGTCAGGAGCGACAGCGCCGCCGGTGATCAGCGTCCAGCCCGTGATCGGAGATCGTTATTATTCGGTGAAGCTGGTCGCGATCGAGGACTACAACGGTAAGCCCGTCTACCATCTCGCGATGCACGCGCTGCGCGACGAGCGAGCGCATCCTTGGAAGGATCTCTGGATCGACACGACCACATTCGATGTGTGGCGCGCGCACGCGCACGCATCCGGCTCGAAGGGCCCCGGAGT
>DASRXC010000078.1:0-86118 GCA_035654355.1 Binatus sp. (SeqCode)
ACGTCATCATAGATCGCCCCATCGCCCGGCAGCGGAAAGTGAAGCGTCAGGACGGCTGCATCGCTCGGGTTAAGGGTGCGGTATGTGCCGGCGAATGCGACCGCGTAGGTGTTGTACCACAGCAGACCTTTGCGACGTTCGTCGAGCGACAGATCTACTGCAATGCGGCTTGACGCGGGATCGGCGGTGATAGTCTGCGTTCTGCGCCCGCCTTGCGCAGGCGATACGTAGGAGAATGTGGGTGCGGCTTGCGTTTGCGGCGGGCCCCACAGGCCACCGAGGGCAACGCGTTGAGCGTCGTCCGCCACCTGGGTTCGCGCGAAGAGCGTCGCGCCGAGCACGAACCAGCCGGCAGTCGCCGCTACCCAGATAAAGATAAGCGCGATCAGACGAATCGCCACAGTTACTTTGCCCCACAAAGTCATCGCTGCTTATGACTTTGTACCACAAAGTAAACAGGGATGCAAGAGGGGCGGCGTGTTGATATACGACGTCCCGCGGCCGGATCGTGGCGTTTTGGATTAGGTGCGGCTAATGCTTGCCGGCGATGTCGACGACGATCTTCAGCGCTTGCATAATCGCGTCGTCGTCGTCGCCGCTGAACTCGCGTTCGAGCTCGGCGATCGTCTCTGCAATCGCTTTGCGCATCACGAAGTTCGGGTCGGCGTGGCTTTGCGCGGCTTGATTGATCGTCGTATCGCCCAAGTGCCGGCGGCAGGCGTCGATGGCGGTCTGGATGACGCGCGGGCTGGCGCGATGCTGGCGGACCTCGGCGATGAGATCAGCGCGGGCGCTCTCGTAGGGCCACGTGTCTTCCCAAATGTCTTCCATAGCGTCCCCCTGCCTTCGGTATCGGTGCGAACGCGCTTGACCTTATGAGAAACAGATATGAATACACGCGTCTAACGCAATTGCGCGGCGCGTCACGGAGCCGGCGCGCGCGCGGTCACGCCTCGCGCGCGCTCTCAATCACATTATGCTAGTATGCCAGGCGGAATTTCGAATAGATGTACGGGTAGTTCGGCCGGAACCAGTTGCGCAAGCTGCGCCGGACGAGTTCGGGCGCAGTCACGGCTGAAGCGCCAAGCATCACGTAATGCTGGCCATCGAAGAAGTCGGCCGAGTAACCGGGGTACGACTCCATACGCGCAAAACCGTCGAATGGCTCGAACAGCGTCGATGTCCACTCCCAGCCGTTGCCGATGAGGTCCTCGACGCCCCACGCGCTCGCGCCGGCCGGATACGATCCGATCGGCGTCGGGTCAAAATGTTGAAAGCCGAAGTTGCCATGCTCCGCTGAGGGCGCTGCGTCGCCCCAAGGATACGGGCGCTCGTCGCTGCGCGGCGTCGCGTACGCGGCACGGTGAAATTCCGCTTCGCTCATCAGGCGCGCCCCGCGCCAACGCGCATATGCAGTAGCCTGCTCCTGTGAGACGTAGACCGGCCATGCCGCCGGCAGCGGCACCTCTTCGAACATTCCAAGCTGCATCCAGCGATCGCCGTGCTTGCGCCAGAACGGCGGCGTTTCGCCACCTGCGCGCTCGACGAACTCAAGATAATCAGCATTGGTCACGCTGTGTTTGTCGACGCCGAACGCGGCTACGTCGATGGTCGTCTCTTGGAATTCGTTGTCCCATCCGAACTCGGCGTCTTCGCGACGCGCGCCGAGCGTCGCACGGCCGGCGGGTATTTCGATGCGCTCGTTGCGCGGAGGTGCGCCACCGGGTATCACGGTCGCGTCGCCAAACGTACGATGCTTGTCCGCAAGCGGCACCTGATGCAGCATGTACAGCAGCGTCTCGTGGTGCATCGGCTCGTGTTCGAGAATCGTATACGTCGCTTCTTTGAGGCGCGGAGAGAGTGACGCCGGATTTGCGTCTGCGCCACGCAATACGTCGAGCACCCGGGCATCCCATTGGCGGCCCAGCTCTTGGACAACAACGCGATCGGGCCACTGCTGCGGCGCGCTTTGCTGCGCGGCCGCGGCGGACGAGGGATCGATACCGCGATAGAATAGCGTCTCCATGCGCTCGTCGACCGGCGGCATGCCGGCCGCATCGCGCGCCAACGTGATGAAGCTAAACGCCGGGATGTGCCCCTCGTAAAAGCGTACGGGGTGACGCAGCGGGATCGGGCGCGAGACATATGCCTCCGGCGTCACCATGTCGAACAGCGCCGCAGAGCGGCGGCGGTTCTCGTCGTACCAGGTGGTGAAGCTCGACCGGCCGGTCGTCAGTGTCATCGCCATGATGGGGTCTCCAGTCTGCGGCGTTCCCGCGGCCGCCTGCCTTGCCGGGCGGCGCTCAGTTACCCTGCCTAGTTAATTGAAGCGACCAAGAACGGTTTGGTCGTCGGCGCTTGCGATCCGCCTTGCGGTTCGACCGTGATGGCAACGGTCAATCCTTTTTCCGCTCCGACCGGAAGCGTCACGCGCGCGGTGCCGCTCGCGTCTGGACTGAATGTCGGGGCCGGCGTCGGCTTCGCGCCAGCACGGATGTACCACGCCTGATATACTTTACCCGCGGGCGGCGCCGCCATGCCACGCGCTTCGAACAAAAGCGCATTGTTTGACGACGCGACGACTCGCGTCGCACTTGGGCACGAGGTCGGAGCGGCCGTGCACGTGACGGCCCACGAGCGTGGTGAGAGCGATTGATACGCGAACGTTGCGGCAAAAATGACGATGACGACAGCTGCTGCCGCAGCTAACCACGCAGGTTGCGTCCACCACGGCCTTATCACGTCGGCGAGTTTGGGTTGCTGGGTCACGCCGCGCGCCTGTGCGGCAGAAAGCACGCGCGCGCGCAGCTCAGACGGCGGTTCTTGCGCAACGCTTGCTGCCAGCGCATACGCGACCGTGCGACCGCGCTTGATCGCGTCGCGACAGCCTTCGCTTGAGAGGTACGACTCAACCGCGGCGCGCTCGTCCGGCTCAAGCCCGCCCAACGGATACAGCTCCGCGAGTTCGTTCATATTTTGATCGCGCTCGTCCATCACGTCGCCTGCACCTCGGCCAGCGCGTCCATGAGGCGCCGCAGGCCCGCACGGATCCGGCTCTTGATCGTTCCCAGCGGCGTGTTGAGCTTTTCAGCGACTTCCCGGTACGTAAGGCCTTCGAAATACGCGCGTTCTATCGGTTCGCGTTGATCGGTTGGAAGCGAGCGCAGCGCATCGACCACCGCCTCTGAGCGGACACGCTCGAAGACTTCGTCGTGGACATCGGTGCTCGATTGGATATCGGCCGGCATCTCGGGTGCGCGGGTGCGCACGGCGGCGCTGCGCAGGATATCAAGCGACGCGTTGCGCGCTACCGTTGCAACCCACGCGGCGAAATTGCCGCCCTGAAACGAGTCGGGGCGCGCCCATATCTGAAGAAAGACGGATTGCGTGACGTCCTCGGCTTGCGTCGCATCGCCGAGGACTCGGCGCGCGACGCCGAAGACCAGGGCCGCGTGGCGATCGTAGAGCTGCGCGAACGCAGCCGAATCGGCGCGGCGCACCCGCGTGATCAGCGCGGCGTCCTCACCCATGCTGGCGCGCGGTTCGCTTGGACTTTTGGCATCGCCTGGCATCGTTTGAAACAGCTCGAATCCCCATGCGGACACGGCCGGCGCGCTCGTGCACATCTCTTCTTCAAAACGGCTCTCCAGCACGTGCGGATTGACGCCCGGGCAGCTCGACGGCGGCCAGCTTGCCGCCTTTCCGTGCCTTTGAAGCCGGAGCGGGACGGCGCTTCCAATGCGTCCTAATATTTTATTTTCCGGGACGAAAGAATCGGCAAAGGCGCAAGCTCCCGTCCCTAAAGGCCCTAGACGTTTGCGCGCCGGGTGGCGAAGGTAGAATATCGCCCACACGGGCCACCCCCGCACACAACTAATAGGAAGCCCCCCATGCCCCGGCGCTCAAAACAACCCGCACCGACCAGCCTCCGGCTGCGCAACGGTCTGCGCGTCGTCACGACTCGCACGCCCGAATCCGGCACGACCAGCATCGCGCTCGCGCTGCGCGCTGGTTCGATCTATGATCCGCGCCAAGCGCCGGGTCTGGCCCATTTCCTCGAACATCTGATCTTCAAGGCCACGCTCGACTATTCGCGCCAGGAGCTGGCGGCGGCGATGCAGCGCTGCGGCAACCGCTTCGATCCCTCGACGAGCAAGGAGCTCATCGCGATCACTGGGAGCGTGCCCGCAGTGAAGACCGATGAGGCGCTGGACGTCATCAGCAGCGTCGTGCGCCGCCCGCTGTTCGCACGACAAGATATCGAGACGGAACGCAAGGTCGTGCTCGAAGAGCTGCGCGACTGGGAAGATGATCCCAGCAAGCGCATCGAGGTGCTTACGGACGAAGCGCTGTGGGGTTCGCATCCACTGGGTCGCGACGTCGGCGGCACCCGCGCCACGGTTCGCGCGATCACGCCGGGCCAAGTCAGACGTTTCCACCGTCGCCTGTTCAATCCGCGCAACGCTGTGCTGAGTCTCGCCGGACCGCAGTCCAGGCGCGAACTCGCAGACATCGCGCAACGGCATTTCGGCTCGTGGCGCGCCACACCTGACGCGGTCGTCGCATCGGTACCCGCAGATACGGTCTACCAACCGGCGATGCATCGCGCCCGGCGCGCGAAGACGCTGCGCCGCTCGAACGCGCAACAGGTCTGGTTTTCGATCTCAACCACGACGCCGTCGTACGGCGCCGGCTATCGGGCTGTGCTGCAGACGCAGCTCGCGCAGACGATGATCGGCGAGGGTGACGGGAGCCGGCTATGGGACGGTCTGCGTGAGGGTCTCGGTCTGGCGTACGAAGTGTATGCGACGCAAGATTTCTACAGCAATGTCGGGGTGATGAGCGCGATGGCGGCGGTCGGGCGCAGCCGTGCGAAGATCGCCGTGCGCGAGATGCGGCGCATCCTCGAAGACACCCGCCACGGTTTTTCTGCGGACGAGTTCGAGCGAGGCCGCGAGGCGTACGCTGCGCAGACGACCTTATTCGCCGAATGGAATGCCGAACTCGCTCGGCGCTACGCCGAGCTCGCGCTCTTCGACCAGCCGCTCGTCACGCCCGCACAAGAGCTCGCGTTGCTCTCCAGTCTGCGCGCGTCTGAGTTCAACGACTTCATCAAGGCGAACATCCACTGGGATGCGGGCACGCTGTGCGCGATCGGGACCGGAACTGCTCTTGATGCTCTGCGCGCCTAGCGCCTAACCACCTCGCGGGCCGCAACGGCGATGAGTTGTGCGGCTCCTTCGATTCCAAACCGCGCGGTGTTGACGACGAGATCGTAGTGGCGCGGATCGCGCCAGTCCAAGACGTTGTAGTGTTCCTTGAAATATGCCGCCCGGTGCTGATCCGAGCGGCGTAGTTCTTTGAGCGCCTCGTCGTGCGACACACCCATGCGCGCGACGACGTTCGCGGCGCGTTGCGCCGGCGGCGCGGTGACGAAGACACGCACGACGTCGTGCCGGTCCTTGAGCAGCATCGGCGCACCGCGCCCGATGACGACCAGCGACTCCCCTGCCGCGCGTTCCTTAATGATGGTTTCGGTGAGCTTCACGAGGTTCTGCTCCGACCAGTCGGGCAAATCGCGGGCCGCCAGCGTTTCGGGGTAGGCCGCCATGATGCCGCGCAACACTCGCTCGGTGAAGCTTTCACCATGCTCGTCGCGCTCCGCGACGTACGCCTCGGGGGCGCCGAGGCGCTGCGCGACGAGATCGACGATCTCTTTGTCGAGCACTGGAATGCCGAGCTGCTTGGCGACCGCTTCGCCCACGGCGAGGCCGCCGGCCCCTAACTCTCGCGCGATGGCCACGATCATACGGGCCGCCTTTCGGGAGAAAGAGCGCTACGTGGGTGCGGGAGCGTTGGCGATGAGCGTGCCGCCCTCGCGCTTCATCGCATCGACCGCGACACGACGAGTGATCGGTGCGCGCGCAAGATCGAGCGAGACGATCCATGTCAGGTCGTCGCGTTGGTTGTCGCCGGGACGCGGTGGCCGCGGCTGACCGCCCGGCGGCACAGCGAATGCGCCGATCGCCGCCGCATCAATCCCTTGATTGCGGAACCAATCGATCGCGCTCGTCGCGTACCGCATCTGCGCAAAGCGCGCCGCGATGACTTGTGGCTGCGCCATATGTCGGGCCACCCATTACGCAAGGGCGGGACCCCGCCCTCCGGCGCGACGAACCCTAGCGCACACGAACGACGTGCGGGGAGTTCACATGTCCGCGAATACACCCATCACGGTTGCCTACGGCGACGGCATCGGACCAGAGATCATGAGCGCGACGCTCGAGGTGCTCAAGGCAGCCGGCGCTCGGCTCGAGCTCGAGGTCATCGAAGTCGGCGAGAAGGTCTATCTCGCCGGCAATCCCGCCGGCATCGCGCCCAGCGCGTGGGAATCGCTGCGCCGCACGAAAGTGTTCCTCAAAGCGCCGATCACGACGCCCCAAGGCGGCGGTTACAAGAGTCTCAACGTCACGACGCGCACTGCGCTCGGCCTCTACGCGAATGTGCGTCCCTGCGTCTCGTACGCGCCCTACGTGCAGACCAAGCATCCGGTGATGGACGTCGTGATCGTGCGCGAGAACGAAGAAGACGTCTACGGCGGCATCGAGTACCAGCAGACGCACCAGATGACGCAGGCGCTCAAGCTGATCTCGCGCCCGGGCAGCGAGCGCATCATCCGCTATGCGTTTGAGTACGCGCGACGCAATAACCGCCGTAAAGTCACGTGCTTCACCAAAGACAACATCCTCAAGCTCACCGACGGCCTATTCCATAAGATGTTCGATGAGATCGCCAAGGAGTATCCCGAGATCGAGCACGAGCACTGGATCGTTGACATCGGCGCGGCCAAGCTCGCAGACACGCCCGAAAGTTTCGATGTTCTCGTGCTGCCGAATCTGTACGGAGATATCCTATCGGACGTCGCGGCACAGATCACCGGTTCGGTCGGGCTTGCCGGATCGGCCAACATCGGTGAGGTGTGTTCGATGTTCGAAGCGATCCACGGCTCAGCTCCGCGCCGCGCCGGTCAGAACGTCGCAAATCCTTCAGGCCTCATGCTCGGCTCGATCATGATGCTCGTGCACATCGGGCAGACCGATGTGGCAGCGAAAGTTCATAACGCGTGGCTGCGCACGATCGAAGACGGCATCCACACCTACGACATCTATCGCGAAGGTACGAGTAAGCAGAAAGTCGGCACCAAAGAATTCGCGCAAGCGGTCATCGCGCGACTCGGCGAAAAACCGCAGCACCTCAAGCCCGCATCATACAAGGACGTGGCGCCGGAAAAATCGCCGGTTTTCAAGGCGTTGGCGACCGATCAACGCAAGAAGAAAGCACTCGTTGGCGTTGATGTCTATCTCGATTGGTCGAAAGGCTCTGCTGACGAGCTCGGAAGCGCGCTCTCTCGCGTCTCGTCTGACGGCCTCGAGCTGCGCGCGATCCTCAACCGAGGCTCGCGCGTGTGGCCCACAGGCTTGCCGGAGACGCTGTGTACGGATCAGTGGCGCTGCCGCTTTTTAGCAAAAGACGGCGGCGAGATCTCGCACGCGCAGGTCGCGACGCTGCTCGCGCGCGTCGCAGAGGCCGGTTTTGACTTCATTCAAACGGAATCGTTGTGTACGTTCGACGGGCAGCCGGCGTTTTCGGGCATCCCGGGCGAATAACTTAACGGATGCGATAACCGACGCCCAAGTATGGGCCGTCGCGCACGAAGTTGAAATTCCCGGTCTTGCGCACGTTCGTGTACTGATAATAACCGGCCAAGACGTTCACGTTGATCTTCGGAAACGCGAATGACGCTCCGAAGTCGAGCTCGTTCGCTATGAACGCCGAATGGACCGATCCGCTCGACGGATCATTCGGGTTTGCGAGCGGATACGTTCCGGTCTGATTGGGAAACCAATAGAATGAGCCATACGGGCTGATCGCGCGGCCCAAATCCGGCTGCAGTTCAACGCCGATCCCCGAAGCGGTGAGCCGCGGAAAATTGTAGTTGTTGAACGAGTTGCTGTAGGCGACGCCGAGGTATACGGGAAACTTCGGCGGCTGATACTCAAGCCGAAACTCGGATTGCCCGTCCGAGGCCACGAACTGCGGCACGATGACTTGTGCGCCAGGAAAGTTAATCAAAGTTCCCGGCCCGCCGCTAGCAGTCGTGGCGTTCGTCTGACTGTTGGTCAGGTCGCGATAGTATTGATACTCGGCGGCGAAGCGACCGAGAAAAACCTTCGCTTTGAACGAGTACGAACCCCAGAGATGATCCCCGTCGTTCGTTGTCACGCCGTTGTATGTATCGCCGAAGCCCGTCGAATATTGCAGGTAACCTTGCGGCTCAGAGTAGTTCGCGGCGAGCACTGGTGTCGCAAGACCCATCGTTGCGACGAGCGCAAAGAGCACGACGAGCACGCGCGCGAAGCGGAGGCGATTGGGGTCTTTCACCGCATCTGCGCGGGCGACGGTGTTGGCCAGGGCACGTTGATCGTGTACTGAACGGCGTGCGGCTGGGTTTCGGATATTGTTCCCCACGAATGAGCGCAAACGCGCCAGCGCCCGCCCTCGCGTCGCAACGTCCAGCTATAGACAGCTTTCGTGATCTGCGGCTTTCCATTGAAAACATAGGTCAGCGTCGCGGGCACCACGACGTAGGCGGTGTCGCCTGAACCTGTCGTCGATCGCCGTTCGCCCGCGCCGACCGTCACGATGAATGGGCTGCCGAGCTCCACATGTTGTCGCAGCGCGCGATCGCCCTTCGATGGCATGATCATAGAATACCAGCTGACGACTTCGCTCTTGCCGTGCCAATAAAACGGTGGGAAAAGGTCGATCACCGAGATGTCATCGGTGAAGATGTCAGGCATGCTTGTCGGTCCGCCTTGCCACGCTGCGTTGAACGAATCGGCAAAGGCCTTGATCGGAGTGAAGATGCCAGGATCGACTGGGACGCTGCTTTGTGCGCCAAAAGTTGCAGTCGGCATCATCGCAAAGATGCAAGCAGCGACCAATAGTGTTCGTAGCATGTCTGGGCCTTCGGGCGATGTCAACGCGGAATCCTTGCGCGCGCGACTGCGTAGGCGACCCCCAGCGACGTGACGAAGTTCGCTAGTCCAATGGCTTCAACAGATTCCTTCAAGAGCAAAGCATCGCTGAATGTCGGCGGCACGTCGATCGCCTACAACCGGCTAGGGGCGCTGACCGACGCGGGTGTGGGTCACGTCGATCGCCTACCGTTCTCGCTCAAAGTGCTGCTCGAGAACCTCTTGCGGTTTGAAGACGGGCGTTCTGTCACGAAAGAACACATCGAAGCGCTCGCATCGTGGCATCCGAAGAAGCCGTCCGAGCGCGAGATCGCTTTCCGCCCCGCGCGCGTGCTGCTGCAGGACTTCACTGGCGTACCGTGCGTCGTCGACCTCGCCGCCATGCGCGACGCAATGGCCGATCTCAAGGGCGACCCAAATAAGATCAACCCGCTGCAAGACGTGGAGCTCGTGATCGACCACTCCGTGCAAGTGGACGCGTTCGGCACGCGCGAGGCCTTTCAGATCAACGCCGATCTTGAGTTCGAGCGGAATCACGAACGCTACGCGCTGCTCAAATGGGCGCAATCGGCGCTGCGCCGCTTCAAAGCGTTGCCGCCCGATACCGGCATCGTGCACCAGGTCAATCTTGAATATCTCGCGCGCGTCGTGTTCCGCAGTGAACATGACGGGCAGGCGTACGCTTATCCGGATACGCTCGTCGGCACCGACTCGCACACTACCATGGTCAATGGGCTTGGCGTGCTCGGCTGGGGCGTCGGCGGCATCGAGGCAGAGGCGGCGATGCTGGGCCAACCCGTATCGATGCTCATCCCCGAGGTGATCGGATTCCGCTTGCGCGGCCATTTGCCGGACGGATCGACCGCTACGGATCTCGTGCTTACCGTGACGGAGATGCTGCGCCGCAAGGGCGTGGTTGACAAATTCGTCGAGTTCTTCGGCGCCGGGCTCTCAAATCTCAGCGTCGCCGACCGTGCGACGATCGGCAACATGTCGCCGGAATTCGGCTCGACCTGCGCGATCTTCCCGATCGACGACGAGACGATGAAGTATCTCAAGCTGACCGGCCGCAGCGAGGAGCACATCGCGTTCGTGCGCGCATACGCGCAGGCGCAGGGCATGTTCCGTACCGACGAGACGCCTGAACCGCTCTACACCGACGTGCTTGATCTCGATCTGGCGCAGGTCGAACCGAGCTTAGCGGGTCCGCGCCGTCCGCAAGACCGCGTGCCGCTCAAAGACGGGAAGCAGCAATTCGAACGCGCGATGGAGGCGTTCGCGCAAGGGCGTGGCGCGCACAAGACGCCGGTCGTCGCCGCCGAGCGCTGGGCGGGCGAGGGCGGCAGCGTGCGCACCGCTGCGCAAGCGCGCCGCCGCGCGCGCTATGTGGGCGAGAACGGCGAAGAAGCCGAGCTCTTCGATGGCGCGGTTGTCATCGCCGCGATCACCAGCTGCACGAACACCTCGAATCCGAGCGTGATGATCGGAGCCGGGCTGCTCGCGAAAAACGCAGTTGAACGCGGGCTCACATCGGCTCCCTGGGTGAAGACCAGCCTGGCGCCAGGTTCAAAAGTCGTCACCGATTATCTGAAGAAGGCCGGCCTGCAACCGTATCTGGAGCAGCTCGGCTTCTACTTGGTTGGGTACGGTTGCACGACGTGCATCGGTAACAGCGGACCGCTCGACGATCCGATCAGCGCGGCGATCACCGACCACGATCTTGTCGTGTGCGCGGTCTTGTCAGGCAACCGCAACTTCGAGGCGCGCATCCATCCGCTCGTGCGCGCGAACTATTTGGCATCGCCGCCGCTCGTCGTCGCATACGCGCTCGCCGGCACCATGGAGATCGATCTTCTCAAGGAACCTCTCGCCCACGACAGCTCAGGCAAGCCCATCTATCTGGCGGACATCTGGCCGTCAGCGGCGGAGATCAGCGCAACGGTTGCACGCTGCGTCGCCGACGACATGTTCAAGCGCCAGTATTCCGATGCGTTCGGCGGCGACGAGCGCTGGAAGTCGATGAAGGTGCCCACTGGCGACCGCTTTGCGTGGGACCAGCAATCGACATACGTGCGCAAGCCGCCGTTCTTCGACGGCATCTCGGCAATGCCGCCCGCATTGCGCGACATCAAGAACGCGCGTGTACTGGCCCTGCTCGGTGATAGCGTGACGACCGATCACATCTCGCCGGCCGGCAACATCGGCAAGAACTCGCCGGCTGGCAAGTACTTGATCGCGCACGGCGTTGAGCCGGCTGATTTCAATTCTTACGGTGCGCGCCGCGGCAATCACGAGGTCATGATGCGCGGCACTTTTGCCAACGTGCGCCTGCGCAATCTGCTCGCTCCCGGCACGGAGGGAGGCGTCACCCGCCACCTTCCCGACGGCGCGGAGATGTCGATCTACGACGCTGCAATGCATTACGCCAATGAGGGCACGCCGCTCATTGTCATCGCGGGCAAGGAATACGGCACAGGGTCGTCGCGCGATTGGGCAGCGAAGGGTCCAAGGCTGCTCGGCGTCCGAGCTGCCATCGCGGAAAGCTTCGAGCGGATCCACCGCAGCAATCTGATCGGCATGGGTGTCCTGCCGCTGCAGTTCGAACCCGGGCAGTCCGCCTCGAGCCTCGGGCTGACCGGCGAGGAGCAATATTCAATAGAAGGGATCGCGCAGGGCGTCAGTGTTGGGCAGCAGTTGACGGTGCAGGCGACGGCCGCCGACGGATCGCGCAAAGAATTTAAGGTTCGCGTGCGCATCAACACGCCCGACGAGGTGGAGTACTACCGCCACGACGGCATCCTGCCATACGTGCTGCGTCAACTCCACGCCGCCGGCTGAGCGCTCGAGCCCGACTCAGCCCGTGACGCTCGTCGAGCACTGGCAACCGAAAGGCAGCCCGCCCCGTTTCATAGGCGGGATGGAATTGCCAGGCCAGCGAAACCGAAAAGCCGCATGCTGACAGGGTGGCCGAGAACGCTCGCCTTTCTTTTCGTTATTTCCACCCTCGTCGGGCCGGCAGCTGGTGCGTCAGCCTGCGTCGTCACGAACGGCGAGCATCTGGTGCTCGCATCTCAAGGCCTCGATCCCGATGTGTTCGTGTGGGACTCCGCGCAGCGGCTCATCGATTACTTAGCTGGGAATTACAATACTGATATCGTGTTGCACCACACTGTGCTAGCGACTCCGGGGACCAAAGCGATCGTCGTCGGCTGCAAAGACGGCGCCGCCAAAACTCAATACTCGCCAAACAACCTGGATCTGGTGGGCGTGAAACTGACCAACGGGCCGAACAAGGGTCGCTACGGCTGGGTCGTGGCCGATGACATCCGCTCGCCTGACGGTAAACCGATCACCCAGGCGGACCCGTAGTCATAAGTAGAGACACGACATGCTGACCTACGCCATCCGGCGCTCGTTGCAAGCCATCCCGCTGCTGTTGCTGATCAGCATGATCCTGTTCGCGATTTTGCACGCCATGCCGGGCGGCGGCCTTGCCGCATACGCCGGCAATCCGCACCTGACCGCGGCCGACATTGAGCGGTTGCGTCACAACCTGGGTCTCGATCGCCCGCTCTACATCCAGTATTTCAACTGGCTTTGGAAGGTGCTCCACGGCGACTGGGGCTGGTCGACGCTCAATTCGACGACGGTCGTCGAAGCATTCCTCGAGCGCTTACCTGCGACGCTCGAGCTGATGGTCACGTCGTTCATCATCTCGCTGATCATCGGTCTGACGCTGGGCATTCTCGCCGCGCTGCGTCCGTACTCGCCCCTCGACTACTTCGTCACCACGTTTGCGTTCTTCGGACAGTCGATGCCGTCGTTTTTCTTCGCGCTGCTGCTGCAGCTGCTGTTCGCGGTCAAGGGCATCCACTTCCAGGCGTTCGGCTACGCGTTTGACTTCCAGTTGCCGTCCGCGGGCATGATCTCGACCGACGGTGGCGATTTCGTCGATAGGGTGCGCCACCTGATCTTGCCGGTCACGGTGCTCGCGCTGCTGCAAGTGGCGACGTGGTCGCGCTTCACGCGCGCCTCAATGCAAGAAGTGCTGCATACCGATTACATGCGCACCGCAGCGGCCAAGGGTCTGCCCTTCGCGACGATTCTGTTCAAACACGGCCTAAAGAACGGCATGATGCCTGTGGTCACGGTCGTCGCGCTCACGATCCCGTTCTTGGTCGGCGGCGCGCTCATCACCGAGCAGATCTTCGCGTGGCCGGGCGCCGGCCGGCTGTTCATCACCGCGCTAGGACAACAAGACTTCGGTTTGCTCATGGGCTACCTCGTCCTCATCTCGATCCTCGTGGTGTTCTTCAACCTGATTGCGGATCTGGCGTACGGCTGGCTCGATCCGCGCGTGAAGTACGACTAGGAGCTCGCGCGTGGCAGTCGCAACACAAACGCTTCCGCCGATGGCGGTCCCCGACGACGATGATGTAGTAACTCGCCGCAATCTCGCCTGGAAAAAGTTCTCGCGCCATCGCCCGGCCTTGATCGGCGCGGTCGTGCTATTCGTATTCGTCATCGCGGCCATCTTCGCACCGCTGATCTCGCACTACGATCCCAACGCGATTGACCCGGTCTGGCAAGGCACGCCGCTCGCGCCGGGCGTCAACGGCCATATCCTCGGCACCGACGAGCTTGGCCGCGATCTGCTGACGCGGCTCATGTACGGCGGCCGCATCTCATTGTCTCTCGCCGTCACCGCGATGTTCATCGAGGTCGTGCTCGGCACCATCATGGGCGCGTGCGCCGGCTACTTCGGCGGCTGGGTCGATTACGTGATCATGCGCGTGACCGACGTGTTCTTGTCGATCCCGATCCTGCCGCTGCTGCTCGTGTTGACCGGCATCGTGGCAGCGACGTCGGTGAAGTCGTCGCTCGGTCCCGTGTGGGTCGCACTGATCATCGGCGTGCTGTCATGGATGACGGTCGCGCGGCTCGTGCGCGCTGCATTCTTGAGCTTGCGCGAAAAGGAGTTCGCCGAAGCGGCGCGTGCGATCGGCAGCCGCAATGTCTCGATCATGTTCAAGCACTTGCTACCCAACGCGGCTGCGCCGATCATCGTGCAAGCGACGCTGGACGTCGCCGGCATCATCATCTTAGAGTCGGCGCTGTCGTATCTCGGCTTCGGCGTGCAGCCACCCACTGCGTCGTGGGGCAACATGCTGTCGAACGCGCAAGAGAACATGCAGATCGCATGGTGGGCCGGCGTGTTTCCCGGCATCTGCATTTTCCTGACGGTCATCGCCATCAACTACATGGGTGACGGTCTGCGCGACGCGCTCGATCCGAACGTCGAATAGCTCTCACCGCCGCGCGGGTATTCGCGCGGCGCGCGGCGTATCGTGATGTTCCTGGTGCCCGCCCAGGTGGCGGAATTGGTAGACGCGCTAGTTTGAGGGGCTAGTCGGGTAAAACCGGTGCAGGTTCGAGTCCTGTCCTGGGCACCATCCTTTCTTGCGTGCGGTCGAATTCATTCGACCGCGCATTTCGTCCGGCGGAGGCGTGACTCGTGAAGTATGCGATCGGCGTTGACCTCGGTGGCACGCACGTCGCCGCTGCGCCCGTCGACGAACGCGGCCGCGTCCTTAACGTCCACGAGCGCGACCTGGAATCGCACGACGTCAAATATGTCATCACCGAAGTGGCGCGCGTCGTCACCAAGGCGATCGACTCGCTGCCCAAACGCACCAAAGTCGCAGGCGTCGGCATTGGATCGCCCGGCAACATTGACGTGGCCAGCGGCACCGTGCGTTTTTCGCCCAATTTCGATTGGCGCGACGTGCCGCTCAAAGAGAAACTCGAGAAGAAGCTCGCGCGTCCGGTGCGCATCCTCAACGATGCGCGCTGCGCGACCATCGGCGAGTTCCATCATGGCGTCGGCAAAGGCGCGCGCGATTTCGTGCTCATCACAATCGGCACCGGGATCGGGGGCGGCATCGTCGCCAACGGCAAGCTCGTGCTCGGCCACGCGATGGGAGCGGGAGAGATCGGACATCATGTCATCCGCGAGCTCACAGGCTTTGTTTGCACCTGCGGGAAGATCGGATGTTTTGAGGCGCAAGCGTCAGGCACAGCGTTGCTCCGTCACGCGCTCGCGATCGCGCCGTCATTCCCGCGCAGCACGTTGCTGACAGGTACGCCTCAGGTCGATTGGGGATCCAAAATGATCTCGCGTGCGGCCGCCGCGGGCGATCAGCACGCGATGGCGACATGGCATGCGTGGCTGCGCGATCTCGCGACCGGTATTGCGAACATCATCGCGTTCGTCAATCCGGAGATCATCGCGCTCGGCGGCGGCGTCGGCCGCACCGATGACTCGTTGCTCGCAACACCGCTCACCCGCCTGGTCGACGAGCAGACGACCATGGTTCCCAAGCATCAGACGGCGATCGTTCGAGCGAAGCTCGGTAATAACGCGGGCATCGTCGGAGCCGCCTCGCTCGTGTTGCACGGAATTCCCTGACCGCATCCTTGCCTGATCCCTAAGCAGGCAGCGGCTGTCGCGTGCGTTCGAGCACTGCGCGCAACCCGCCCAGGGGTATATACTATGCTGGGAGGATGCAGTCATGGCATTGAGATCTAGTCGCGCGCGCTCGTTGGCGGCAATGTTCATCGCGGGCGCGCTCGTCGTAGCGCTCGCCGCGGGCGGCGCCACGCCGGCTCCGGCGGAAACGGCCGGTCAGGTCAGCACGCGCAATATCATCCTTGGTGCGCTCGCAGTGACGGCCGGAATCATCATCTATAACAACTACGAGCATAAAGTCGCTCAGGCGAATACCGTCGTCGGTTACACGCCGGACGGAGGCGTGGTGTACGGCGACGGGCGCATCGTGTATCCGAGCAGCGGGAACGTTGTCGTCTATCTGAGCAACAACGGCTCGACGCCGTGCACGTACACCGGTGTCGGCATACGCTGCCAGCCGACGCGACTCTATGCGTATTTTCCACACGGTTACAATCCGCCGTGCTGGCCGCCGGGGCACTGCAAGCAATACTGGAAACAACATCCCGGAAATAGCCACGAAAACGAAGACGAGAATGAGAACGAGAACGGCAACGGCCATGGGCACGGGAACGGCAACGGGAACAGTCACTAAGTCTTAACGAGCCGCGCGCGCCACGTCTTTCGCTGGTTCAGGCAGCATCGTCATCAAGAAACGCGCGATGTCGTCCGCCGCGTGCGGCCGCGCGCTTTCGAGCGCGCTGCGCCGGTACTCGGCCATCACCAAGGGATCCGCGCCGAACATGCGGCGCAGCGTTGCGCTGACATCGCGTGCTTCGAGTGCGACGACGCCGGCGCCGCGCGCCTCGACGTACCCGAGATTGCCAGCTTCCTGGCCAGAGATATAATCGCAGACGATGATCGGTAGGCCGCTCGCCGCGGCCTCGACGATCGTGCCGGGTCCCGCTTTCGAGAGCAGCGCGTCTGCTGCGCGCATATAGTCGGCCACGTTATCGACGAAGCCGAGCACTTGCGCTCCGCTGCCGAATCGCGGCGCCATCGCTTCGAGCCGGGCACGCAGCGCGTCGTTGCGTCCACAGATCGCGACGACCTGAAGCTTGAGCGCGCGCAATGCGCCGGCGATACGCCGCAGGATCGCGCTCAGCTTGCCGCCGCCTTCGCCGCCCGACATGACGAGGAGCACGCGCCGCCGCGGATCGAGACCGACCAACTCCTTTGCTGCGCACTTATCGGCCGCTGGAGTGAAGCCGTCGCGGATCGGGAGGCCGAGATTATGGACGCGGTCAGCCGGGATACCTCGACTCGTGCATACGCGCGCGGCTTCGGCAGATGCGACGACGTACTGGTTCGCCGGCATGTTCGTCGTCCACGCGTGATGGATGGTGACGAGATCGGTGATGACGGTGACGAGCGGCGCGCGGCTGCCGACCGAGTCAATCGTGTAGCGCGCAAGCTCATTGAGCAACGGGTGGACGGAGACGACCAGCGACGGCTCGACGCGTTCGAGCAACTGGCGGAAGTTGCCGCGTATGAACGGCTTGCCGAGCTCGGTCATGATGCGCGCGCGCACGCGGCCGTTCGAGAGATGATAGAGCGCCGGATACGGGCTCGGTTGGACTTTGAGCGCCACGCCGTAGCTCTTGATCGCCTCGCGCAACGGAAAGACGCCGCAGGCCGCAAAGGCATCGACCAACTCGGTGCGCACGGTGGCGCCGCCAGGTTGCCGCCGCAATGCGTGGTCGATCGCCTCCGCTGCAGTGCGATGGCCACCACCAGTATCGGAGAAGAGGAACAGCACAGAAGGCTTCTGTCCAACGAGCCCTTCTGCAGCGAAAACCACAAACATCGCTTCGCGTCGCGACGCCTTCGGACCCTGGGCGAGGTGGCGTGCGGCGCTCGCAAGAACCTAAGGGCGGCCTAATAGGAGGCAGCACCGTCAAGAACAACAGCATCACCGTTAATCCAGGCCTTGAAGGCGTCGTCGTCGGCAGCACCGAGATCAGCAAGGTCGCCGGACAAGAGGGGCGCCTCACGTATCGCGGCTACGACATCGCAGATCTCGCCGAACACGCGACCTTTGAAGAGGTCGCCTACTTGTTGTGGCATGGGCGGCTTCCGAATCGCGCAGAACTCGACGCGACTCGCAGCGCGATGGCGGCGCAGCGCGCGCTCCCGTCAGCAGTGCTCGAGATGCTGCGCGGCGTGCCGCACAATGCATGGCCCATGGACGTCCTGCGCACAGCGGTCTCATCATTATCTTTGTACGTCCCGCCAGGACCTGACGGCACGCATGCGTCTGACATCCCAACCGCGATGCGACTCACCGCAGCGACCGCGACTGCGGTGGCCGCGTTCGATCGGCTGCGGCGCGGGCTCGAACCGGTCGCGCCGCGTCCGGATCTTGCGCACGCCGCAAACTTCCTTTATATGAAGAACGACGAAGTGCCGGAGCAAACCGCGGCGCGCGCGTTAGACGTGTACTTCGTGCTGCTCGCCGACCACGGGTTCAACGCCTCGACTTTTGCCGCGCGTGTTACCGCGAGCACGTGGGCGGACATGTACGCCGCGGCGACATCGGCCGTCGCAACGCTCCAAGGCGATTTGCACGGCGGCGCGCCCGGCAAAGTCATGAAGATGATCCTCGACATCGGCGTTCCGGACAAAGCCGAGGCGTACGTGCGAGGACTGCTCGAAAAGGGCGATCGCGTGATGGGCATCGGCCATCGCGAGTATAAAGTACGCGACCCGCGCGCCGAGCCGCTCGAACGGATGGCGCGAGATCTAGGCGCAAGCGGCGGCGATCCGCGTTGGTATGCTGTTGCGCGCCGGCTCGAAGACATAGCAGTTCAAGTCCTTAATGAGAAGAAGCCCGGGCGTCGCCTCTATGCGAACGTCGAGTTCTATTCGGCGCCGACGCTGTACGCGCTCGGAATTCAACCGGACACGTTCACATGTATGTTCGCGTGCTCGCGCATGGCGGGCTGGACCGCCCACATCATCGAGCAGATGAAGGATAACCGTCTGATTCGGCCGCAAGTCGATTACACAGGACTCGTCGGTCTGCCATGGGTATCGATCGACCGGCGATAGCGTCCGGCCGTTTTTTTCAAAGACCAAAAGGGGGCTAATCCGCATGAGGAACCGTCTCTTGCTGCTGACGGCGTGTATTGCATTTGCGCTCGGAGGATGTTCGAAAGGCCAACAGCAGACGAACGCACCGCAGCCCGAAGCGTCGGCATCAGGGCTTCCTAACACGACCGGTCTTCCGCTGCCCGACAACGCGACGATCGTCGACGCACGTGACATCCATCAGACGATCAACCCGTCGCAACAAGGCACAGCGCTTACGTCCCTTGCCAACGGCAACTACGCCGGCCATGAGGTCGTCGCTTCGACTGCTGCCTCCGTGGAAGACCTTTCGAAGTGGCTCGACACCGTCACGCCGCCACAAGGTTATACGAAGGCCAACAGCCCCTCGAGCGTGCAGTCCACCGCGCACAGATACGGCATCAACTACGTCGCGTTCGTCAGTGGCAATACGAAAGGCGCGACGATCGTCGTGATGGATCCGCACACCGTGGCCACGAAGCTTGGACCGGTGCTTGCGGTCATCGACAAGTACAACTCTATGCCGGCTCCGCTGCGCCAGAGCATGGACACGCAGGTCAAAGCCCGTACCGGCCAATCGATCACCGAGATGCTCGATAAGAGCGCGCCGCTCGGCGCCGCGATCGCAGCGATGCAGGACTTTCGGACGTCGAACAACCGCGCAATCATCTTGATCAGCGCTGAGAAACAGTGACCTGCAAGACAGCCAGATGCGGCGCGTAGAGATCGCGCTCGGGCTCTAGCAAGCGCTCGTCGAGCAACAACTCGATCGAGCTCGTTTCCTTAATCGTTCCTAAAACGAAGGCGGCACATCGCCGCCTTCTTTGTTTGCTGCGCGCTGTCACACATTGCGCGATTGAGTGCGCCTCGTGAAGGGCACAACCGATAATCAAGGAAACCTTAAGACAACATTAAGGAGGTCGAGGATTGAGCGGTCGCGCGCATATTCTCGCCTGGATCGCGTTCCTGGTTGCGCTTAACGGCTTCTCGCCGTGCGCGTCAGCCGATTCACCCGCCGGCCTTGCATTTCTCGCAGGGGCCGGACTGCCGCGTGCCGTCTATTACGGCGATTGCGGGCTCGATCTGCCGAGCGTCGTGACCTTTCAAAGCAACTTCACCTCATCGACGAGCCTGCGCGTCACGAGCCGATACGATTACGTCGCCTTCGATCCACGGTTGCCCGAATCGACGATTCTCGCCGTCCCCATGACGCAGGTCTCCGCTCTGAACTATCGCGGCAGCGTCGACGTCGGCGCAGAGGCATTCGCATATCTGCGCGGCGGAGACGGCATCATGCGTTATTCCGTGTCGGCGATCGACGCGTACGGCGCAGCTGTCGCCGGACCGTCGGGCACGATCGCAGTCTACGCCTGCGCGCGTCTAAGCGCGAAGTGAAGGCCAGCGCTCGATAGCTTCGATCAGATCATCGACGATCGCGCTGTGCTCGGGCTTCATAAGCACGCAGCGCACGACCGCACACCCGTCCTCATTCCACTCGAGATCCGGTAGAGCCAGCGAACCGAACGCTTTGCCGACGCGCCACTTGGCGACATAAAATGGACGGCTCTGGTCCGACATGAGCGCGTCGAAGATCGCTTCGGTTCTCCGAGAGACCTCGCTGACAGCGGCACGTTCGCCGGCGCGCAACGGCGCCAACGTCACGATGTCGAGCTGCGGTTCGACGACGGGCGCGAGCAAGCCATTGCGGCGAGCGCGAGCGTCCATCGTAAGCGCGGAGAGCCGGCACGCGAGCAGCACCGGCCCCAGCCCCTGATCCTTGCGCAAAGGCAGCGCGCGCAGCGTGGTCCACAACGCCGCGGCTGCCGCGCCCGAGCGCGAGCATTCGAGGCTGATCTCGCCCATGTGAAGATCGCCTGATGTGAAGTATGTGTATGGCGAGTCGTGTTTGTACAGTGCGCCGACGCGAGGATCCGCGAACAGAATGCACCCGCAGCCGTACGGCTGGAGCCCATGTTTGTGCGGGTCGGTCGCGATCGAGTCGCAATCCTTGAGCGCGGCCCACGCCGGCGCATCGAGCTGCGCGCGCGGATCCGGAGCAATGAGCGAGAAGAAGCCACCGTAGGACGCGTCCGCGTGCACGCGCCATCCGCGCCCGCGCGCGAGCCGCACCACCGCATCGACGGCATCGATCGCGCCGGCTGCGGTCGTGCCGGGGGTCACGACGACGGTGCCGACCTCGTCATCATAGCGGGCGAGCGCGTCGAGATCCATCCGGCCGCGCGCATCGACCGGGATGACCGCAGTCGGAACGCTGAGGACCTCGCACATGCGCCCTTGCGTGTAATGCGCTTCGCTCGAAAACACAATCCGTTTCCCCGGCTTGAGGCGCGAAGCGACCCACAACGCTTCGAGATTCGCGATCGTACCGGAACTGGTGAGATGGCCAAGATGCTCGCCATAACCGAACATGCGCGCCATATCAGCCACGACTTCTTTTTCTAACTCGGCGGTCGCCGGCCCGCCGTCGAGCGCGTGGTTGTTCGGATTAATGCGCGCGGCGGCGAGATAGGCAGCCAGCGCTATCGGGTGCGGCGGCTTGAGCATCTGCCCGGCGTAATCGGGATGGAAGAATGGATAGTTGTCGTGCAGGCGCTCGACCAACGCGTCGATGGCCGCACGCGCGGCCTGAGCATCGACCTCGAGTTCAGTCGCGCGCTCGAATGGACGCCACTGCTGCTCCCACGCAGCGACGCCATCCAGCGCCTGGTTCAAGAGTTCCCGGAATTGGGCTTCGCGCGCAGATGAATCCGACGAACGGTCGAACGAATTCGACCGTGCCACGGGGTCAGCTACTCCGTGACGGCGGAGAAGAGGTCGTCGAGGTCCTCGCGCGTGAGGCTCTTGGCGAACGCCGCGTCGCTGGCGACGACGGAGTCCGCCAGCGCTTGCTTGCGCTGCTGCAGTGCTTGGATCTTCTGCTCGACCGAGCCGATCGTCACCAGGCGATACGCGGTCACGGGTTTGGTCTGCCCGATGCGGTGCGTGCGATCGATGGCTTGGCGTTCGATCGCGGGATTCCACCACGGATCGTACAGGACGACGTAGTCAGCTTCAGTGACGGTCAACCCGACCCCGCCCGCTTTGAGGCTCATGAGGAAGACCGGCGGTCCATCCTCGCGTTTGAAGTCGTCGAGCACCTTCGCGCGGTTCTTGGTCGTGCCGTCGAGGTACGAATACGCGAGCTTGCGCGCGTCGAACGACTCGCGAATAATGCCGAGCATCTCGGTGAACGACGAGAACACCAGCACGCGGTGGCCGGACTCGACGATGGATTCTACCAGCTCCAGGAACGCGGAGAACTTGCCCGAGGCGTCTTCGTCCTCGCGCCAGTGCTCGCCGACCAAGCCCGGATGATTGCAGATCTGTCGCAGTTTGGTGAGCGCTGCGAGGATCGAGAGCTGCGCACGGCCGATGCCGTGCTCGTCGACTTCGCGCATGATCTCGCGCCGCGCGCGTAAGACGACTTCCTTGTACGCTTTTCGTTGCGATTGCGTCATCTCGCATTCGATCGTCTGCTCGGTGCGCGAAGGCAGATCGGCCGCTACTTGCTGCTTGAGGCGGCGGATCATGAACGGCTGGACGCGCTTGGCGAGACGCGTCTGCTTCTCGGCGTCGCCGTCGCGCATGATCGGCGTCTCGAACGTGCCGCGGAAATGGCTCTCGTTGCCGAGCAGTCCGGGCATGACAAAATCCATGATCGACCATAGGTCGAGGACGGAGTTCTCGATCGGCGTGCCCGTCAGAGCAAGTCGCTGGTCGGAACGCAGCGATTTGATGACCTGCGAGATCTTGGCTTGCGGGTTCTTGATCTGCTGCGCTTCGTCGAGCACGACCGTGCGGAACGGGATCTTCGCCAGGCTTTCCGCATCGCGCCGCGCCAGCGCGTAGGAGGTTACGAGCAGGTCGAATTTGTCCGCGCTGTTATAGACGTCTTCGCGCCCGGCACCGGCCGAAAGCAACTGGACTTTGAGCTCAGGCGTGAAGCGCGCTACCTCGCCGACCCACGTGTGCGTGACCGACGTCGGACACACGATTAGGTTCGGTGAACTGCCGCGCGCTTGGCGCTCGCGCTCCAAATAGGAGAGCACCTGCAGCGTCTTCCCGAGGCCCATGTCGTCGGCCAAGATGCCGCCGAACGCGTAGCGCCCCAGATAGGCTAGAAAATCCAGGCCGCGCCGTTGATACGGCCGCAAGATCTTGGCGAGATGTTTCGGCGGATCACACTCCTCGATGCCCGAGAAGTTGCGCACCGCTTCGCGCAGCTCGCGCAATTGCTCCGGTAGCTGCGTGTCGCCGCACGCCTTGGCGAGATCGTCGTAAACCGACAGCATTTGTGCAGCCGACAGACGCGCAGTGCCGCCGCGCTCGAGGCCGCCGCCGAATCCACCGGTCGCTTCGCGCAAGAGCGCGAAGGACGAAAGATCGATGAACTGCCCGTCCGAGAGACGATGGTAGCGTCCGGTGCTCTGCCACAGCGCCTTGATGTCATCGGGCGAGAGCTTTTGGCCGTCGAGCAGCAGCTCAACGGAAATCTCGAGCCAATCGATCGGCCCGAACAAGTTCGCAGCGCCCTTCGCGGCCTTTTCCTTCTTCGCGGCTTTGTTCTCGTCGCCGTCGACTTTGACGGAGACCTGCAGCACCTTGGGTCCTTCGGCGAGCGACTTCACCGTGTCGTCCATGTCGAGCTGATAATCGGCACGCCACGCCGGCAACGTCTCCGTGCCGAACTGATAGGCCGCGTCAGTCGGCTCGATACGCCAGGCCGTTTCATCGTAGTGCGGCACTGTGTCATCCGGATGCAGCGCCGCTAACTGCTCGTAGGCGTCGCGCGCAGGCCGGCAACCCACTCCCTCGATGCGGCTGCGCAAGCGGTGCGCGAGCTCCGGCGTGCAATATGCGTAGCGCGCCTCGGCGCCTTTCTTGCCGCTATCGACACGCTGCAGCGGGTTGAAATCTTGCGGCGTCACGCGCCAGTTGGCGCCGCTGCGTGCATCTTCGATCGACGCCTCGACGGTGATGCCGTCGCCTTGCCAACGCAACCGCACGAGCGACTGCAGCGACATGTCGTCCGGCAGGACCATGAGCGCGGCCGCAGTGTCGCGATCGAGGAAGCGGTGCGCGCGCTCCAGGAACACCGGGATCTCACTCGCGGTGATGCGCACGCTGCCCGCCGACATGCGCTCGACGATGCGCAGGCTGAAGCTGCCATCGTGCAGATAGAACGTGCCGCCGTCGAACAGCCAGGCCGGGGTCCCGTCGATGGGCCGCACCGCCGAAACGTCGACGGTCGAAGCATCGGGCCGGATGAACGTTCCGGACAACTCGAGATCGCCGTGCTCGTCGCGCGGCCCTGACAAGCGCAGGTGCAGCGGCGCAAGCGCGATCCGGACCGCCGGCATCTCGGAGGGATGGGCGCCAAGGTGATCGTCGTAGCGCACGCGCGGGTGTGCGATCAAGCGCAGCAACAGCTGCGCGAAGTTGTTGGTGAGTGCTTTGGTCTGCTCGCTCGTCGCACGGGCCAACGCATAGTCAGCGGGCGTGCCGAACATCGACCCGAGCGTTGCGTCGGCGAGAAGAGCAGAATCGTGGCGATCCCACTCTTCACCGGTCAGATTCGCCTGCCGGGTCGTGCGATACAGCTGTTGCAGATCGGCATGCGTGCGCGCGACACCGTGCAGCTTGGGCGCGTCAAGACAGAGGCGCGCGTAGAACACGCCCAGCCGCTCGTCGAAGCCGACCACTACCCAGAGACGTCGCCGCGGCGTGACGCTCTCGTGGTGAGGCGTGAGCAGATCGAGCAAGTCCGAGCGTGCCGGGGCGACCGCGGTCGCCGCACCATTGCCATGCCCGTCGCCATTGGTGGACGGCTTCCCGGCGGCAGCGCTATGGCCGTTCCCTGCCGCCGCGGGCAAAGGAGCGGGCGGTGCGGCCGGCGCTTCGACGTCGCGAGTCGACAGCTCGATAAGGGTGTAGAGCGCGGCGACCGCGTGCTTGCAATCGTAGCCGTAGCGGCACGTACAGTTGCAGCGCATGCCAAGCGGCAACCGCGATGCGTCGCGCGTCAGCGTCGTTGTGTGCGTCTCTGTGTCAGCGACGGTCCCGACGATATCGTTGCGGCGCAGATTCAAAGAACGGACCTTGCTGCGTTGAAACGCGGCAAGGCCCTGCGCGATGATCGTCTTCGGAAATGTGCCGTCGATCGAGGCCTGCGTCGGAATGTGCGACTGCCACGCTCCGAGCGGTGGCCCTCCGCGGTCCGGCGCAACACCCTCTTCAAAACGAAGCATAACAGGTTGTGCGGACTTGGTAGAAGCGCGGACAGCCATACTTGTTTCCAGTTCGCCGCGAGTGCTTTGCCTCCCGCCTCTTCGGTCTCCAAGATTCTCTGCTGCGCCGCAGCGAGCGGCGAGGAAAACACTTCTCAGTCTGTGCAAAAGGTGAAGGATTTAGGCGGCGCGCCGCCGATTGCGCGCCGCCGAACGACGCTGGGAAACGCCGCGGCGGAGCGGACGCGACGCGACCCGCGTCTTCGCGCGCACAAAACGGACCTAGCAAGCGGCGCGTGCGCGAGGGCGCCGCCGAGCATTGGCCGAACGCACGGCGTGTCGAGCGTACCCTCGTGACGCTTTCGGCATTTCCATTCGACGGAGGAATCGCATTATGCAGCGCGCATCGCGAACTCTCTTCTTCGCATTGGCAGCGGGCGTCGCCGCGGTCGGTGCGGCGGCCATTCCACTGTTCGCGAGCGGCGCGACGCCGACGCAACTCACGTGGACGACGACGACGACGACGAAGATGGGTGGTCCGGCGGCCATGTTCTTCCACCCCAAACCCACAAGCGAGACGACGATCATCGGTCCGCAGCGCATGCGCTCGGACAGTGAGAACGGCACGCAGATACTGCAGTGTGATACCAAGCGCATCATCAATGCAGACAACAACAAGAAGACGTATTGGGTGATGACGTTCGACCAGTACAAGGCGGCGATGGCCGCTTCCGTGGCCAAGGCGCAGCAGGAGATGAAACAGTACTCACCGCCGCCGAGCCAGCCGAATCCGTCGGGATCGCCGATCCAAGGCAGCGGTGGTGTGACGATCACCGTCAACACGGTGAACGATCCAACCACCCGGCAGATCTTCGGTATGACAGCGCACCACGTCACCGAGACGATCACCGGCACGTCGAACGGCACCGGCCAATGCCCGAACGGCGAGATCGGGTCGATGACCAACGACGAGTGGTACGTCGCCAACCCGGTCACGATCACGTGCGCGGTGCCGAGGCCGACGACGATGCCGCAGATGCCGAACATGCCCACCGGCGCTGGTGGCAAAGGCAGCAATCCGTGCCTCGGTCAATTCCAGATGCAGGCCACCGGCAAAGCGCACAGCCAGGACCGGTTCGCGCTGATACAAGATACGACGATGACCCTGGGCTTCAAGTTCACCATTCACGAAGAGGTCACGCAGTTCGAGAACCAGCCTTACAACCCGTCATCGTTCGATCCGCCCGCTGGCTATACCCAAGTCCCTGCGCCAACCGACTTCACGAAGCAGTAGAGCGTCCAACAGGATTGACCGCGGGGCGCACCGCACATGCGTCCCGTGCAACCCCTTTCGATCCCTGGCACCTTCATGTGGTCGGTATGGCAACCAGACCGCAACGTGTTCTTCAATTCGCATTTCCTCGTACGCAAGGGCGGCAATATCGCCGTCGATCCGTTAGCATGGACGCCCGAAGACGAGACGCATATGCGAGAGCGCGGTGGCATCACGTGGATCGTCGTCACGAATCGCGATCACGAGCGCCGGTCGCGCGATCTTGCAAAGGTTTTCGGCGCGAAGATCTGCGCGAGCGAGCGTGACGCGCCGCTGCTCTCGGGTCCAGTCGATCAGGTCCTATGTGAGGGTGGCCGGCCCTTCGTGCAGCATGACGCGCCGCAACAAGAAGCGTTTGCCGGCATCCGGGTGGTCGAGCTCGAGGGTTTGAAATCGCCTGGCGAAATCGCGCTACATCTGCCAGAGCACAAGGCAGCGATCGTGGGCGACGCGCTGTGGGGAGACCCCGCGGGAAGCGTGCGGCTTCTTGCGGACGAGAAACTCCTCGATCCGGTCAAAGCGGTGCTCTCGCTGCGCAAGCTATGGGCGTTGCAGTTGGAGGCGCTGCTCGTCGGCGACGGCATGTCGATCCTGCATGGCGCCGATGGAGCGATCGGACGTTATCTGGAATCGCGCCGTGACGTCTACGTCAATCGCATCAATATCGATGAAGCGCCGGCAGAGTCGTTCGTCGAGACCAGCCCGAACGGCACACGCTTTTCGGGAACCGAGCGCGAGATCGGATTGTACATCGGTGCGCGCAAGCTCGGGTACCGGGTGACCACGATGGAGCCCGGCTCTCGCTACTGCCCGATGCACATGCACACGCGCGAAGAAGAGATGTTCTTAGTCTGGGAAGGCACGGCGACGATCCGCACGCCGCGCGGCGACATCGTGTGTCGGCGCGGCGATTTCATTAGCTTTCCAGTCGGAGAACGTGGAACGCATCAGCTAGCCAACACATCGGATGCGCCCTGCACGGTGTTGCTGCTCGGCTGGGCGGACCCCGACGAGGTCTGCTACTATCCCGATTCCGACAAAGTCATGATCGACGCGCTTGGACCCATCATCCTGCGGGCAAAGCCGACGCTCGAATATCTCGACGGCGAATAACAGCCGCGCGCGAAGAACGGGCGCCCGCTACATGCGGACGTCTTTGAGGTAGCGCCCGAGGACCTCGTTGAACTGCGCGGGGTCAACCGCGTCAGCCATATTGAAATCGAATCGCGCCGACGCTCGCGCGGCCGCGCCTGCGATCGGATTGACGGTCGTGAGGCTGATGTTCGGCACAGAGGCTCTCCACGGTCGCAGATCGGGCGTTGCCGAAAAGACGTCGGACAGCGGCGTCGCGGATGCGTCGAACTGGCTGAGCGGCGGCAACCCGAAGGCGAGCTCGATCGTGCGCAAGACGCTCGACGTCGTGTAGTGGGTGTGGTCGACCATACCGCGCGTCGAATACGCGCTGACCACGAGCGCTTCGATGCGCTGATTGCTGACATGGTCGGGACCAGCTTGTGCATCGTCCTCGATGCTGACCAAGAGCGTATCTTTCCAAAAGCGGCTATGAGTGAGCGCTTCGACCATGCGGCCCAACGCGTAGTCATTGTCCGCGACCATCGCGTATGGTGTGCGCGCGCCGCCCTTCATCGCTGCGGTGTGATCGCTGGGGAGCCAGACGACTTCGAGATTGGGCAGCTGACCGGATGCACCGAACTGACGAAACTCGCGCAGCCATTCGACGACGCGGTCTTGGTCGGGATACGTGACGTCGAACGGGCGGTAGGCCGGATCGAGGAGCGCGTTCGTCGACGCATCAAGGCCGCGCGCCGGCGAGCTGGCTTCAACCGCGCCTTCGCCGTACAGTCGCACCGACAAGCCGTGTTTGACAGCGAGGTCCCAGATATAGCCGGCGCTTGGGCGCAAGATGGGATTCGCGAAGTCATAAAAGCCGTCGGCACGTCCTGCATAATCCGACGGCCACATGCGCTGGACGAAATCATTGGCGTACCCGCCGTCGGCCCATTCGTGGCCATCGGCGCTGACGGTACCTTCGCTGTAGAACGCATCGAGCAATGCGAACTCGTCGGCGAGGCGGTGGATGTTGGGCGTCACCTTCTGACCGAACACCGCAAGCGAGTCGCTCCCGTTGCCGCGTGTATCGTCGCCGAGGACCTCGTCGTACGTGCGGTTCTCTTTGATGACGAAGATGATATGCTTGAACGGCGGCAAGCTCGCCGTTTGCGCCGCGGGCCGGTACGGCGAGTTGGCGCGGGCGACGCCAAGCCCGCCATTGAGCGCGCTGCGCGAGAGCACTTTCACCGTTTCCAGATCGCCGACGGCGGTGTTCGGGGCGTAATACGTCACATTGTCTTGTGCGCGCGGCACGATCGAGCTGTGCACGAAGTCGGGATTCGCGTGGCCCGTTATCCCCTTGCCGTCGAGCACGTACAGCCGCTTGCCGTCCTTGGACATCGCGACGTCGGTCGGATACCAGCCGACGGGGATCGCGCCATACACGGCTGGTGCGCTTGTGCTGAGGTCGACCGCCACGACCGCATCGCTATCCGCATCGGCAACGAACAACGTGTGCCCGTCAGCGGATAGCGCCAGGGCGTCGGGCGTCGCTCCTTCCGGCGAGTTCGGATACAGCGCGACATCGATCTTACCACGCAGTCTGCCTGTGAACGAATCGACCACATCGACCACATTGGAGTTCGCGCACGCGATGTACAGCGTGCGACCGTCGGCGCCGAACAGCATCGCACCCGGATGATCGTCAGTGTCGATGGTATCGAGCAGCGCGCCGGTTCTCGAGTCGATGACGCTGACCGACGACGAGCCCCAGTTGGAGACGTAGACGCGCGAGCCGTTGTTCGAGAGCATCACTGCGTACGGCGTATCGTCGACATGGGTTGCGAAAACCGTTGCTCCCGAGCGGGGGCGCACCGCGACGAGATCGTTCGCTCCCGCCACCGCGGCGTAGACGATCGAGCCGTCGAGTGAAACTGCAAGACCATTGACCCACAGCTTGCCGCTGCCGAGCGTCAGAAGTGTTGGGCTTCCTAGCTTCCCTGTCGACGAATCGAATGGGAACTGTGCGATTCCGCCGTCTGATGCGGTTGAAGCATACAGCGCGTCTTCAGTCGGCGAGAACGCCAAGCCGTAAAACGTGTGCGCGATCGGCGCGCTGTCGGCGATGGTGCCGTTGTCTTGGCCGACGATCGACACCGATAGATCGCCGAATCCCGCGTTGGAGATCGCCAACCACTTGCCGTAGGGGTCTTGCACGACCCGCAGCGGCAGCGTGCCCAGCGGCAAGACGGTGCCGGCCGGTGTCACGCGCCATCCATTCGGCAACGCGGTCACATCTGCGGCGCGGGGTGCGCTTAAAGGCAAAGACAGCGCGGCGATGCATGCCGCGGCTACGATGAGCGCGATGTGCTGCGTGCGGACAACCATCGACAACCCCATACCTGAAGAATCGGTCGAATCGTTTGTCGAGCTTACAATTTTGTGGCGCAGGGGACGATGCCTCCCGTGCGAACGCAGACTCACATGACCGGTGCTGCGCCCGCCACACCCCAGCGCGTCGTCATTCTCGGCGGCGGATTCGGCGGGGTGTACGCGGCGCTGGAATTGCAGCGCATGACGCGCTGGCGTCGTGACGTCGATCTCACTCTCATCGCGCGCGACAATTTCTTCCTATTCACGCCGATGTTGCCGCAAGCCGCGACCGGCAGCATCGAGACCCAGCACATCGTAGTCAGCTTGCGCCGCGTGTTGCCGCGCGTGCTCGTCTTCGACGCCGAGATCAACGGCATCGACTTAGCTGGCCATACGGTGACTGTCACACATGGCGACGGCGCCGTTCATTCGGTCAAGTGGGATCAGCTAGTCATCGCCGTGGGCGGCGAAACCAACTTCTTCAATCTGCCCGGCGTCGCCGAACATGCACTCACGATCAAGACGCTCGCCGACGCGTTCGTGCTGCGCAATCGCGCCATCGACATGCTCGAGCAAGCCGAGCTTGAAGAAGATGATGCCGTGCGCAAGCGACTGCTGACCTTCGTCGTCGCAGGGGCGGGGTTCGCCGGCATCGAGACCGCGGCCGAGATGGACCTCTTCGTGCGCACGGCCGCGAAATTGTATCGCAACGTCAAACCGTCGGACGTGACGACGATCGTCGTCGACTTGCTCACACGCATCTTGCCGGAACTTTCGGAACAACTGGGTTCATGGACGCAGGCGACGCTCGAAAAGCGCGGCGTGCAGTTCCGTTTAGGAGTCGGCGTGAAGTCGGCCGACTCGAGCGGGGTGACGTTGAGCGACGGCACGCACATCGACACGCAGATATTCGTGTGGGCCGGCGGCGTTTCGGCTAACCCGCTCGTCGCGCGCTTGCCGATCGCGAACGAACGCGGCCGCGTGCCCGTCAACGAGTATCTTGCAGTCCCCGGCTATCCTGGCGTCTGGTGCGTCGGCGACGACGCTGTCGTCATGCCGCCGGGCGGCGGCCGCCCGTATCCGCCGACCGCGCAGCACGCGTTACGCGAGGGCCTCCACGTCGCGCGCAACGTCATGGCGACGATCGACCACAAACCGCTGCGCCCGTTCGCCTACACCGCCATCGGACAGATGGCGCACTTGGGCCAACACCAAGCGGTTGCGATGCTAGGCGGCCTGAAGATCTCCGGATTTCCCGCGTGGTGGCTGTGGCGGACATACTATCTGTTCCGGATCCCGACGCTCGAGCGCAAGATCAGGGTGGCGATCGATTGGACGCTCGACTTGATCTTCTCGCGGGATACGGTGCAGGTGAAGGTTCCCCGCGAAAAAAGCGGATAGATATGGGCCCGGCGGCGGCCCTATCATAAGGAAGACATGCGAAACGAAAACGATGTAGCCGTGGTCAAGCAAGCCTGCCGCGTGCTGGAATCAGACCTCGAGGCAATGCCCACCCTGCGCCAGCTGGCGGGCGAGCTCGGCGTTCCGCCGACGCGGCTGCTGCGCGCGTTCAAGAAGATCGCCGGCGTCTCTCCGCGCCAATATGGGCAAGAGCAGCGTCTGGCCAGGCTCAAATCGCGCCTTCGCAATGGCGAGCCGGTGAGTCGTGCGATTTATGATGCCGGCTTTGGATCGAGCCGCAGCGTCTACGAGCGCGCGCGTGCCGATTTCGGCATGACGCCTGCGCTGTATCGCCGCGGTGGCGAAGGCATGAACATCGGGTATGCGATCGTCGATTCTCCGCTGGGGCGATTGTTAGTCGGTGCCACCGACGCGGGCGTGAGCTCGGTGTGCTTGGGCGGATCGGATACCGAACTCGAGCGCACGCTGCGCGCCGAGTATCCGGCGGCGCACATCGAGCGCGGCGGCGTGCATCTGACGAGCTACGTCGAAGCGATCGTGGAATATCTCAAAGGACAGCGGCCGCACCTCGATCTTCCGGTCGACATCCAAGCGACGGCATTCCGCCGGCGTGTATGGGAAGCGCTGCGCGCGATTCCTGTCGGACAGACGCGTACCTATGGCGAGATCGCGGCGGCGATTGGCGAACCCAAGGCGGCGCGTGCGGTCGGCCAGGCATGTGGTGCGAATCCGGTGGCGCTCGTCATCCCGTGCCATCGCGTCGTGCGCAACGACGGCAAGTCCGGCGGATATCGCTGGGGCAGCAAGCGCAAGCAGAAACTGCTCGAGCAGGAGCGCGCGCAGGCGTAACTCAGCGCGGCCAATCGGCCCAGGGGTTGATCGCTTGCCTTACTTCGTTTAGCGCGCGCCGCTGCGCGTAATCTCCTGGCTTGCTCGCTTCGGCGTATAGTCGATCGAGCAGAGCATTTCGGAGTTCGTCTTTCCCGCGGCCTGCTGGGGCCGCTAGCCACTCTTCGACTGCAGGCCGCAACCATTCGGAGGCGGTCTTATCCGATGCCTCAACGTTCGCAAGCGCCGCATCGAGTCGAGCTGGGTCAAGTGGTCCTTCGCCTCGGGTTTGTAAAAGCGAAAACGCTGACGCTTCGGCCGATGGTTGCTGCCCTCGCATCCGCGCGATCACGAATCCAAGCGAACCGAAGGTCATGAACGCAACAAATCCGGCCTGGATAAAGCCCGAGATCACGAGGACGATAATCAACACTTTTGCGGCTACGACTCGAATGTCCGCAGGTAGCAAGACCGACATCAAGAGCAGCACGATGATGATCACGTTGATCGCGCCCAGCACTACGGGTATCCAGACGAGCCCTCCCGCTGCCCGCAACTGCTTCTGTGGAATCATGACGTTCGCGCTTCGAGCCACGCGCCGGACTTGATCAGCGAGCTTGTTGCGATGGATTTGTTATACACGTAGCACCACGTCGCGACGTCGTCGCCGCTCGCATCAAGACGCGTGTGCATGATGACGCGCAAATATTCGCTGCCGTCTGGATTCAGCGGATCGTATTGCTCGACTTCGTCGAGCACCTCCAACGCGACCGCGATGTCGTCGAAGCGAAAGACCTCGCCGTGCACGCTTCCTGTCCCTTCGACCAGGCCAGGGTACTGCCCGAGCGAGTACAGTAAACCGCTTACGGTCGCATCGCCGATGAATACGCCCAGCGACATGTGATGATGAAGACTGAATCCGCGTTTGAGCAGACCGTAGACGAAGACGAGGTCGGTCGCGTCGCTGGGCTGCGCAGCCAAGGAAGCACCCCCGTGTGCACGAAGTCATCGCTACCTGCTACGAACCAAACCCACCCGCCTGCACTATGATCATCAGCGCCGACCGGCTCACGAAGCAATTCAAGACATTACGCCGCAAAGAAGGCCCGCTTGGGGCTGTCGCGACGTTGTTCTCGCGCGACTACGATGTGAAAGACGCCGTGCGCGATGTGAGTTTTCAACTGGACGCAGGCGAATTGGTGGGCTACATCGGGCCCAACGGCGCAGGCAAATCGACCACGATAAAGATGCTGACCGGCATCTTGGTGCCGTCCAGCGGCACCTGCACTGTCAACGGCATCGTGCCGTGGGCCGACCGTCAAGGCAACGGCCGGCAGATCGGCGTCGTCTTCGGCCAGCGTACGCAATTGTACTGGGACTTGCCGCTCTTGGAGTCGTTCCAGTTGCTGCGCGCGATCTACAACATCCCGGCAGCGACCTACGAACGCAACCTGCGCGAATTCACCGAGTTGCTCGCGCTCGACGAGTTCATGCATACGCCGGTGCGCCAGCTGAGCCTTGGCCAGCGCATGCGCGGTGATTTCGCGGCAGCGATGCTCCATGAACCGAAGGTCGTGTTCCTCGATGAGCCGACGATCGGCCTCGACGTCGTCGCGAAGGAGAACATCCGCCAGTTCATCGCGCGCGTCAACCGCGATCGCGGCACGACGTTCATCTTGACCACGCACGATCTTGCCGACATCGAAAAGCTGTGCGCGCGCATTATCCTCATCGACCACGGGCGCAAGCTTTACGACGGCAGCGTCGAGACGATCAAAGGGCGCTACGGGCGCAATCGTACGCTCACCGCCGATCTCAACTGCGAGAGCTGCGACGACGTGAGCATCACCGTTCCCGGCGCCAAGGTCGTCGAACGCGAGGGGCCGCGCATCGTGATCGAGTTCGACCGCGACGCGGTGCGCGCCGACGAGCTCGTCGTACAGCTGGCTCACCACTACGAACTCAAAGACGTGACGATCGCCGAGCCGCCGCTCGAATCGATCATCCGTGACATCTACCAGCATGGTTTCGGCGATACCGGCATTCCGTCTGCCGTCGGCGACGGTCTGCTCGTATCCGCCGATGTGGAGACCGTTTCATGATTCGCGCCCTGCTAATCCGGGGAAGTCTGCTCGCGGTCGGGCTCGCGCTCGCTGCAGCGCTGCCTGCCTCGGGCGCCGCCGAAGTCGGTTCTGACACCGGTGTCGTCGTCGATCTCAATAAGGGCGTTTGGGTGCACGGACCCGATTTGCCGTCAGCACGGCAAGACGCCGCAGTCGCGGTGATGGACGGGCGCATCTACCTGGTCGGCGGCTTCGGTCCGCACGACGAGCAGATGGCGACGCTGCTCGTGCTCGAGCCGACATTTCCATCGGCGCAAGCCAATCCGGGAGTCGCCGGTCCGATCGTGTCGCATCCCGGCGAGTGGCGGCTCGCGTCGACGATTCCGGAAACCGTCGATCACGCTGCCGCGGCAGGACTTGGCGACTATCTCTATGTCGCGGGCGGGCGCATCGAAAATCTCGTGACCAACAAGTTCTGGCGCTACGACCCGATCGAAGATACGTGGACCGAGTTGCCCTCGTTGCCATTCCCGCGTTATAGCCCGATGATGCAGGCGGTCAACGGCAAGCTCTATGTGCTCGGCGGCCAGTCCTCGCACGGCAACGACGAGACGAGCATGTTCATCTTCGATCCTGCGACCAACACCTGGCGCACTGAAGAATACGTGCTGGGCGACGCGCGCTTCTTGGCCGCGTCGGTCGTGATCAATAACAAGATCTACGTCGTCGGCGGACGAGACCGCGATCAAGTCAGCCTGCGCGCGTGCGATGTGTACGACCCCGCGCGCGATCGCTGGGGCGCGTGCAGCAACATGCACGTCGGCCGCAGCGACTTCGGTCTAGCCGCGGTGAACGGCCGGATCATGGCGATCGGCGGTGAGAATCTCGCAGGCTCTGGGCAGGATCAAACGGCAGCGATCACGTTTGAAGGCGATCTACGACGCACGGTCACTCAGACGACAGAGATCTCGATGAACACCGGCACCGGCTGGATCAGCGGTCCGTGGATGCCAAGTCCGCGCCATGGCATGGCTGTGGCGGCGCTCGGCAATCAGATCTGGGTGATCGGTGGCGCTCCGTACGAAGGTACGGCGCCGATGAGCTCCGTGCTTCGCTTCGTCAGCCCAGTCACGCAGATCAAGTTCCAAAAGGGACGCGTTCAGCCCTGATCAACTGGGGCGCATACGCGGAATTCGCGAAGCGCGCGTTCTCGCGAGAGGCGACCTATCGCGAAGAGGTCTTCACGCACATCGGCTCGGTCGCGTTGCGCGTCTACCTTTATTACGCGCTGTGGAGCGCGCTGTACGCGAATAACGGCCCGACGCAGGGTTTCTCGTTCAACGACATCATCACGTATTCGGTGCTGGCGCTTCTGGTCGGGCTGATCTACAACGCGAATGGCCCGTACGTCGTACGCGAGAAGATCCGCGAGGGCAACATCGCTATCGATTTGATGCGCCCGATCAGCGTGCCGCTTTACGTCTTCGCCGATACCCTGGGCCAAGCCGGCTTCGCGCTTGCGCAGATCGCGATCGCCCTGCCGATCGCCGTCGGCTTGCTCGCATTGACCGGCACGCATCTGGTCTTGCCTCCGTCGCCACTGCTTGCGCTCGCCTTCGTCCTCAGCGTCGCGCTCGGCTTCCTCGTCAATTTCTTCCTCGACCTGCTCATGGCGACGATCACTTTTTGGACGATGGAGATCTTCGGTTTCCAGCTCATGGTGCAGTTCATCACGTCGCTGCTCGCGGGCGCGGTGGTGCCGCTGCAGTTCTTCCCCTCTGAGGTGACGGCGATCGCGCAAGCATCGCCCTTCGCGGCGATCTACAACGCGCCGCTGTCGATCTATCTCGGTAAGTATCAAGGACCGGAGTTGCTGTCGACGCTTGCGTTGCAGGCGGTGTGGGTCGTGGTCTTCGGCGCCGGCGCGCTCGCGTTGTGGCGCGTCGGTGAGCGTCGCGTGGTGGTGCAGGGTGGCTAGTCTCGCACCGTACTGGCGCACCTATGCGGAATTCTGGCGACTTAACTTCCTGACGCTGGCGGAATACCGCGCCAATTTCTTCGTCTGGCTGGTCTTCACGCTCGTGCTGCATGGCTCGGCGATCCTGACGATCTGGCTGACGATGAACCGCTTCCCGATCATGAACGGCTGGACGTGGGAGCAAGTCGTCTTTCTGTACGCGCTCTACTGGCTCGCCTCGTCGCTCAACGGCACGCTGTTCTTCACGATCGGCGACGTGCCGTGGCACATCCGCGAAGGGCGCTTCGACCGCTTCATGGTGCGCCCGCTCGACCCGCTCTTCCAAGTGATCTCGCAGCCCGGACAGATCTGGCCGGACGAGCTGATCGTCGCGCTGATCTTCTTCGCGATCGTGCAAGGCATCGTGCACCTGCAGTGGACGTTTGCAGTCGCGGGTCTGCTGCTCGGGGCGATGGTCGGCGGCGCCTTTATCGACTTCGCGATTCAGCTCGCGGTCGCAACGCTCGCATTTTGGGTGGTGCGCCTCGACACGCTGCGCTGGGTCGTGATGTCGCTGGAAACCGACTTCACTCGCTACCCGCTGTCCATCTACAACCGGGTCGTCCGCTTCACGCTCTCGTTCGTGTTTCCGTTCGCGTTCATCAATTATTTCCCGGCGGCAACCGTGCTGCACAAGTCCGGGCAGCTTGGATACGCCGTCAATCCGCTGCTGGGGTGGCTCACGCCGCTCGTTGGCGCGCTCTGGTTCGCGGCGGCATATCTGTTCTGGCGACGCGGCCTCGACCACCATCAAAGCACCGGCTCCTAAGAAAGGCGCATCCGACAATGGGCGACATCTACAGCGCATTCACCGGTTCGATCCCGGATAATTACGATCGCTTCTTGGTGCCGCTGATCTTCGAACCGTATGCTGCAGACATCGTCGCTCGATTGCGCCGCAAACCTCAGATGCGCGTGCTCGAGCTCGCGTGCGGCACCGGCATCGTCACGCGCAAGCTGGCGCAAGCGCTCGGCCCCGACGATCGCCTCACAGCAAGCGACCTCAATCAGGCGATGATCGATATCGCGCGCGAAAAACTGCATCGAGACGAGCGCATCAGCTGGCAGGCGATCGACGCGACGGAGCTGCCCTTCGACGACGGCCGGTTCGACGCGATCGTGTGCCAGTTCGGTTGCATGTTCTTCCCGGATCGCGCGCGAGCGCTGCGCGAAGCGCACCGCGTCCTAAGCCCCGGAGGCCAGCTCGTGTTCAACGTATGGGACCGCATTACGCTCTGTCCGGTATTCGCTGCGGCCGACCATGAGATACGCGCATCGTTCCCCGAAGATCCGCCCCATTTCTACGACATACCATTCGGCCTCGCTGATCGCGAGCCGATCGAGGAGCTCGTGCGCAGCGCCGGCTTTGACGACGTAACGCTGCAGACGGTGCGGCTCTCGGGTGCGAGCTTACCGGCGCGCGACATCGCGGCCGGCATCGTGCGCGGCGGACCGTGGATCACGGAGATCGAGCAGCGCGGCGGCGATGGGAATGCGGTCGTCGAGCGGGTGGCCGCGAAGCTTGAAGCGCTGTTCGGCGAGGAGTCGGAATCGCCGATGAGCGCGATCGTCTACGAAGCGAGGAAAGCTACGCGGTGAAGCGGTCCATCAAACGGCGGAAGTAGCTTTGTTTCGGCGACTCGCCGTGGTGCGGCCATAAGGTCAGGCCGCACATGAAGCAGGCGAACTCGCTTTCGCTGTATCCGAGGATAGGGTAAGCATACAGCCGCCGCTCCATGCCGGGCGCGCGGCATTTCGGACAGGTGTGCAGTGCGATGGCGAGGTCGGCGATCACGCCCGCACACTACCATCGCATCGCCTTCGTTTCCTGTGCATGAGCCGCAGCCCAGCTCGAAGAACGACTGCGCAATGGATCTGACCAAAAATTTCCCGCGCAGTCCGCGAGAAAAACTTGGCGGCGTGGCTATGCTCCCGCGCACGATCGACAAAGCGCGCGCGAAATTGACGGACGATCTCGGCGAATACATCTACGATTGCCCGATGGATCGCGCGCTCTTCGCTACGCTCGGCTGCGACGCCGACCAGTTCTTGGAAGCGGTGCGCGTCTCGCCGGCCGACGGCGACGTGCTCGGCCTCCTCGTGCAAGGCCGCATCCCGGATGACAAGCTGACCGCGCACAACGAGCGCATCGAGCAGTGGCACCCATCCTCGCCCGCAGGTTGGGAGCACTATAAAGAAGATCTTCTCAGGATCGCGAACAACGACCCGCGCGTCAAGTCGCGCACCGACCTCATCGATTTCGAAGAAGGGCGTTTCTCGCGCGCGAAGTGAGCTCATGACGTACCGCACGATCATCGAGCCCTTCCGCATCAAGACCGTCGAGCCGATCAAGATGACGACTCGCGCGCAGCGCGAGCGCCTGCTCGAAGCCGCCGGCTACAACCCATTCCTGTTGCCTGCGCGCGACGTGATCATCGATCTGCTGACCGACAGCGGCACCGGCGCGATGAGCGCGGAGCAATGGTCAGCGCTGATGCGCGGCGACGAATCGTATGCCGGCGCGCAGTCCTACTACCGTTTCGCGGATACTGTGCGCGAGGTCTTCGGCTTCACGCACGTGCTGCCGACGCACCAAGGGCGCGCCGCCGAGCGCATCCTCTTCTCAACCGTGTGCAAGCCCGGCGATGTCGTGCCCAACAACACGCATTTCGATACGACACGCGCCAACATCGAGGCGACCGGCGCCGAAGCGCTCGACATCCCGATCGCGCAGGCGCTCGAGCCGGCGACTATCCACCCCTTCAAGGGCGACATGGACGTCGCGGCGCTTGAAGCGCTCATCGAACGGGTTGGCGTTTCGCGCATCCCGCTCGTCATGCTGACCATCACGAACAATTCTGGCGGCGGGCAACCGGTCTCGATGGACAACGTGAAGCGCGTCAGCGCGGTGTGCCGCGCGCACGGTCTGCCGCTGTACATCGATGCGTGCCGGTTCGCGGAGAACTGCTGGTTCATCCGCGATCGCGAAGCGGGTTATTCCGAACGCAGCGTCGCGCAGATCGCGCACGAGCTTTTCTCGTACGCCGATGGCGCGACGATGTCGGCGAAGAAAGACGGGCTCGCGAACATCGGCGGATTCCTAGCGACCAACGATGATGCGTTGGCCAAGCAAGAAGAAACGCTCCTGATCCTCACTGAGGGATTTCCGACATACGGTGGTCTTGCCGGCCGCGACCTCGAGGCGATCGCCGTTGGGCTGCGCGAGGTGCTCGATCACGACTACCTGCGCTATCGCATCGTGTCGACCGCGTACCTCGGCACGCACCTCACCGGTGTCGGTGTGCCGATCGTGCAGCCGCCCGGCGGCCACGCGATCTACGTCGATGCCGCGGCACTGCTGCCGCACATTCCGCGCACGCAGTTCCCGGGCCAGGCGCTGGTGGCCGAGCTGTATCTCGCGGGAGGCATCCGCGCGGTCGAGATCGGCTCGGTGATGTTCGGTAAAACCGACCCACAGACGGGCGAAGAGCGCCTTGCGCCGATGGAACTCGTGCGCTTGGCGATCCCACGCCGCGTGTACACGCAAAGCCACATCGACTACGTCATCGAGGTGATGACCGACGTCTATGCTCGGCGCGAGAAGGTCTTCGGACTCGACTTGGTCTGGCAGGCGCCGCCCTTGCGACATTTCACGGCCAGGTTCGAGCCTGCTCGCACGCATGCGCACGCGGGAACGCGCCGCTAGTGCCGGTACGCGGCGTCGACCTGGCGACGATTCCCGAGCGGTTCCGCCGGCTCTTCACCGACAACCCGATCGTCGATTCCACCGAGATGGAAGTCGTCAGCTATGGTGATGGCGAGTCCGTGCTGCGCTTTCCGTACAAGAAAGAATTCTCACAATACCAAGGCACGGTCCAAGGCGGCATCCAGGCCGCCTACGCCGACGCCGCCATGGCGGTCGCGGTCACGTCGCTGATGCCCGAAGGCGCCGATGTCGTCACCACCGACTTGCACATCCGCTTTCTGCGCACGATCACGTCGGGTCCGATCATTGCCCGCGCGCTGATCACTCATCGGGGCAAGACGCTCATGGTCGGAGAGGCGACGGTCGAGCGCGAGGATGGCACCGTCTGCGCCCGAGTGACGGCGACCAATATGATCGTCAGACCGCGCGGCCTCTAGTGCGTTTTCACATCGACGAGCCGGTGCGTTGGAGCGATGTCGATGCGGCCGGCGTGGTGTACTTCGGCGCGTTCGTACGCTTTTTCGAGATCGCTGAGGAGGAGCTGTTCCGCGCAGCCGGGGTGCCGTATGGGATCGTATTCGATCGCTTCGACATTTGGCTGCCGCGCGTGAAGTACTCGTGTGAATTCCGCGCGCCCGCGCGCCTCGGCGACACCATGCACGTCTGCGCACGCGTGTCGCGCGTCGGGGAAAAGTCGATCGCGCTCGAGTTCACCATCGACCGCCAAGACGGCGCGCGCGTCGCGGATTGCGAGATCGTGCTCGTCTGCGTCGATCGAAAGGACTGGAAAGCAAAGCCGATACCCGATCGGTTGCGCGCCGCGCTTGCCCCGTTCATGGAATGACGCGGCGAGCTCGTGACGTTGAAGCGGACGTTTGTCTGCGCTACGAGGTAGCGCGCTTCTCTTCGTAACCGCTCATGCACACACCGCACGGCTCCATGCCGACTTCGTGCGCCATCGCGGCGGTGATGGTCATCACGCGGTCGCCGGACTCTTCCGTCAACTTACGATGGCATTCGCTGCCGGCAGCATGGTAGAGGCGTTCGCCAAGAACGGCGACGACATCCATCAGCGATCCACCACGCGCGTGTGCCCGAACAAACTATGCGTGACCTGGACGTAGTGAAGATCGGCGGGCTCCGGACCTTCGTAACGCTCGATCGAGGTGACGGGGTTGATCTCCATCCATCCCGCTGGATAATTCGTCGTCGGCTTGTCGAACTGCCGCGTCAGCGTGCCCCGCGCGATGACCAGCTCGTCGCGATGGAGCCTCAGGCCGCGGATGTGGCGCTTCATATCGCGGAAGATGCGCGGCGCTTCGACGACCATGTAACTTCCTCGGTGATCGATGAGGAACACCTGCAGGTCGCCGTCCGTCTCGGGTGACTTATGCGAGAAGTATCCGATGACGGTGATGTCAGCGCCAACTGGCGTGCGATCGATCGAGCCGATGGACACGACCTGACCCGGATAGTCGACCGAAACCGTGATCGGCGGCGGCTTGATGTGACGCTCGGCGGGAGCGGGTGCGGGTCCGAGAATGAAAAGGGCCGCGCAGAGCGCGGCTGTCGTCGCAAACCTCATAGAAATGCGGCTTTCGCCGGGTCGCGTCGCGCACGCCTCCTTGCCGTGTGCGCTTCGTCTTGGTATAATCGTGCCTCATGGAAGGCACTGAAAAGAAGGCCGCGTCATTCGGCAATATCGACCGGCTTGTCAGCGAGATCCCGAACAAGTATCTGCTCGTCAACACCGCGCGCGTGCGCGCGCAACAGTTGGTGAACGGCGCCGAAGCGATGGTTGAAGACTCCAATCCGGAAAAGGCGGTGAGCACCGCGTTTTCGGAGATCGCCGCCGGCCGCCTCGATGTTTCAACCGAACCTCAACGGCCCGAGCCCGAAGAAAGCATCGAAAGCCTCAACCCCGGGGAGTAAGCCCATGGAATTCCAAACGACCGTCGCTGGGCAGACGATCTTCCCTGCATTGCGGTATATCAACGCGCGCGCCGCGATCGAGTGGCTCCAAAGAGCGTTTGACGCGAGCACGCACGTCGTGTATGAATCATCGGACGGTTCGGTCGAGCATGCGGAAGTGATCATCGCCGGGAACATGATCATGCTCGGACAGAGCCGAGAAGACGGCTATCCCATTCGATCGCCGCGCGAAGTGGGTGTGGCGACTGCCGGCATCTACGTCGCGTTGCCGGACGCGAGCGCAGTCGACGCGCTGCACCAGCGTGCCGCGGGCGCGGGCGCGAAGATCACGCAAGCGCCGCACGACACCGACTACGGTTCGCACGATTTCGGCGCAGAAGATGTCGAAGGGAATCGCTGGAACTTCGGAACGTACAGCCCGAGTTAGCGTTCCGCAAAGGTCCAGCGCAGCTGATTCTTTAGCACAACCCGGCCGTCGGGTTGCGTGAAGCGTTCCAATGATCTGTCGAGCTGCTCGTGCACGGCTGGCTCGCCGGCGCGCCTGATCGCGCGCACGAGCGGCAGCGACGACGAGATGGCGCGCCACGCCGCAGCTTTATCCGGGTAGGCAAGTTCGATCTCAAGAACGCCGCTTCGCGTGGGCGTGAGGCCCGCGGCACTCATTGTCGCCTTCATCACGCCGGGCGCCGAAAAGTCCGGTCCTTCAGGTGGCGGCGGCAGAAATTCGGTGAAGATCGGCCCGAGCGCGAGGATGAGGTCGCAATTCTCTTTGGGACCCCACAGAAGCGTTGCGACAGTTCCTCCGTTTTTGCAGACGCGCCGCGCCTCGTGAAGCGCCGCAGTTGCATCAGCCGCGAATTGAAATGAGTTGAATCCGGTGACCAGATCAAACGACTGGTCCTCGAATGGCAGCGCCGACATGTCGCCAAGCTTGATCGGCGCACCCGGCAACCTCGAGCTTGCGACATCGATCATTCCCTGCGCGACATCGACGCCCGACACGTGCGCGCCCAAACCCCGAGCGACCAACAGCGCACCGCCGGCTCCGCAGCCGACGTCCAACACGCGGGCGCCGCTGCTCAGCCCCGCGCGCTCGAAAAGCGAAGCATAGATCGGAGCCCACGAAGGTTCTTGATGCTCGGCCCACTGAGCCGCCTTCGTACCCCAGTCGTCGGGTGGAACAACGCCAGCGCCCACGCTCGAGGCGTTGGACCTCTGGGAGTTTAGCGCCTCCAGTGCGCAGCGGTTTGCGCCGACTCGCGCACGGTCAGCTGATCGATGCTCACGCGCGAACCGACCGCGCCCTGCAGTTTGCGAGCGAGCACGATCGCGATGTTCTCCGCGGTCGGTTGGGCGTCGGCGAAATCTGCAAGCGTATTGAGATCGCGGTGATCGAACTCTTCGACGACGCGTTTGATGATGTTGAAATCCACGACCATACCATGCTCGAGCTTATCCGCCGAGGCGACGATTTCGACCTCATAGCGATGACCGTGCGCGCGATTGCACGGCGACTCGTAGGGCAGATCGAGGTGATGCGCCGCGTCGAAGTGGCAGACCGTCGTGATCGAGATCATCGTCCCGGCTCGCCGCCCCACAAGAGGTAATGCAGCTGCGGTAGCACGCGCAACGAGAAGCCCGCCCACCGTCTATCGCCGATCGCCTTCTCGCTCAGCGCGCGCAGCGTCGCGACGTAGCGCTCACCGACGCCGGCGCTCGCACTCTCGGGCTGTAGAACGATCGGCGTGTCGGCGGGCAACTCAGCTGAGATCTCGCGCACGCAGGCGAGCGCTTCTTCATAATCACGGTCGCCAGCGACGACGAACTTCAACTGCATACGGCCCGCGGCCGACGCGCAGAACTTGCGCAACGTGACGAACTTCGGCCGGTAACCCGACGAACCGACCTTCGGACTGATCGAGAACAGCGAGACCGCCGGCAGATCCGCGAAGATCGTGCCGCTGGTCTCGACCGTGATGTGTTTGCTGCGCAGCGCTGCGACGAGCGGCGCGATATCTTGCGCTAGCGGTTCTCCGCCGGTGATGATCACCGCATTGGCCGCCGCGCCGAGCGCGGCGAGCGCATCCGCGGCGATTTCCGTTCCCGCGATTCCCTCCAACGCGTAGGGCGTGTCGCACCACGAACAGCGCAGCGGGCAACCGTCGAGACGGATGAAGAATGCGGGCGTGCCGATCGCAGACCCCTCGCCCTGCAGCGAGAAGAAGGTTTCGTTGACGCGCAGCGTTGCGGTCGCAAGCATCGCATCCTTTGTTCGCGCTCGCATGTGCACGGCCTCTCCCAAGCACCGCGGCCAAGGGCCGGCTGGACCGGCGGCGAAGCGTCTCGTCCCTGTTAGTCGAGGAGGCTTCAGAAGATGTTCGACCTCGATCAATTTGTGGCAGACTGCCGGGCGGCCGTCGAACAGGATTCCTCCTACAAATCGGTGCGCGAAGTCGTGGCGAGAGCGGTGTCGGAGCCCGCGGCGGTCGTCAAAGCATTAGGCGAACCGAAAGCCGGCATCCAGAAGATCTTTCAGTCGCCGAATCTCACCGTGCTGAATATCGTCTGGGCCCCGCGCATGACGATCTATCCGCACAACCATCAGATGTGGGCGGTCATCGGCATTTACTCCGGCCGTGAAGACAACATATTCTGGCGGCGCGTGGCGGACAGCCCGAGCGGTGTGGTCGAGGCGGCAAGTGCGAAGTCGCTGAGCACGGGCGACGCATATCCGCTTGGCCACGACATCATCCACTCGGTGACGAACCCCATCCCCCGGCTCACCGGAGCGATTCACGTATACGGCGGCGACTTCTTCAACGCGCCACGCAGTGAGTGGGATCCACAGACGCTCGCCGAGCAACAATGCGATGTAGAACGCATCATGCGGCTATTCGAAGAACAAGGCGAGCTATACTCGAAGCGCTGACGGCAAGGGCTGCACGGGCCGGCGTCGAACCGCGTTCGTCCGAAACGACGTGCTGTAAAAGCGCCGCACACGGTCGAAATGAACTCGGCCGCTCCATCGCGTTTCATCAAGTCGGGGGGTGATATCGAATGGCGACACCTGCTGCCGCAGGCATTAGAAACGTGGCCTTTGTCGGACCGCATCACAGCGGCAAGACGACACTCATCGAGGCTTTGCTGGCTCACAGCAGCGCGATTCCGCGCAAAGGCTTGGTGACTGACGGGACCAGCACCACCGACCATGATCCCGAGTCGCACGCGCATCAAATGTCGGTCACGCCAAGCTTCGCGCATCTACAGACCGACGGCGTCCGGATCAATATCATCGATTGTCCGGGCGCTGTTGATTTTTTTGAGGAGACGAAATTTGCGCTGCTCGGCGCAGATGCGGCGGTCGTCGTCGTCGAGGCGGATCCCGCTCGCATCCCGCAGGTCGAGATCCTGATCGACCACCTCGAAGCGCGCAAGATGCCGCATTGTTTCGTCATCAATCGTCTCGATCGCCCCGGCGCAGATTTTCCCGCGACCTATGCGCAGTTGCGCCAGCGATTCGGCAACCACGTCGTCGCAGAACATTTGCCCATCGGTCAAGGTGAGAATTTTAGCGGCTTTGTCGATGTCGTGTCGATGAAAGCATTCGCATACGGCGACAACGGCGCGACTAGCGCCGCGACATTGCCCGAACACATCGCCGACAAGACGCACGAAGAGCTGCTCGAGGCGTTGGCCGACTTCGACGACCATCTAATGGAAGAGATTCTCGAGGGCCAGGAACCGCCGCTCGATGAGGTCGAGCGCGATCTCGTCGCCGATGTGAGCGCTGACAAGATCATCCCCGTGCTCGTCGCCGCCGGCATCCGAGCCTGGGGCGTGCCTCAGCTGCTCGACGTGATGCTGCGCCAGTTTCCTGATGCGCTCATCACCCCGCGCGTCGACGACCAAGGCAAACCGATCGAGCCGAATCCGGCGGGGCCACTCGTCGCGCAGGTCTGCAAGACGTTCGTACACCCGCAGAGCGGCAAGATCTCCGTGACGCGCATCTTCGCGGGCACCGTCACCGGCGATTCGCAGCTCACGAGCCCCGCGCACCCCGACACGAAAGAGCGTCCAGGCGGATTGTTCGTGCTGCAAGGCAAGAACCAAAGCGCGGTCACGAGCGCGGGTCCGGGAAGCATCGTGGCGATCTCGCGGCTTGAGGGGACGCACACAGGCGACACGCTTACGGTCGGGAACGGCAAGACGACCATGCCGCGCCCGACGAACGCAAAACCTGCGTTCTCCCTCGCGATACGGCCGCACGATCGCGCTGACGAGGCGAAGCTCTCTCAGCTGTTGGTGCGGATGAAGGAAGAAGATCCGACGGTCGTCGCAGAGCGCGCACCGTTCACCGATGAGCTCGTGCTGCGCGGCCATGGTGAGATGCACTTGGGCGTCACGGTCGAGCGGCTGCAACGCAAATACAACGTCAAGCTTGACACGCATCTTCCGGCGGTGCCGTATCGCGAAACGATCAACAACAAGACGCAGCAGCAGGGACGCTATAAACACCAGACCGGCGGCCACGGGATGTTCGGCGACGTCCATATCGAGATCCAACCGCAATCGCGCGGCACCGGATTCAAGTTCGACGAGCGCATCGTCGGCGGCGTCGTCCCCAAACAGTTCTTTCCGGGCGTCGAGAAAGGCGTGCGTGAGGCGCTTGAAAAGGGACCCATCGCGGGCTTCCCGGTCGTCGACGTCTGCGTGACGCTCTTCGACGGCTCGTATCACACGGTCGACTCGAACGAAGCATCCTTCCGGATGGCTGCCGCGCTCGCGATGCGCGAGGGCCTGCCCAAATGCAATCCCGCGCTGCTTGAGCCCATCCTGCGCGCCGAGATCACGGTGCCGACGCACTTCACAAGCGTCGTCTTGCAGCAGGTGTCCGGTCATCGTGGTCAGATCCTCAATTACGGCGCAAGCGACGAACGCAGCGGCTGGGATACAGTAAAGGCGCTGATCCCGCAAGCGGAGCTGCCGCGTTACCTTACCGAGCTGCGTACGGCGACCCAAGGACTCGGGTATTATGTCGCCGAGCACGACCACTTCGAGTTCGCTCCGCCCAAGGTGACGCAAACCGTGACCGCCGAGCGCAAAGAAGCGGCGGCGGCGCGCTAGATGGGCCGCGCGTATCACAGCATTGCCGACGAGCCGACGCATATCACACGCCGGCCGTTCGCGCTGCCGGCAAGCCGCCCGCACTATGCGCCCGACCGGCTCGCGCGCGTCGACCACATCGCGCTGACGCTCGGGTTCGACTTCAAGCGCAAGATCTTGACGGGCCGATGTGCGACGACGTTCACGGCGGTGGGCGGCCCGTTGCACGCGCTCGAGGTGCAGGCCGGTCACATGACCATCAAGGCCGTTCGCGGATTCGGCAAGTCCTTAACGCACGAATTGGTAGGTCAGACGCTGCGTATTGAGCTGCCGCGCGTTGCGACAGGCAAGTCTGCGACCGTGACGGTCGACTACGAGGTGCGCCGGCCGCAGCAAGGCATCTACTTCATCGCACCGGACAAAGGCTATCCCGACAAACCCTACCAGGTGTGGACCCAAGGCCAAGACGCCGACGCCCACTACTGGTTTCCTTGCATCGATCATCCGAATGCGAAGGCGACGACCGAAGTCGTCGCGACCGTGCCGGCGAATTTTTTCGTGCTCAGCAACGGGCAGTTGGTGTCGACGACGAGCGATGCGGCGAAGAAGACCAAGACGTTTCACTGGAAGATGGACGTACCGCACGTCACCTATTTGGTGAGCGTGGTTGCCGGCGAGTTCGTCGGCCGCACGGACATGGCCGGCGGCGTACCGGTATCGTGGTACGTCGAACCGGGTCGCGAGACTGAAGGCAAGCGCTCGTTCGGCAAAACGCCGAAAATGGTCAAGTTCTTCGGCGACAGCATCGGCGTGAAATATCCTTACGCGAAGTACGCGCAGATCGCGGTGCGCGATTTCGTGTTCGGCGGCATGGAGAACACGACGTGCACGACGCAGACGGATGCCACCTTGCACGACGCGCGCGCGGCGCTCGATTTCTCGAGCGATGATCTCGTCGCGCATGAGCTCGCTCATCAATGGTTCGGCGACCTGCTCACGTGTAAGGACTGGTCCCACGCGTGGCTCAACGAGAGCTTTGCGACCTACTTCGACGCCCTGTTCAAGGAGCACGACCTGGGCGAGGACGAGTTCGGCTACCAGCGCATCGTCAACCAAGACCTCTATCTAAAGGAAGACGCAGAACATTATCGCCGCCCCATCGTGACCAACGTGTACGCAGAGCCGGTCGATCTGTTCGACCGTCACCTCTACGAGAAGGGCAGCTGCGTTCTGCATATGCTGCGCGCGCAGCTCGGCGACGACCTCTGGTGGCGCGCGATCAACGACTACGTGAGCACGAACGCGCAGGGCAGCGTCGAAACGGTCGACTTCGCGCGTGCGATCGAACGCGTCAGCGGGCGGAACTTCGCACAGTTCTTCGACCAGTGGGTGTACGGCGCGGGTCATCCGGAATTCACCGTCGCGTATCGCTGGGATGCCGATTCGAAGAGCGCGGTTGTCGACATCCGTCAAACGCAAACCGAGCACGAGAACACCAGCGTGTTCTCGCTGCCGGTGACGCTCGAATTTGGACTAGCACGCGGCAAAGCGCACCGGCTGCCGGTCGTCATCGACAAGCGCGAGCACTCGTTCCGCGTCCCACTGCCGGCGCGGCCGGAGACGTTCGTCTTCGATCCGCGTGCCGACGTCCTTAAGACCGTCAAGCTCGACGTGCCCACCGAGATGCTGCTACGTCAGCTCGCATCGCATCGCGATGTGGGCGCGCGGGTGTTCGCCGCTCGCGCACTCGCGGGCAACACGTCGAGCGAAGCGATCGAAGGACTCACCGCCGCGCTCAAACGCGATAAATTTTGGGGCGTGCAGGCCGAAGCGGCCAAGGCGCTCGGCGTGATGCGCACCGACGACGCGCATGACGCGCTGATCGGCGCCGTTAAGGTCGAGCATCCAAAGGCACGGCGCGCCGTCGCCGAGGCGCTCGGTGAATTCCGCGATGAGATCGCGTGCGCTGCCCTCGAGCCGCTCGCCAAGTCGGACCGCTCGTATTTCGTCGAGGCAGCGGCAGCGACGTCGATCGGCAAGACGAAGTCTTCGCGCGCGTTCGACCTGCTGCGTAAGTCGCTGCAAAAGGATTCGTTCAACGATGTAGTACGCGCCGGCGCGATGGCGGGCCTCGGCTGGCTCGGCGACGAGCGCGCGATTCCGATTCTGCTCGAATGGACCGCGTACGGCCGGACGACGCCTGCGCGGCGCGCAGCGGTCCAAGCGCTCGCGCGCGTGGGCGAGCGCCGCAACAACGTCATCGATGCGCTCGTCGGACTCCTGAACGATCCGTTGCTGCGCGTGCGCGTGGCCGCAGTCGATGCCCTTGGCAAGATGAACGCGATCGACGCGCTACCCGAGCTGGATCGACTCGCGAACCTCGACGTCGAAGGACGCCTACGGGTCATGGCGATGGAAGCGGCACAGAAGATCCGCGCCGGCAAAGAGCCGGCCGATGAGCTGCGTAGGCTGCGTGACGACGTCGATCAGTTACGAGCCGCCAACGCGAAACTCGAATCCAAGCTGGCCGAGTTCGAAGCGCTCCCGGTTCGCTCCAACGGCGCCCGCTCGAAGGTCCGTCGCTAACCGCGACGTTCGATCATTGGCCGGGCGCGAGGCGACATGAGAACCGCTTACGTCAACGCGCGGGTCACCACGCTGGACCCATCGGCGCCCCACGCTGCGGGGATTGTGTGCGCGGGCGGCGTCGTCGAGCGGCTCCTCCCTGAGGTGCCGGTCGGCTTGCCGTCGCACACGCAAGTCGTCGATTGCAACGGCGTCGCAATCGTGCCCGGATTCCACGACTGCCACGTACACTTGACCGATACCGGGTTGCTTGCCGGCGATCACGACATGCGCGACTGCTCAAACGTCGCTGCGATGGTGAAGCGCACGGAGGCGCTCTGTCGTGCCCAGGGGTCATCACGCGATCCGATCTATGCGGGCAACTACGAAGAGGCGGCCATCGCAGAAGCGCGTCCTCCAACGCGGATCGAGCTCGATCGCGTCTCGGGAGACGTTCCCGTGGTGCTCACCCGCGTGGACGGCCACTCGTCTGTGGCGAACAGCGCGGCGTTTGCGTTGCTCGCGATCGACGGAATGGATGGCGTCGAGCGGGATGAGAGCGGCTCGCCGACCGGCGGGCTGCGGGCAGCCGCCAACTATGCGGCCCAGAATGGGATTGTCGCCGCGTTGTCAACGGAGGCACGGCGCGCAGCAGACATGCGCGCCGCGGATATCGCGCTGCGTGCGGGCATCACGACCGCGCACAACGTCATCATCGGCGACGAGCCGTTTGAAGCGCTTGCCGACCGCTATCGCCGCGATGCCGCGTTGCCGATCCGCGTCATCTCCAAGAGTTGCTCGACCGACGTGCGCAAGGTCAAACGGCTTGGCGGACGCGTGTTCGGCGGCGACATCTTCGTCGATGGTTCGATCGGCTCGCGGACGGCTGCGGTAAGCGAGGCGTACCGCGACGGCGCGGGGAGTGGTTTGCTGTATCTGGGCGCAGACAACCTCGCGGAGCTTTTCGACGAAGCCGCAGAGCAGCAGCTCTCGCTTGGGGTTCACGCGATCGGCGACCGCGCGATCGAGGCGACGATTGCAGCCTGGGAGCGCGTCATCGCCAAACGCGGCCCACTGAAAGGCGTGCGGCCATCGATCGATCACTTTGAAATCGCGGCCGACGACCAGATCGCACGCGCGGCGAAGTGCGGGATGCTGCTCTCCATGCAGCCCGCGTTCGATCTCTTGTGGGGTGGCCAGGGCGGGATGTACGAGCAACGTCTGGGAGCGCCCGTCGCGCGCTCGATGAACCGCTTCAAAACCGCGAAGCGAGCGGGGTGCACGATCTGTGCAGGCTCCGACTCGCCGGTCACGCCGTTCTCTGCCCTGCTCGGCATCCGAGCGCTGATGAATCACAACGTCGCGGACGAGCGCTTCACCTTGGAGGAAGCGTTGCGCGCGTACACAACCGATGCGGCAGCGCTCTCGTTTGACGAGGGCCGTAGAGGCATGCTCGCGCCCGGCTACGACGCCGATTTCGTCGCGTTGGAACATGGGCTCGATACGCTGCCGCCGGCGGAGATCGATTCGGTACGCGTGCTGATGACGGTCATCGCCGGAGAGATCCGTCTTGATCAGATGAGGTAGATGTGTCGCTCGAGGTCGTCAACCTACTTCGCGAGCATCACCGAGCTGGACTTGATCACCGCGGTGACCTCGTCGCCGACCTTGAGCTCCAGCTCGTCGATCGCCTCAGCCGTCACGACCGCGATGAGGTGATTGTCGCCGACGCGAATGCCGACTTTCGCTTGCAGTCCGTCGATGACGATCGTGTCAACGACGCCGGGCAGCTTATTGCGCGCGCTGAGTTTCATCGCCGGACGTCTGTGTGCGGTCTGCGTCGTCGATTGCGAAGGCGAGCATGAAGGCGGCCGAGATCCGCGGGTGCTCCAGCTCGCCGCCGACCAGCGCGCGCACGCGATCCAAACGGTAGCGCACGCTGTTGCGGTGCAAGAAGAGCGCTTCGGCCGTGGCCGAGACGCTCGCGCCGCACTCGTAATACGTGCGCAAGGTCTTTTCGAGGTCGCTCCCGCGCTCGGCATCGGCGCGGCGCAAGCCGATCAGCAACTGGCGGCAGGCGTCAAGCGCAGCAGGTTCGGCGGCGGCGGCCGCGGCGGCGCGCTTCAGTACGTCGTCGGGAGAATGCAGCCGGCGCAGGGTGTTCATACGACAAAAGTTGCGCGTCCGAAGGGCGGCCACCTACGTGCTGGGGAAACGGGCGATTCCCATGGCGAGCCAGCTCAAGATCGCCTTTTCGGCGATTGTCCGCATCGAGGCACCGACGACGCTCGGCACGTTCGCGCAGATCGCTTCGAAGATCGCCGAACTTGGCGGGCGCATCGGCGCCGTTGACGTCAGCCGCGTCGGCACCAAACGAGCGATCCGCGACATCAGTGTCGACGTCGCGGACGAAGCGCACCTGCAAGCGGTCGTCGCAGCCATCTCGACAGTTGAGGGCGTGCGCATCATCCATGTCACCGACCGCACGTTCCTCGCGCATCTCGGCGGCAAGATCGAGGTCAATCCCAAACAGCCTGTGACCAATCGCGAGGTGCTTTCTCGCGTCTACACGCCGGGCGTCGCCCGCGTGAGCCTCGCCCTCGCAGAAGATCCATCCAAAGCGTATAGCCTGACGGTCAAGCGAAACATGGTCGCGATCGTGTCGGACGGCACCGCCGTGCTTGGGCTGGGCGATGTCGGCCCGTACGCCGCGCTGCCGGTGATGGAAGGCAAGGCGATGCTCTTCAAGCAGTTCGCCGGCGTCGACGCGTTCCCGATCTGTCTGGACACCAAAGATCCGGAAGAGATCGTCAAGACCGTCCTTTATATCGCGCCGGTGTTCGGCGGCGTCAATCTCGAAGACATCTCGTCACCGCGCTGCTACGAGATCGAACGGCGTTTGATCGAAGCGCTCGAGATGCCGGTGATGCACGACGATCAACACGGCACCGCGATCGTGATCCTCGCCGCTCTGATCAACGCGCTCAAAGTGGTGCACAAGCGCATCGAAGATGTACGCATCGTCATCCTCGGTATCGGCGCGGCCGGTTCCGCCTGCGCCAAGATCTTGCTGTCGGCCGGGGCGGGCGACGTCGTCGGCGTCGATCGCAATGGAGCGCTCGTGCCCGGCTGGGATTATTCGGGCAATGCGATGATGCAGTGGGTCGCCGATCACAGCAACAAGGAAAGGCGCAGCGGACCGCTTTCGACGGTGCTCGAGGGCGCCGACGTCTTCATCGGCTTGTCCGCGCCGAACATACTCAACGTCGACGACCTCAAGCGCATGGCCAAGGATCCGATCGTCTTCGCGATGGCCAACCCGTTGCCGGAGATCGCGCCTGACGTCGCCGAACCGTACGTCGCCGTCATGGGAACTGGCCGGTCCGACTATCCAAATCAGATCAATAACCTGCTCGCGTTTCCTGGCGTGTTCCGCGGCGCACTCGATGCGCGCGCGCGTTGCATCAACGAGCCGATGAAGCTCGCGGCCGCCCACGCGATCGCGTCGGTGATCGCTCCGGACGAGTTGTCGTCCGAATATATCATACCGAGCGTTTTTGATTCGCGCGTCGTTGAAGCGGTCAGCAAAGCGGTCGCGAACGCCGCGCAGGAATCCGGTGTCGCGCGCCGGGCGGCTCCGGGCGAAGAGTTCGAAACACCCGAGAAGACGACCGCGCGAATGTGATATTCAAGGGGAAGAGCGCCGCCGGGGAGTAACCGATACGGCTATGAAAAGCGAGCCCCGCATTCGCGCGGCGCTGCCCGAAGGGCTCACACCCGAACGGCTCCGCGAGATGTATGCGAAGATGGTCTTGACACGCCTGTGCGACGACCGCGCGTTCGCGCTGAACCGCCAGGGCAAGATCCCGTTCGCAGCCACCTGCCAAGGCCACGAGGCTGTGCAGGCTGGGGCGGCATTTGCCGTGCGGCGCGGCACCGATTGGCTTGTGCCGTACTATCGCGATACGTGCCTTGCGCTGTCATCCGGCGTGACGGCCAAAGAGCAGCTCATGTGCCTGTTCGCGCGCAAAGGCGACATCTTCTCGAGCGGCCGCCAGTTCCCCAACCACTACAGCGTGCCCGACCGCAACATCGCGAGCATCTCGAGCATCATCGCCGCACACGTGACGCACGGCGTGGGTATGGCGCTCGCCTTCAAGATGCGCAAGGAACAAGCGGTCGTGCTCATCACCTTCGGCGAGGGCTCGACGAGCGAAGGCGAGTGGCACGAAGCGCTCAACTTCGCCAGCATCCATAAAGTCCCGTGCGTCTTCTTGTGCGAGAACAACGAGTACGCGATCTCGGTGCCGCAGAAGATGCAGATGGCGATCCAGAACGTCGCCGACCGCGCCGCTGGCTACGGCATGCCCGGCGTGATCTGTGACGGCACAGATCCGGTCGTCACCTATTCATGCGTGCACGAAGCAGTCGAGCGCGCGCGGCGCGGCGACGGGCCGACGCTCGTCGAAGCCAAGTGCTATCGCGCGATGTCGCACACGTCAGACGACAACCAGCTGACCTATCGCACACCCGAAGAGATCGAGGCCGTCAAGTCGCGCGATCCTCTGCCGAAATTTGAAGCCTGGCTCAAGGATCGCGGGCTCGCCGACGACGCGTTCTTCGAAGAGGTCCGCGAAAAAGCGCAGCGCGAGGTCGACGAGGCGACTGATTGGGCCGAGGCGCAGCCGCCGCCGACCGAAGAAGATCTGTACACGCACGTGTACGCGTCGGGGCCGCTCTCCTGATGGCGACCAAAACGGTTCTCGAAGGCGTGCGCGACGCGCTTTATAATGAGATGTCGCGCGACGAGCGCGTCTTCATCATGGGAGAAGACGTCGGCGCGCGCGGCAACGTCTTTCTCATCACCCAAGGTTTCTTGGACAAGTTCGGACGCCAGCGCGTCATCGACACTCCGCTCGCCGAAGCGTCGATCGTCGGCGTCGCCGTCGGTGCGGCCATGGCAGGCATGCGTCCTGTTGCCGAGATCCAGTTCGCCGACTTCATCTATCCCGCGTACAACCAGATCGTCGGTGAGGCGGCGAAGATCCGATATCGAAGCGCCGGCGGCAACACGTGTCCGATGGTCATCCGCACGCCGTACGGCGGTGGCGTGCGCGGCGCATTGTCGCACTCCGTCAGCGTCGAAGCGTTATTCTACCACGTGCCGGGTTTGAAGATCGTTGTACCGTCGACGCCGGCTGACGCGCAAGGCTTGTTGACGAGTGCGATCCGCGACGACGATCCGGTGATGTGTCTGGAGCACAAGCGCACGTATCGCCTCATCAAAGGCGACGTGCCCGAAGGCGATTTCACCGTGCCGATCGGCAAGGCGTCCATCGCCCGCGAAGGCAAAGACCTCACGGTGATCACGTATGGGTTGATGCGGCACACCTCTATGGAGGCGGCCGAGAAGGTCGCTGCTGAGGGCATCGACGCTGAAATCGTCGATTTGCGCTCGATTCGGCCGATGGATAGAGAGACGATCCTCAACAGCGTGACCAAGACCCGCCGGGCGCTCATCGTCCATGAAGACAACAAGTTCGGCGGCGTCGGCGCCGAGGTCGCAGCGATCATCGCCGAAGAGGCGTTGTTCGATCTCGACGCGCCTATCCGGCGCGTATGTGGGCCGGACGTGCCCGCGATGGGATACGCCAAGGAGTATGAGGAGGCGTTCATGCCGAGCGCCGAGCGCATCGCGACTGCGATGCGCGAGCTGGCCGCATATTGAGGCGTTCGACACGATGATGCAGGACGGGCTCACGAAGCCCGTCTGCCGACGAACCGGACTGTACGAGAGGAGACCATGCCGCAGGTAGTGATGCCGCAGCTCGGCGAGACGGTGACGGAAGGCACCGTCGGCCGCTGGCTTAAGAAAGTCGGCGAGCCTGTCGCGAAATACGAGCCGCTCCTGGAAGTCGAGACCGATAAGGTCGCCTCGGAGATCCCGTCGCCGTTTGCCGGCACGCTGTCCGCGATCATGGCGGAAGAAGGCGCAACGGTTCCTGTCGGCTCGCCCGTGTGCGAGATTCTCGGCGCGGGTGAAGCGCCCAGCACTGCGGCAACCGCGACGACACCATCGCCATCTGCGGCCTCTGCACCGGCCGCCGCACCAGCGCAGGTAGCTGACACAGCACCTGCACCGGCGCCAACGCCGCCGGCACCGTCACCATCGCCGGAGCCGGAACCAGTACAAGCCGGCACTGTCGCACCGCCGCCCGCGCCGAATGTCGCCGGGTCGCAGTCGACCGATCAATCAGGCAACGGAGCGCGTTATTCGCCCGCCGTGCGACGGCTCGCACGCATGCATCACATCGATCTTACCGGCGTGACCGGATCCGGCCGTGGTGGTCGATTGACGGCGCGCGACGTCATCGCGCACGTCGAGTCCGGCGCCCCGGCCCCGTCCGCGGCACAACGTCAACAACCGCCGGCTGCAAGCGCGGCTGCACCGCCCACAACACCGCCGGCTGCGCCGACGCGCGCTCCGACTCCGGCGAGCGCAACTCCAGCCGCGGCGTCGGTCGTACCGCCAGCTGCTGCGCCGGCAAAACCAGCTGCGCCCAGTGCTCCGGCAGCGCCGCCGAGTGCCGCACCCGTTCCGTCTGCGCCGGCTGCACCAAGTGCACCGTCAGCGCCTATTGCTGCAAAGCCGATGACGGTCACGCCCGTGCCGATCGCGCCGCCAGGGCCAGAAGACACCGTCATCCGCCTCACGCAGATGCGCAAAACGATCGCCGAGCGCATGGTGCTGTCGAAGACCACCATACCGCATGCGTGGTCGATGGTCGAAGCCGACGTCACGAACATCGTGAAGTGGCGCGCGCGCGAGAAGGATGCGTTCAAGGCACGCGAGGGAGTCAACCTCACATACTTGCCGATCGTGATTCAAGCGGTCTGTGCAGCGATCCGCGAGTACCCGATGGTCAATGCGACGTGGGCGGGTGACTCGATCATCCAGCGCAAGCACATCAACGTCGGGGTGGCGGTCGACATCGAGGAAGGCCTCATCGTCCCCGTTATCAAGGACGCGGACCGTTACAACCTGGGCGGGCTCGCGACCACTATCAATGAGCTTGCAACCCGCGCCCGCAATCGCAAGTTGACGATGGACGACCTTATCGACGGCACGATCACTGTGGATAACACCGGAAGTCTAGGAAGCATCGCGTCGGTGCCGATCATCAATCCGCCGCAAGCCGCCATCATGACGACCGAAGCTATCGTACGCCGTCCGTGGGTGGTCGACGACGCCATCGCGATCCGCGATATTATGAATCTTTGCTTGTGTTTGGACCACCGGGTCTTGGACGGCGCAGTCGCGTCCCATTTCCTGCAAGCCGTGAAAAAACGGCTCGAAAGCTTTACCGGCTAACGCCCCCAAAGCCCCACCTAGCAAGGGGCAGGGACGCTTCGCACCCGAGCGGAACTGCCGACCCGTAATTAATCGCAAAGTTGCCTTTGCGACCATATCTCACGCTTGAGGAAAGGACCTCTATGCGGATGAGCTTATCACGTTTGGCCGCGTTCGGGCTCGCGTTTATGGCCGGGGTAACTTTGGCGTCCTGTGCCAGCAGTAGCGCGCCGTTCCCAGGAACCGGTCCGAATCCTCAGACCATCAGCTTCCCGGGCGGCGCGTCGCGCGTCCGCTTCGTCCAAGGTTCGCCGAACCTGAATCTCGGCATCAACCTGGTCGATTTGTACATCGACAACAAGTTCGCCGGGACGTATTCGTACGGGACCGTCGGCGCGTGGATCTACTCGCTGCCGATCGGTGTGCACCGCTTCCAGCTCGTCCAAGCGGGGACGACGAACCCGGTGTTCCTCGACTCGACGTTCACCGTTACCGCCAACAACAAGTACACGCTCATCGCTCAAGGCGATGCGGCGGTTCATTCGACGAAGTTCACGTTCGTCACGACGCCACACTACACCACGCCGTCAGGAGCGGTCGCGGCGAGCTTCTTCAACGCATCGCCGCGTAATTCGCTTGCGACGATGTTCTACAATTGCATGACCGGCGGGCCGGCGTGTCTGAACGGCATTGGCGCCAACAATATCTTGTTCCACTCGGTCAACGATGGATGGTGCTTCGGGGCGTTCAATGGCGCCACACTTGTCGCGTCGAACCCCCTCGGGACCAATCCCGTCGCTGGCACGTGCGCGATAGTCTTCCTGGTGCCGACGACGACAGCGCCGAGCAATAACATCGAGTTCTTCCTTATCGATGACATCGCCACAGCCGGTTCGATCTTGCTCACTTCGACAGGCCAACAGAACGGCTGATCGCGAGGGACAACAGCTCGAAGAGCGGCGCCCGCCAGGGCGCCGCTTCCGTTTTATGGCCGAGCTGATTGGCCGCTACGTCAGTTCGCGGACGTCGGGCCGGCGAGCGGTGAGGAGCACGGCGAAAACGAGCACAGCGCCGCCCAGAACGAAGGCCACCGGCAGCGATGTCACGCTGGCGATCGAGCCCAAGAGCCACGAACCGAGCGGCATGAAGCCGAGGAAAATCATCGTGTAGATCGCCATCACGCGACCGCGCATGGCGAGCGGCGTGTGCGTCTGCAAGATGGTGTTCGCCGTGCCGAGGTACAGCATCGCGGCGATTCCCAGGCACAATAAGACGGCACCGGCCGGCCACACCGAGCGCATTGCGCCCAGCAACGCCAAGAACGCGCCCGACAAAGCCGCGCTCACGATCAGCATGCCGCCGCGCTTGACCCGGCTGCCGATGAACGCAGTCGCGATCGAGCCAGCAAGCGCGCCCGCTCCGGCAACGGCCATGAGAATTCCCAACTCGCGCGCATTCGCGCCGAGGTTCGCCTTGGCATAGGCGGGCAACAGCTGGATATATGGGCGGGCGAAAAGCGCTTGCACGGCCGAGAGGACGACGACCGCGAAGATCAGCGCATTTGCGCGCACGTAGAGGAAGCCCTCGATAACGTCGTGCCAGATGTCGGTTTCGCCCGTCGTTCCCGTCGGTGGTTTGGGACTCATCATCAGTACGGCCGCGAACACCGCCAAATACGACGCGGCGTTGATGTAGAAGCACGCTGCGACCCCGTATGCGGCAACGATGACGCCGCCGAGCGCCGGACCGATGATCGCCGGACCGTTGAACGCAGCGGAGTTCAGCCCGATCGCGTTCATGAGCTCGCGTTTGCCCACGAGCACTGAGACGAGCGATTGGCGCGTCGGCGCTTCGAACGAGCTGGCCGCTGCCGAAGCCGCGGCGATCACGAGCACGTGCCAGACGCGCACGACGCCGGTGTGGGCGAGCACGCCGAGCGCGAGCGTCAGGACTCCAAGCAGCAGCTCGCAGACGGCGAGAATGCGGCGGCGGTCGCGCCGGTCAGCGAGCGCGCCTGCAAATCCAGAAAGCGCGAAGACTGGGATCGCGCGCACGAAGCCGACGAGTCCCAAATAGAGCGATGCGAGCGCGGCATTGGGCGCGAGCTCGACGACAAGCCATCCTTGCGCGAGGATCGCCATCCAGCCGCCGATGTTGGAGACGAGCAGCCCGAACCAGAGCAGCCGGAATTCGCGATAAGCCAGGGCGCCGAAGCGCTGCAGGGCTTCTTCTGAGGGCTGTTCGGCGGGGACGGGAGTCGCGACGACGGCGGAGGATGACACGTCACTCGCGTTTCGCGCTACGCATCACCAAGTCCGGGCGCTGAAGTGCAGCGTCGCCCGCGTGAGTGGCGACATTTGTTGACCGAACAAACAGTAACGACCGGGCGTGAGCCCGGTCGTAACTGGTCTGGTCGATGGCGCTGAAGCCTCATTTTCGAACTGGTCGACGGCCGTCGCCGGTTCGCTTACTTTGGCTTTACTGGGACGCGATCCCCAGGTCCATCATTAGGCGTGAGCCTAATCCCCAACGGCAGGGGTACCATTCCCGAGGTGCTCAGCTCTGTGCGATTGCACTCGCACCATCCGTTGTTGCTTCGCATCCCCGGCACCGCGGTCGGTGTAGTCGCAGTATACAATCGCATGTTAATGATGACAAGCCGAACGAACGTTCCTTTTGCCAATAAATTGTGGATAAGCGCCACTTCGAAAAAAGTTCTTGTGGAAGAGTTGTGGATAAGCTGTTTGATTGTGGGTGCGCGCGGGAATCTACGACGAGTTATGCGAGCGACTCCGCCAAAGCATCGACTCCGAACTCGAGTTGCTCGCGCGTGATGACGAGCGGCGGCGAGAGCGAGAGCACGTTGCCGGCAGGTCCACCGGCAAGCACGATGACGCCGGTACGCAGCGCGTGGGTGATGACTCGCGCGGCCAGATCGCCGTCAGGTTGCTCGTCATCCTTGACGAGCTCGACTCCCCACATCAAACCGCGTCCGCGCACGTGCCCAATTGCAGGACCCACCTCTTCGGCTGCTTCCTTTAACATCGCTTCCAGCTGAGCACCGACCGTCGCCGCGCGTTGCACCAAGCCGAGCGACTCGATCTGTGCTATCGATGCGAGCGCGGCAGCGCATCCGGTGGGTTGGCCGAGAAACGTGCTCGTGTGGATCGCCTCTCCTTCGGACGGCGGCCACGCGTCCATGACCTCCGCGCGGCCGATGCACGCGGAGATAGGGAAGCCGGATGCCATCCCTTTGCCGACGCATAGCAGATCAGGGACCACGCCCGAGTGCTCACATGCGAACCAGCGGCCCGTACGCCCGAACCCGGTATAAACTTCGTCCGCGATCAACAGCAGCTTGCGCCGATCGCACAGCTCGCGCAGATCGAGCAGCCAGTCGTCGGGCGCATCGACGTCCCCGCCCCGCCCTTGAAGCGGCTCGACGATCACCGCACCGATTGTATCGCCGGCCGGGCCGTCAAGCGCTTCTTCGACAAAGCTTAAGCAAGCCGTCTCGCACGACGGGTACGTCAACTCGAGTGGACAGCGGTAGCAATACGCGTAGGGCACGCGCGTCGCAAACGTTCCGAGCTGCCGTTGGAACGGCGTTCGGAAGAAATCGCGGTCGGTGACTTCGAGCGCGCCGTACGTCAGACCGTGGTACGCGCCGGTGAAGCACAGCACGCCGGGCTTTCCCGTCGCCAACGCCGCTGTCTTGAGCGCTGATTCGACCGCCTCGGCGCCTGTCGACGAGAAGATCACCCGTTTGGCGCCCTCGCCGGGCGCGAGCGCGCACAGTTTTTCGGCAAGGGCGACCTTGACTTCGTTGGGATGCACGTCGCCGATGCCGTGCAGCAGCGTCTCCGCTTGCTTGGCGACGGCTTCAACGACGGCTGGATTGCTGTGACCGGTCGACGCGACGCCGAACGCAGCGGTGAGATCGACATATGTGTTGCCGTCGACGTCGATGAGATTCGCTCCGGCGCCGCGCTCGAAGAAAACGGGGAATTGATCGCTCGAGAATGTGATGTTCGGACTTTCGACGGCGCGTAGGCGCGTCATGAGCTCCCGGCTGCGCGGGCCGGGAGGCTCGACGACGATGCGCCCAAGCTCCTTGCCGGTCATCGGCAGAAGTCCCCGATCGCGGGGCGATATCCAAACGACGGCCTCTGCATCTCGCCGAGCGCGCATAGCCGGCGCGCGCCCGTCAGTCTGAACGCCGCACGCTCCTGTTCCGACGTGCCGGGCGTACAGGCCACCGTCTCAATCGATCTTCCATAGTATCGCAGCTGCGCCGCCACGGCGCGCGCATCCGGAGCCGGTTTGACGATGACGATGCGGCCGAAGCCGGCGCACACCGGTTGTCCGAACGGTTCGAGCGCGACCACAAATTCGGGGATGCCGAGGCGTTGCGGGCCGAGCAGCAGCGTGTCAAGACCGTGTGGTGTTGGTGCCATCGCGGTGGCCGAAAGCCGGCGCACAAAATCGCTCACTAACGCATCTTCGCCCGCTTCAAAACGGGCGCGTGGAATCTCGTTCGCCCGGATCGCACCGGCGAGCGCATGCGAAAAGCGAAGCGCGCGGCCCGGATCACCCGCGACGTACACGGTTTGCGGCGACATGCAACCGCGCTGGTCGAACAGGCACACGTCGCGGGCGACGAGATCGGCTGCTTCGCCGATATCGCTCCCATCGCTCAGGAACGCGACGCTGTACGATTCGCCGTAGCCCGTGACTGGGCGCTCGCCGGCGCGGGCGCGGATTTGCGCTATCGTCTCGTCTTCGCCGAACACGACGATCGCGTCCGAGTCCGCGAGCGCAGAAGCCTCCTCACCGACGTCTCCACCGCGAAAATCGCGGATTTCAAGCGGGGCTCCAAGATCGTCGGCGCTCGCGAATTGCTCGGCGACGGCGCGCGCGAGGCCGCGCTCAGCGCTTGACGCCTTCAAGATCGCGCGGGCACCTACGATCGCCGCGCAAAACGCCGATTGCACTGCAGGTCCGAGAATATTGCCCGGCAGGAACACGAGGGTCGTCGCCGGCGAGCCGCCCGCCGCGTCGCACATCTCGGCGCAGCGCGCTTCGTCCAGATCCCACACGACGTTGTCGAGCGCGACCTCGACCCCGGGTCCGGGCCAGATCGAATCCGCGAGCAGCTCGCGCGCGCGTGTGCGCACAGGCGAACCGCGGTCGCGCCATTGTGCCGCCAAGCGTGCGATCGCGGCAGCGCGCGCCGCGGTCTCCATCTTGACGCTCACGCGCGCACGCTGAGCGCCGCGTCGACCGCGATGCTGCAACCCTTCGGCGGCTCGCCGGGCGCTCGGCCGAGCAGCTCGAGACCGCCGTCAGCTTCGCGCGCAAGATCGCCGGTCAACACCGCGCACACCGAGCCTCGATTGCTCAAGTCGAAGACCTGGAGCAGGCCTGTCTCGCCTTTTGGCAGTGGTTGCGCGCTAACCGGATCGACGATGCGCGCGCGCGCCCAATGCGGTCCGACCTTTACCCCATAACGCGGTGTGCGGCGCGCGAACGAGTCGGCGATGTTCGCGTCATACCATTGACTGCCGAGCTCGCACATACCGTACTCGGCCGCGCACAGCTCGCGCGGCACGCCCAACACGCGCACAAACCAGCCGTAGAGCTCGTCGCGTTCGACCGAACGCGACTTGCCCTTGAAGCCGCCGGTTTCTATTACGCGGCTGCCGGCCGGCAATGCGAAGCGCAGATCTTCTCGCGCGCAGCGGTCGAAGAAATGCACGAATGCAAACGCGGTGGCCGCCACGAGCACCGGCTCGCTCGCGCCTCGCAACGCGTCGATGGCACCGGCGAAATCAAGCGCATCGCCGTGCATGAAGAAGCCGTCGCGCGCGGTCCCGAACGTCCGGCTGATCGCGCTGAGCATGTACGAAAGCGAAGAGTGCGGCGCATCCTTGGCGGATGGAGCCAGCGCGAGCATCCGGATGCGCGGCCGGTCGGGTAGCACGCGCTCGCGGAAGTGCGCCGCCAGCGAGGCATCGTACAGCGCCGTGTCTTCGAGCTCGAGGCGCGAGCGATTCGAACGCGTCGTGCCGCTTGAGAAAAAGGTCCAGCGCGTCCGGTCCGGCTGAAAACACGCCAGGCGAAGCGGCGCGAACGCAGAGGTCGGGATCGCGGGGACCTGAGTCCAACGCTCGGCGCTCGCCGGGCTGACGCCGAAGCGGTCGCAGTAACGGCGGTACGGCTCGTTCGCTTGGTATTGATACTCGAACAGATCGAGCGCGAGCCGATTGAACTCGTCCTCTCCCGCTGAAGCGGTCGCGATGAACTCAAGGATGCGACGGTCGAGGTCGATCGCGCTCTGCGCCTCCGGCCGCAGGCGATGAGATGGCATGTTCGACACGTTTGACAGGACAACGTCCTTCTCATCCGAAGCCGGGCGAACCGCTCGCGAAAGACAAACGAGATGCATCAACTTACCGTCGGTTTGACGTCAAGCCACGATTACACGGCGACGCCCGATATGCTCGCCGATCGCTACGGCAATCCCGGCGTGCCGGTGCTGGCGACCCCGCATCTCGTCAATCTTGCCGAAGCGGAATGCGTGCGTTGCGTTGCGCCGTATCTGGGCGAAGGTGAATCGACGGTCGGCATCGCGCTCGACGTGCGCCATCTGGCAGCGACGCCTGAAGGCGCGCGCTTCACGATGCGCGCCACGCTCAAGGAGATCGACCGGCGCCGCTTGGTGTTCGACGTCGAGGCGCACGATGAGGTCGATCTGTGTTTCGCCGGCACCCACGAGCGCTTCATCATCGAGACCGCGCCGTTCTTGGAAAAGGCGCGCGAGAAATCGAAGCGGGGTGTCCGGCGGTGATCATCGAGTCGATCCCGGTCGGCGCGCTCATGTGCAATTGCGTCATCGTGGGCGACGAGCAAAGCGGTGAGGCGATCGTCATCGATCCCGGTGACGACGTCGAACGCGTAAAAGAGCTGCTCGATCGGCATAACCTCCGCGTCCGCGCGATCGTCGCGACGCACGGACACATCGACCACGTCGGCGGCATCGCCCGGTTGAAGGACTTGACCGGCGCGCCCGCCATGCTCCACGAAGCCGATGTGCCGTTGTACGAGAACATCGCGCTGCAAGCGCAATGGTTGGGGGTGCCGCCGCCTCCGACCACGCAGCTCGACGCCCATCTGCGCGACGCGCAGGGGCTCGACTTCGGCGGCCAGCGCATCGAAGTGCGCCATACGCCCGGGCACTCGCCGGGCAGCGTCTCCCTCGTCGCTCCGCTTGATGTTCCAATCGTCTTCGCGGGGGATACACTGTTTGCAGGGAGCATCGGCCGCACCGATCTATGGGGCGGTTCCATGGACCAAATCCTCGAATCCATTCATACGGCACTGCTGACGATGCCCGACGAATCCGTCGTGCTGCCCGGACATGGTCCGCGTACGACGATCGGCACGGAGCGCGCGACCAACCCGTTTCTCGGAGAGAAGTGACGTGTCAGAGAAGATAGGCAACATCATCCCGCCGCCCTTGCGCTTCGAAATGGGCGCGAAAGACGATGCGGCGGATCAAGCAGTCAAAGCGTTCTTGCTGGTCACCGTCGATCATGAGTTCCAGCCGCGCGTCGCCGTGCTCGCGCCGACCGAGGTGAAGGCGATGGACGAACGCTGCGTCCGCTTTCGCGTGCACGTGCAAAGCACGACGCAGAAAAATCTACGCCGCACGCTCAGCGCGATGTTGTGGTGCGTGCTCGACGGAGCCGCGTACTCACTGCGCGGCGGCGCGCAGCCGGTGCACGAAGAGGGCGACTTCGTCGAATTCGAGATGAGCGTCGCTGAAGTGCTGCGCGACTTCTACCCGGATTCGCCAATGGTCTCAGGTCCGACGTTCAGACGGATGAAGAGCGAACCGAGCGCGAACTAGGAGCTAGGACGCGATGCCGCTGGCGACAGCTGCGTGCAGCCGGCGCGCATCTTCGGCGCGTGCGACCACTGGAGCGAGACGGCGAATCTCCGTCAACTCGCACAGTTTGCGGATCGCCGAATCGGCGCAGACGACGACCGCAGAGATCTCCGCTGCTTCGAGCTTGCGTAGTGCCGCGACCACCGCACCGAAGCCGCTCGAGTCTGCATTCTCAACTTTCGAGAGATCGATCGTGCACGTGCGCTTGCCACTCGAGATCAAACGCGCGATGGCGCGCGTGAGACTTCGTCCGACGGACGAATCAAGTTGGCGGCCCACCGAGATGGTGTCCGCTTGGGTCATCGCTCGACGCGATGCGAGAAGAGTAGTTGTGCTTTTCATTGTCTTTGCATGCGCAGGAACCCGAACACGGTGCCTGTGCCTCGGGACCTGCACTACACAGTGTACCGCCGTGTTCTTAGGATGTTACGAAACTAGGGTGAAACTATGATTAAACGACTAGGAGAAAGCAGTGCGACGAAGGTCGCACGCACACGCGGCTCTCAGGCTTAATTAAGTTTTGCGAACGCGTCTGCCGCGCTCGAGGCCTTCACGCCGTTGCGGTAGTTATCAAGCGTCACGTGCAGCGCCTCGAGCACGCGCACGGGATAATCTTTCTTTCGCTCCGGGTATCCGCCGAGATAGGATTCGATGTCCTCAGGCGCGATTGACGCGGCCTCATCGATCGTCTTGCCGCGCACGAGCTCGGTCAGGATCGCACAGGTCGCGATGCCAAAGCCACAGCCGGTCGTGAAATAGGAGATGTCCTCGATGCGGCCGCCGCCGTCTACCTTCAGATATATGGTGTACATGTCGCCGCACGAGTCTGAAAAATACTCGCCGGTGGCCGTCGGATCGGCCATCTGTGCGAAGCCCGTGCGGTTGGTGACGAGCTCTTGGAACTTGGGAAAATCCATCTATCGGCCTCCAGATGCTGGGATCGCGAACTCGCATATCTCGTCGCCGCGTGCGATCGATTGCCGTTGTTCCGCTTTTGCGGGTAAGACCTCTTCCATGAGTGCGTGGACCACAGAGCACACTTCGGGGTGCGTGGAGACGGTGTCGCGGAACGGGCAGGTGTGCTCGCGCAGCACGAAGCCGTCACCTTCGGCAGCATAGTCTGCGACGACGCCCTTCTCGCGCAGGATTGCGGTCAATTCGGCGACGCGCTCTTGCGCAGACTTGCCCTCAAAACGAGCCGCATACTTGCGTGCCGAGCGGCGCCCTATGTTATGGAAGATCTCTTTGACTCTGTCGCGGCCTTGTTCGGCTCCGATCTCCTCGAGCACCGCGTTGAGCAGAGCGCTGTAACGCTGCGGGAAAAGGCGACGGCCTTCTGGCGTCAGCGAGAAGACCAAGCTGGGCTTTGTCGGGCCCCGCCGCTCGGAGGCCTCGACGACGAGCCCGTCGCGCTCGAGCCGCGCCAGGTGCTGGCGGATCGCATTGTGCGTGAGCGACTCGCCGGCGGCAAGCTCCGCAACGGTTTGTGGGCCGCGCCGCTGGAGGGCCTCGACGATGCGCCCTCGGGTCGATTGGAAAAAGCTTGCTTCTCGCATAGTCGCGCCAGGTTTCCCGGCACCCCAAGTATAAACCACTATTGCAAGAATTTCAACATTTATCTATACTATCCTTGGCCCCCGCGAGGGCTACGGAAAGAGGACCGATGGCAGACGTCAGCTTTAGGGCCAATATCCGACCCCTCTTCAACCAAACCGACATCGACCACATGTCGGGCCTAGGCGTCGAGCTCGATAGCTTCGATTATATGAGCCAGCCGGCGAACGCGGAGGCAGTCTACGAGGCGCTTGCCGCTAAGACCATGCCGCCGGACGGGGATGGCGGCCCCTGGTCCGACGACAAGATCGAGCTGTTCCGGTCCTGGATGACCGGCGGCTACAAACCGTAGGAGAACGAATGGCAGACACGATCCTTGAGATCAAAGACCTTCACGTCAAGGTTGGCGACAACGAAATAATCCGCGGCATCGACCTCGCGATCGAGCGGGGCACGGTGCATGCGCTTATGGGCCCGAACGGGTCGGGCAAGAGCACGCTGTCGCTTGTGCTCATGGGTCATCCCAAGTACGCGGTCACGCAGGGCGACATCATCTATCAGGGGCGCAGCATTCTTGTGATGCCGCCGAACGAGCGCTCGCTCGCCGGCATCTTCTTGGCGTTCCAGTATCCGTCGTCAGTCCCGGGCGTTAGCGTCGGCAACTTCATGCGCAACACGCTGATGGCGCGCCACAAGGGCGACGCGCCGCTCACGCCGGCAAAATTCAAGTCATTGCTCGACGGTGCGGCCGCGAAGCTTCATATCGATCCAAAGGTGCTTGGCCGCTACGTCAACGACGGCTTCTCGGGCGGCGAGAAGAAGCGGCTCGAGATGCTGCAGATGCTCGTGCTGCAGCCGACGCTGGCGGTGCTCGACGAGACCGATTCGGGATTGGACATCGACGCGCTGCGCATCATCGCGCAGGGCATCGAGGCGCAGCGCTCGCCAGAGCACGCCATTTTGCTCATCACGCATTATCAACGGATTTTGAACTACGTCAAGCCCGACAAAGTGCACGTGCTCGTCAAAGGCCGCATCGTCAAAGAAGGCGGTCCAGAGCTGGCGCAAGAGCTCGAGCGCACGGGCTACGACCCCATCATCAAAGAATTGGCAACGGTGTAGATCATGGCACTCAAAGACCAACAGCTCGTCGACCAAGATTATCGCTACGGCTTCCGCGACGAAACCGCTAACTATAGCTTTAAGTCGCGCAAAGGCATCGACCACGAGATCGTGGAGCAGATCTCGCAGATGAAGAACGAGCCGCAGTGGATGCGCGATTTCCGCCACCGCTCGCTCGACATCTTCTTTGCCAAGCCGATGCCGGCATGGGCCAAGAACGAAGTGCTCGAGGCGATCAACTTCGACGACATCTACTATTATATGCGCGCGTCGGACCGCGAAGGGAAGACGTGGGAAGAGGTGCCCGAGGAGATCAAGCGCACGTTCGACCGCCTCGGCATCCCGGAGGCCGAGCGCAAGTTCTTGGGCGGCGTCACAGCGCAGTATGATTCAGAAGTCGTCTATCACAGCATCCGCAAGGACCTTGAGGCCAAAGGCGTTCTGTTCTCGGATATGGATGCCGGCCTGCGTGAGCACGAGGACATCGTGCGCGAACATTTCGCAACGGTCATCCCGCCTGCCGACAACAAGTTCTCCGCGCTCAACTCTGCGGTGTGGTCGGGCGGCTCGTTCATCTGGGTGCCGCCGGGAGTGCACGTCGACATTCCGCTGCAGGCGTATTTCCGCATCAACGCCGAGAACATGGGCCAGTTCGAGCGCACGCTGATCATCGCCGAGCCGGGTTCGTTCGTGCATTATATCGAGGGTTGCACGGCTCCGACATATTCGAGCAACTCGCTGCACTCGGCGGTCGTCGAGCTCATCGCCAAGGAAGGCGCGCACATCCGCTACACGACGATCCAGAACTGGTATAAGAACGTCTACAACCTCGTGACCAAGCGCGCGCTGGCGCAGAAGAACGCGCACGTCGAGTGGGTCGACGGCAACATCGGCTCCAAGCTGACGATGAAGTATCCATCGGTGTACCTGATGGGCGAGGGTGCGCGCGGCGAAGTGCTGTCGATCGCGTACGCGAGCGAAGGCCAGCACCAAGACGCGGGCGCCAAGATGGTGCATGCGGCGCCGAACACGACGTCGATCATCACGAGCAAGTCGGTGAGCAAGGGCGGCGGACGCACGAGCTATCGCGGCCTTGTCAAGGTGTATGAAGGCTGCGAAGGCGTCAAGTCCAACGTGCGTTGCGACGCGCTGCTCATGGATCCGCAATCGCGCTCGGACACTTACCCGACGATGGAAGTCGACGCGAAGGACGTGCGCGTCGAGCACGAAGCGACCGTGTCCAAAGTCGGCGAGGAGCAGCTCTTCTACGTGATGAGCCGCGGTTTGACCGAAGTCGAAGCGACGACGATGATCGTCAACGGCTTCTTCGAGCCGTTCGTCAAGGAGCTGCCGATGGAGTACGCCGTCGAGCTCAACCGTTTGATCGCGCTCGAGATGGAAGGCTCCGTTGGCTAAGGCCTTTGAGACGGCTCGAGCCCCTGGCGCCGGGCCCTCGAGCCCGGCGCTTGACGCAGCGGCGATCGAAGCGCTCGTCGCGGGCGAGCCGGCATGGCTGCGCGACATCCGCCACGGGGCGTTCAGCCGCTTTGAGGCCATCGCCGGCCCGACCGATCGCACCGAAGGCTGGCGCCGGCTGGAGCTCGCGCACGCCGATCTGACGCCGGTCACCCCTGAGACGTCGCATTTCACGCTTTCGGTCGCCGACGCTGACCGGGCGAAGGGCGTCGTCGCGACGACGATCGCGCAGGCGCTCGCCTCACACGAGCCGCTGGTCCGCGAGGCGCTGCTGCACGCGCGCAGTGGCCGCACGGTCGGCAAATATTCAGCGCTCGCGGAAGCGGTGTGGCAAGGCGGCGCATTCGTCCACGTGCCTGACGGCGTCGAGCTCACGGCGCCGATCACAGCGACGGTGCGAGCAGGCACGTATCCGCGCCTTATCGTTGCCGTCGGCAAGAATTCTCGTGCGGCCATCGCGGAAGCCCATCATGAGAGCGGCCGCTTTGTCTCCGGGTTGAGCGACATCATCGTCGGCGACAACTCGCACTTGACGTATGCGCACATCCAGGAGTGCGGTACGCAGACCGTTGTTTTCTCGCACCAGCACGCGCGCGTCGGGAGCGGCGCAAAACTGGTCACGCTGAACTTCGGCGCGGGCGGTGCGCTCGCCAAGAACGACGTCGAAGTCGAATTGCTCGGCCGCGGCGCCGAGAGCGACATGCTCGGCTTGGTCTTCGCGCGTGGGAAACAGCAATTCGACTACCACACGCTGCAAGGCCACCGCGCCACCGATACGCGCAGCGATCTGCTTTTCAAAAGCGCGCTCGACGACCACGCACACTCGATTTACACGGGCGTCATCGTCATCGAAAAGGGCGCCCAGCGCAGCGACGCCTACCAGGCCAATCGCAACCTGCTGCTCGCCGAAGGCGCGCGCGCCGACACCGAACCCAAGCTTGAGATCGAAGCTGACGACGTGCGCTGCACGCACGGCGCCACCGTCGGCCCGATCGACGCGGACCAATTGTTCTATCTCGCCAGCCGCGGCATGGACCGCGAAACCGCCTCGCGCCTGATCGTCGAGGGATTTTTCCAAGACGTGCTCGACAAAACGGGCGATGAGCGGCTGACGCAGCCGCTGCAGAAGACGTTCGCGCCGCACCTCGAGCGCGAGGCCTAAGATGGCCACACTCGTCGAAGTCGCCAAGATCGACGATGTTCCGGTCGGCAAGATCAAGGTCGTCGAGACCGGAGACCGCCGCATCGCGCTGTGCAACTATGGCGGGAAGATCTTTGCGATCGCGGACGAGTGCACGCACGATCGCGGCCCGCTCGACCAAGGCGAGTTGATCGGCGGTGAGGTCGAATGCCCGCGCCACGGCGCGCGCTTCGATATCGCGACAGGCCGTGCGACTCGGCTTCCCGCAGTGCGTCCAGTGAAGACGTATCCCGTTACGGTCAACGGCGGCTCGATCGCAGTGGAGATCGACGGATGAGCGCGATCGTCAAGCCGCAGACGCACGGCCTTTCGCAGGCGGATGTCGGGCGCATCCGTGCCGATTTCCCGATCCTCAACGAACGGCCGCACGGCAAGAAACTCGTCTTCCTCGACAGCGCGGCGTCGTCGCAAAAGCCGGTGCAAGTCATCGAAGCGATGGACGACTACTACCGGCGCTATCACGCGAACATCCATCGCGGCGTCTATCACATCAGCGAGCTGGCCACCGAGGCGTACGAGGAGGCGCGCGCATCGGTCGCGCGCTTCATCGGCACCCCGTGCGCGGCTGAATGCATCTTCGTGCGCAACGCGACCGAAGGGCTCAATCTCGTCGCCTACTCGTGGGGCCGCACGAACGTGCGGCGCGGCGACGCTATCGTGCTCACCGAAATGGAGCACCACTCCAATCTCGTGCCGTGGCAGGTGCTCGCGCAGGAAACCGGTGCGCAGCTGCGCTTCGTGCCGGTGACCGACGACGGCAGGCTCGATTTGCGCAACCTCGACGCGTTGCTCGACGGCGCAAAACTCTTCGCCTTTACCGCGGTCAGCAACACCTTGGGCACGATCAACCCTGTGAGCGATCTCGCGGCACGCGCGCGCGCAGCCGGCGCGATCAGCATCGTCGACGCCTGCCAAGCGGTACCGCGCATGCCGGTCGACGTCACGCAGTGGGGTGCGGATTTCATCGCGTTCTCTGGCCACAAGATGCTGGGCCCGACCGGCATCGGCATCCTTTGGGGACGCAAAGCACTGCTCGACGCGATGCCGCCGTTCTTGACCGGCGGAGGGATGATCGGCGTCGTCGAGCTCACGCATTCGACCTATGCAGACGTGCCCGCGCGCTTCGAGGCCGGCACGCCGGCGATCGCGGAGGCTGTCGGCCTTGCGGCCGCCGTTCGCTATCTCGAAGCCGTCGGCATGGAACGCATTCATCAATACGAACTCTATCTCGCAGAATACGCGATGGAACGCCTCTTGCGCATCCCCGCGGTGAAGCTGTACGGCCCGCCGATGGCCGATCGCACCGGCGTCATCTCGATGACCGTTGGCGACATCCACGCTCACGATCTTGCCAGCATCCTCGACAGCGAGGGTGTGTGCGTGCGCGCCGGTCACCACTGCAATCAGCCCCTGATGGAAAAGCTCGGCGTGCCGGCCACGGCGCGTGCGTCGTTCTATCTCTATAACACGCCCGAAGAAGTCGATGCGCTGGTCAGCGCCATCGAGAAGGCGAAGCGGATCTTCAAGATCGCGTGACCGACAACACCTTTACCGGCATGGATGAGCTCTATCGAGATTTCATCCTCGACCACTATCGCAATCCGCGCAATGCCGGCATAATCGAAAATCCTGACGCGTCCTACGAAGCCCTCAATCCGCTGTGCGGAGACAAGATCCGCATGGATCTGAAGATCAACGACGGCGTCGTGACCGACATAAAATTCAAGGGCCGGGGCTGCGCGATCTCGCAGGCGTCGGCGTCACTGCTGACCGAACAGATCAAGGGCAAATCGCTGGCCGAGATCAACAAGGTTGGCAAAGACGACGTGCTGGCCAATGTCGGCATCAATATTTCAGCGGCGCGTCTAAAGTGCGCGCTGTTGGGGCTTAAAGTACTTAAGTCGGCCTTAGCGCTCAAGTACGTCGAAGACCCGGACATCTAACGGCCCAACATCCTCCAAGTCCCGAGATTTCCATCACGGACCCGGATTTTTTGCCAGGGAATGGGCGTTCGGACCGTCGTACAGGAACCTAAAGGCTTTTAGAGCTTTTGCAATGCTATCATCTTTTGCACGCTTACAGGGGACCAGCGTACACCGCATGCCAGTCCAACCAGTCCACCACCTCGCCATTGGCACCGATGCTTTGAACGTGGCGAAGAAGTTTTACGGCGCGCTGCTGCCGGCGCTTGGCTTCGATCTCGTCTTTGAAAAGGACGACCGGTTCGGCTATCAGCGCGACGGCTTCGAGCTGATCGTCATCAAAGCGGAAAGCACTGCCGATGATCTGTATGACGGCAAGCGCCATGTCGGCTTCGATCATCTTGCGCTCAACGCCGATTCGAGAGCGATCGTCGACGAGTGCGCGAAACAGCTCGACGAGCTAGGCGCGGAGATCGACGATCCGCCCGCCATCGTGGCCGAACTTGGCGACGATTACTACGCGATGTACGTGCGCGACCCCAGCGGCTTGCGCATCGAGGTGGTCTGCCAGGGAGGCTGAGATCGCGCAGCGAGCGTATCGCTACTCACCGGTCATCGTCGAAAGCTACGACGTCGTCTACCAGCGCATGCGCAAAGACGACGTCGCGTTTTATGCTGCCCTCGCGATGCACGCGCGCGGGCCGGTGCTGGAACTCGGTTGCGGTACCGGACGCATACTGATCGAGTCCGCGTCCACGGGCGCGACGATCACAGGGCTCGACCTCTCGCCGCTCATGCTCGACGCCTGCCGCCGCAAGGTTGCGCGGCTGCCGGCTGAAGTGGCGCAGCGCGTCACGCTGATCGAAGACGACATGACGACGTTCGACCTCGGGCGCCGCTTCGCGCTCATCACGATTCCGTTCCGCGCATTCTGTCATCTGATCGACGTCGGCGATCAGATGGCATGCCTTGAGCGCGTGCGCGGACACCTCGATGAAGACGGAGAGCTGGTCTTCGACGTCTTTCAACCCCGTTTGGATATCCTGATCGATCCCCATGCCGGAGACGAGATCGAAGACACACCCGAATCACCGCTGCCCGGTGGCCGGACCGTTCGGCGTACCGCGCGGCGCCTCCAACTCAATCAAGCAGAGCAGACGATGCAGGTCGAGTTCAACTATTACATCAAAGATGCGCGCGGAAATGTCGAGCGGCTCACCGAGTCGTTCCCGTTCCGCTACTACTTCAGATACGAACTCGAGCATCTGCTGGCACGCGCCGGGTTTCAAGTCGCGGCGCTCTACGGTTGGTACGACCGCTCGCCGGTTTCCGGAGAGCCGCGCGAGCTCATCTTCACCGCGCGTAGGGCGTAAAGGAGATCCCCATGTCCGCTCGTCGCATCGCTGCGTTTGCAGTCGTGGTCGTTATGGCGTTCTTCTGCGGTCAGCAAGCAGGGCGCGCAGCGGCCGCCGGCAGCCCCTCAAGTGACGCAACCTTAAGGGCGGCACTGCAAAAAGACATCAACGCGTACTTAGCGGCACACGCGCAAGAAGAGCACATTTCGGCGCTCTCGCTTTCGGTCAGCTTGCCGAACCGGCCCGACAATATCAACCTGACGACCGGGCGGATGAGCTATCAGTCGGGCGGGCCCGTTCCGACCGATTCGCTGTGGCAGATCGGGAGTGTCACCAAATCATTCACCTCCGCGGTGTTGCTCCAACTTGAGGCCGAAGGGAAGCTCAACATCGACCAGACGGTAGGCTACTGGCTGCCGCAATACCCGGCGTGGCGGAGCGTGTCGATCCGTCGATTGCTCGACATGACGAGCGGCATTCCAGGCTACGATCTCGTTCCGGCCATGGGATGGTCGATGACGACCATTCACCGCCGCTACGAACCGGCTCAACTCATCGCGTTTGCTGACCCGATCTATCCAAACGCGCCGAAGCCGACGACCGGCTACAACTATTCCAACACGAACTATCTGTTGGCCGGCCTGATCATCGAGCGCGTGACGGGCAATAGCTACGCGTCCGAACTGCAGCGCCGATTTTTCGGACCGCTCGGTTTGAAGGACACCTACTACAGTCCTAACGTCTATCCGGCATCGGTGACGAGCCGAATGGTCTCCGGCTATTGGTTCAACACTGGACCTGGCAACGAGCCATTTGCGCGTTTCTTGCGTCGGGATATGAGGCTTTCCGACATGTCGTGGGCGGGTGCGGCGGGCGCGATCGTCTCAACTCCCGAGGACGTCACGCGCTGGGCGCGCGCGCTTCATACCGGCGACGTATTGGCCTCCAAACAGAAACAAGAGCTGCATACCATCGTCTCGCTGAAGAACGGGAAGCCGATCGCGACGACGGCGCTCGCGGATCGATCCGGCTTCGGTCTCGGCGTCGCTCAGATGACGATGCCGAAGCTGGGCACGTTCTGGTTCTATGAAGGCGAAACGCTGGGCTACCGCATGACCTATGTGTGGTTTCCTAAGAGCAACGTGGTGTTCGCCGTCGGCATCAATAGCCAGCCCACGAAAGACCACGTCGGCGCGCTCATGCAAGCCATCTGGCAGTCGCTGCATAATGCGGGTGTGCTGTAACGGCGCGGTTTCGCCGATATTATATTGGAGGGTTGGGCGCCCTTAGCGCTCGAACGGAGGCCGCATGCAGCTCTGGCAGATCATTCTGGTAGTGGTGCTCGTCGTAATCCTTGCCGGATTATTCGTAGCACGAGCCAACGAGCAAAAAAACAAAGTTCGATGACCCGAACCTCGCCAAGCACCGCGCTTGCCGCTATTGCGAGCGCGGCGTTCGTGTTTGTTTCGCTCGCCGGGCACTTGCAACAGCCTGCGCGCGCAGGCGACACGACACCCTCATCCCAAACACCGAGCGCTCTTCCCGACTGCCTTGGCAAACCCCAAGTCAAGCCGTCCGAGATCATCCTCGCGTGCGCAGATGCCAACGCTCGCATCGAGAAACTCGCGTGGACCGGATGGGGTTCGTCATTTGCCGCAGCCGTCGGCACGATGACCGTCAACGACTGTATCCCGTACTGCGCAGCAGGCCATTTCCACAATTACAAAGCGGTCGTCATCGTGACGGGAACGCAGAAGTGCGCGAACGGCGTTATCGCTTACAAGACAGTCGAATACGCGTTCCTCGGCAAGTCGCCGTTCGCAGCGGGCTCGCCGGCAGCGAACAACCCCTCGCAAGACTTCCCCTGTAAGTAGTCGCTGAACTAGACTTAGGCGCGAGCGCCGGCTAGCCGGACTTTGCGGCGCCCGTCCTCGGTGAGCACTCGCTTGCGCAAGCGGATCGACTTTGGCGTCACCTCGACCAATTCGTCGTCATCGATGAACTCGAGCGCACGCTCGAGCGGCATCGGCTCGGGCGTCGCGAGGTTGGGTGCATCGTCGGAGCCGGCGGCGCGCATGTTCGTCAATTTTTTCGCTTTGCACACGTTCACGGTGATGTCGTCATCGGTCTTGCCGCGTCCGACGATCATGCCCTCATACACTTCTGCTTGCGGCGCGATGAAAAACGCGCCGCGCGCTTGCAGATTGTCGAGCGCATACGCGGTCGCGGTGCCGGTCTCGCCGCTGATAAGCACTCCAACGCCACGCCCCGGGATCTCCCCCGAGAGCGGCTGGTGGTCGTAATACGTGTGGTTGATGACGGCCGTGCCGCGCGTGAGCGTGAGCAACTCGTTGCGCAGGCCGAACAGTGCGCGCGTCGGCATCGTGTATTCGAGGCGTTGCTGCGAGCCGTAGGCCAGCATGTTGAGCATCTGCGCGCGCCGCCGCCCGAGCGACTCGATCACCGAGCCTGCGTATTGCTCGGCCACATCGACGACGACGTACTCGACCGGCTCCATGCGCTGACCATCGCGCTCGATGACGATCACCTGCGGTTTGGAGACCGCCAGCTCGTAGCCTTCGCGCCGCATCGTCTCGATCAGCACGGAAAGGTGCAGCTCGCCACGGCCTGAGACGTGGAACGTGTCGGGCGACGCGGTGGGCTCGACCCGCAGCGCGACGTTGCTCTCCAGCTCGCGTTCCAATCGATCTTTGAGATGACGGCTGGTCAAATACTTCCCTTCGCGGCCGGCGAACGGCGAAGTGTTCACCGAAAAATCGACCGAGACAGTGGGCTCGTCAACCAGCACAGCATCGACTGCCTCAGGATGCTCCGCATCGGCGAGCGTTTCGGCGATGTTGATCTCCTCGACCCCTGAAAGCGCGATGATGTCGCCGGCGCAGGCTTCGGCAAGCTCGCGGCGCTGCAGGCCGTAGAACTCGAAGATCTTCGTGACGCGGTGCGTCGAGCGCTGGTCACCGCGGATGCGCACCACCATTTCACCTGGCCGGACGACGCCGCGGAAAATGCGCCCGACCGCGATGCGTCCGACGTACTCGTTGTGGTCGATGTTGGACACCAGCATCTGGAACGGCCCTTGGTCGTCGCCCGGCGGTTCCGGGATGTGCTCGATGATCGCGTCCATGAGCGGCCGAAGATCGGTTCCCGTGACCGCGAGGTCGGCCGTCGCGGTGCCGGCGCGCGCGTTGGTGTAAAGCACCGGAAAATCGAGCTGATGATCGGCGCAGCCGATGTCGATGAAGAGCGCGAGCACTTCGTCGAGGACTTCCGCGGGGCGCGCATCTTTGCGATCGATCTTGTTGATCACGGCGACGACCGGAAGGTCTTGCTCGAGCGCCTTGCGCAGCACGAAGCGCGTCTGCGGCAGGGGACCTTCGGCCGCATCGACCAGCAGCAACACGCCATTGACCATCTGCAGAACGCGCTCGACCTCGCCGCCGAAATCGGCGTGGCCGGGCGTGTCGACGATGTTGACCTTAACGTCGCCCCACGCGATCCCAGTGTTCTTCGCAAGGATGGTGATGCCGCGCTCGCGCTCGATCGGATTGGAGTCCATGACGAGCTCGCCGGCAAGCGACGGATCGCGAAAGACGCCCGCTTGGCGCAGCATGGCGTCGACCAAGGTCGTCTTACCGTGGTCGACGTGAGCGACGATCGCGATGTTGCGGACGTCCGGACGTGTGCGCACGGTTTCCTTTATACGCCCGCGCGAGACGGGAAGCCTAGCGCGGCTGACCGAATGGCGCCGCGAATCATGCACGACGATCGCATATCGCCCGGCGATAACCCCGCGCGGCAAGAGGTACCATCGGCACATTCGCCCGAGCGTTCGCACCCGCACCCGCCTGATATGGCGATGGACGTCGACCTCAAATACGACCCTGACGAAGATCCGACCGTTCGCGCGTTCGGCGTCATGGGCTCATCAGGCGGCGAGCTGCTTCCCGAGATCCGCCGGCGCGCATTCGATCTTGGCAGGGCGATCGCCGAGGCAGGCTGCCAGTTGATCACCGGCGCCTGCCCGGGTTTTCCGTATGACGCGGCGCGCGGCGCGCAAGCAGCCGGCGGCCTCTCGGTCGGCATCTCGCCCGCGTTGTCACGCAGCGAGCACGTCAAACGCTACGAGTCGCCGGTCGACGCGTACGATGCCATCATTTACACTGGCAGCGGTCTCATGGGACGCGAGGTGCACAACATCCACTCCTCCGACATCGTCATCATCGTGGGCGGCCGCTCGGGCACCCTCGGTGAGTTCTGCATCGCCTATGACGAAGGCAAGCTCATCGGCGTGTTGCAGGACTCGGGCGGCATCTCAGATGGGCTGCCAGACATTGTGGGTCGGCTGAGCAAAGACACGGGCGCCGTGATCATCTACGACCGCGAGCCGCGCCAACTCGTCCAGCGCTGCATCGAAGTGTACCGGACCTCGCACTTTCGGCGTCCGTCCACCTTCGTCGAGTCGGCTCCAGTTTAGGGCGGCTTCGTTGGCACGGATCACCTTCATCGGCGCCGCCGGCGTCGTGACCGGCAGCAAACATCTGCTTGAGACCGATTCGGGCGCTCGCGTGCTGCTCGACTGCGGCATGTTCCAAGGCCTGCCCGAACTGGTGCAGCGCAATTGGACGCCGCCGCCGGTCGACCCAAGAACGCTCGACGCGGTCCTGCTGTCACACGCGCACCTCGATCATTGCGGCTATCTTCCCGCGCTCACCCAACAAGGCTTTACCGGGCCGGTCTACACGACACCGGCGACGATCGATGTCGCGACGCTCGTCTTGCGCGATTCTGCCGGCCTGCAAGAAGACGAGGCGCAGCGTGCCGCGCGTCATCCGGATCGCGGCTTACACCCGAAACCGTTGTACACCGACGATGACGTCACCGCGGTGACAAAGCTTTTCCGGCCTTTGCCCTACAACACGGATTGCACCGACATCGCCGGTTGCCGGGTGCGTTTCGTCGACGCGGGCCACATCCTCGGCTCGGCGATCATGCAGATCTGGTTCGCAGAAGGCAAGCTCACGTTCTCTGGCGACGTGGGGCGCTACGGTCGTCCGCTGCTCAACGATCCAACGCCGGTCAGCGAGAGCACGATCGTGTTGTGCGAGTCCACGTACGGCGATCGGCTGCATCCGACCAATGACCCGCAAGTCGACCTCGGAGTCGTGATCAACGCGGCATACAAGCGCAACGGCGTGTTGGTCATCCCGGCGTTTGCGATCGGGCGCACGCAAGAGATCCTGTATGCGATCGGACAGTTGCAAGAAGCCGGCAGCATCCCCGCGGTCGACGTGTACGTAGACAGCCCGATGGGCATTGAGTCCAGCCAGATCATGACGCGCCATCCTGAGGCGATGCGCTTCGATCTGCGCGCGCGCTACGGTGACCGTGCAGCCGCAATGGGCGCGCAACGGGTCACGATGGTGCAAAACGTGGATCAGTCAAAGCAGCTCAACGACATCACGTCGAAAGCGATCATCATCGCATCGAGCGGGATGGCGACCGGCGGGCGCATCCAACACCACCTGCGCAACCGTCTGCCGCGTCCGAACGACACCGTGTGTTTTGTCGGGTTCGAAGGCCCCGGCACGCCTGGTGCGATGTTGCTCGGCGGCGCGAAGACGATCCGGATCATGGGCGTGCCGGTGCCCGTGCGGGCGAACATCGCACACATCGACGGCTTTTCCGCCCACGCAGACAAGAACGAGCTGTTGCGTTGGATGGGCGGCTTCGAAGACAAGCCACAGGTGTTCTTGGTGCATGCCGACCCTGCCGCGGCTGCGTCATTGGCGGCTGCCGTCGCGCAACGCTACGGTTTCCCCACGCAAGTCGCCAAGCAAGGACAGGTGGTGACGATATGAGCGAGCGCTACGAACCGGTCGATCAGCATTGGGAGCAGCGCGTTTTGGAAAGCTTCGCTCGTCAGGGAGCGATGTCGCTGCTCGGCGCGCGCATCCTCCATCTCAAACCCGGCGTGTGTTCGATCGGCGTCGCCTACCGGCCCGAGCTTTCGCAGCAGCACGGATACTTCCACGCCGGCGTGACGAGCACGATCGGCGATTCCGCCGGAGGTTATGCAGCGCTGACGTTGTTCGATGCGGCGTCAGAGGTGCTGACAGTAGAATTCACGGTCAATCTGCTGGCGCCGGCGGTCGGCGAGGAGCTTGTCGCGTACGGTCAGGTCATTCGCACGGGCAAGACGATCAGCGTTTGCCGCGTGGACGTCGAAGCGATCAAGGGCGGCAAGACGACCGTGTGCGCCATTTTGCAACAGACGCTGATGCGGGTCGATATCCCCGAACGCTAGAGAAGACACCCTTGCGGCGCAGCCGCTCGAACCACGAATTCACCCGTTTCTCAGGTCTGGCCGCTAGCCTAAAGTTGTGAGCGCCGTGATTTTCACATTGCTGCTGCTGGCGCAGCTGCTCGCGTCGCCTACGGCTGCCGATTCTCAGAACATCGCGCGGAGTGAAGCGATAGCACAGCGCGTTGGCGATACGCTATGGCCGGGTTGGTCGCACGCTCCATTCGGAATCGACTTGCAGACGCCAAATGGAAGCGTCTTGCTCAACTCTCCGGCCTCCTTCGATTTGCCGAATTTTCCACCAACGTTCGAAGCGACGATGGTGCTGGGCCCCAATATCCCGACGATTGTGATCGGAGAACCGGTGCTGACTCAGGCGAAGACGCCGATTCGGTGGAGCGTGACGTTGCTGCACGAACACTTCCACCAGTGGCAATATTCGTGGCCGCAATATCAATCAGCGGTCAAAGCGCTCGGGTTAGCCCCGCCCGGCGACACGAACGCGATGTGGATGCTGAATTACCCATTCCCCTATGCCGACGCAATTGTGTCGGCTGCCTACGATGACATGTCGCACAAGCTTGCGGTGGCGCTCACCTCGATCGGAACGGATAGCTTTCGCTCCAATTCGGCGGCATATCTGGCATCTCGATCCGCCTTTAGGCATATGCTTAAGCCTGCCGATTATCGGTACTTCGCCTTCCAGTGCTGGCAAGAAGGCACGGCACGATACACGGAGATCATGGTCGGCCAATTTGCCGCGCAGGCACACGATAAAGACGCTACATTTCTAAACGACGCGGATGCGATCTCATTGCGCGAAGATTCGATTGCGACATACGGCCGCGTCTTGACGCGCCTGGTTACGCGGCCGCTAAAGGACGACCAGCGGGTGGATTTCTATGCGCTCGGTGCAGGTGAGGCGCTGCTTCTTGACCAGCTTTCGCCCGGCTGGCGACTTCGATATCTCGACTCGAATTTGGATCTCGGCGCCTTCTTCCCGCCCTCAGATTAACGAAGAGGCGCCCTTTGCGGCGCCTGCTGCTTACAAAATGGCCGGGGCGCCCTCTTGCGAGGGCGCCCCCGTTCATGCTCAAGGCCCAGTCGGCCGTCCCAGCTCGACGACGGCATTCGCCTCGTCGTTGGTTTGCGCGAGCCAGCGCTCCGCCATCAAACGCAGGTAGAGCCGTATCTCGTATTCGACGACCGGATCGATCTCAAGCACGTCACGATCGGAGAGCTGCTTCATTTCATTAGGGTACCCTGACCCTGAGAAATCAAACAGAACTTGCTGAGCGCTTGAGATGCTGTTCGACGATCTTATGCGCCGCCGCGCGCGGATCGAGCTCGCGTGCAAGAACCGCGGCGAGCACGGGCTCCATCGATCCATCACGCGAAAGTTCCGCGCTGACGAAATCCCCGACGTGGCGTTGCACCGCTTCGACGACCTCATCGCGCAGGTGATCACGCGAACGTCCCATCCGCTGATCCGCCTCTAGCACAACGTGATGCTGCTGGCATGCCTGCCACAACTCTTCCACGCCTTGACCGGTTGTCCCGATCGTCTCGAGGATCGGTGGTTTCCACCGGCGGCGGCGCTCTTCCGAACCGCCGAGCGTGAGCATCGACTTGAGATCCGAAACCGTTTGATGCGCGCCGGGCCGATCAGCCATGTTGACCACGAAGATATCTGCGATCTCCAAGAGTCCGGCTTTGATCGTCTGCACGCCGTCCCCAAGTCCCGGAACGGTGACGACGACGATTGTGTCGGCGACTTTCACGATTTGCAATTCGATCTGCCCGACGCCGACGGTCTCCACGATCACGACGTCCCGGCCCGCGGCGTCAAGAGCTCGAACCACATCGCGGGTGGCCGGCGCGAGTCCGCCCGTGCCCTTGCGCGACGCCATGCTGCGGATGAAGACGCCGGCGTCGCCGGCATGACGCTGCATGCGGACGCGGTCGCCGAGGACGGCCCCTCCGGTAAATGGACTAGATGGGTCGACCGCCACGATTCCGACGGTCATGCCGCTCTTGCGGATGACCGCTGCGAGGCAATCGACCAGCGTGCTCTTGCCCGAGCCGGGAGGTCCGGTGACGCCGACGATCTGCGCGCGTCCCGTCTGGGGATAAAGCGTTGCCACTAATGACGCTGCTGACGGTGCATCATTCTCAATCAGCGTGATCGCGCGTGCAAGCGCGCGCGAGTCCCCCGCGATGGCGCGTTTTGCCAAATCAACGCCGCGCGCTTCGACGCTCGTCTCGAGCATGCCGACTGCTTCACGCATGCGAGAAGGGGCGCCTGCGACCGCTGCGCTGAAGGCAATGGTCATGGCAGCTACTGCTCATGTGCGAGTTCCCGTGCGCAAACCGTTTTCGGTCTACGCGACGGCAATCTCACACGGTTGGTATCAGACCTTGCCGTTTCGTCTGGACCCGAAGACGCTTGTGTTGCAACGCGCGGAGCAACTGATGGACGGCAGCGTGCTGCTGCTCGAGATGTGGGATGAAGCGTCAAAGCAGCGCGGCTATCGCGACGCTATTATAAAGATAAGCGGCGGTCGCGCCGGCGATATGGGCGTCGCGGACGAGATGGCGCGCCGCGCGCGTCTGATGCTGCACCTCGATGAGGATCTGCGCGGTTTTTACGCGATCGCGCGCACGCGCGCCGACCTCAAGCACGTGATCGAGCATGGCGCCGGGCGTATCATGCGCGCGTCGACGCTGTGGGAAGATGTCATCAAAACGGTTCTCGGCACGAACGTTCTGTGGAGCCAAGCGGTGGTCATGATCAACCGCGTTGCCGATCTTGGTGAACCGTATCCACACGATCCCACGATCAAGGCGTGGCCGTCAGCCGGTCGCGTTGCGCGCGCCGGCGAGCGGCACTTTCGCGATGTCGTCCGCGCGGGCTACCGCGCCCCGTACCTCATAGAGCTTGCCGCGGCCCAAAAATCCGGGTCTATCGATTTCGATGCGCTCGAAGCACAAGCGCGCAGCGATGATGCTGCAACGCTGTTCAAGAAGCTGCTCGCGCTCAAGGGGGTCGGAAAGTCATCCGCTCATTTCCTTATGAATCTGCTCGGGCACTACGATCACATTGCGGTCGACAGCGCCACGTATGCGTATGCGAAGCGTGCGCTCTTCCGCGGCAAGCGGCCGACGGAGAAGCAAATTCGCAAGCGCTTCGCAGAATTTGGGAAATGGCAGTCGCTGGTTTACTGGTTCGGGCGCTGGGGCCCAAAGCCGCGCTGGTGGGAAGACGCGAGCGGCCGCGCTTCGATGTGAGCGAGGCCGCTCGTCGTGCGGTCAGATTGTCTTGCGAGGTCGTCTCGGTTAGGCGCCGACGAGCGTCTTCGCGCTGCCCTTCAGCGACGTCGCAAACGCCAGCAAGTCGGCGTTGAGTTTGTCTTTGAGCGTCGAGGGCAGGCCATGCGGGGCGCCCGGATAGATCTCAAGCCGAGCGTTGGGGATGAGCTTCACGCTGAGCTTGGCGGCGTCATCGATCGGCACGATCTGATCATCATCGCCGTGGATAATGAGCGTGGGTACGTCGATCTTCTTCAGATCTTCTGTGAAGTCAGTTTCCGAGAACGCTTTGACGCAATCGTACACGGCCGGATAGCTTGCCAGCATACACTGCATCCAAAACGAATCGCGCAGTCCTTGCGAGACTTTTGAATTCGGGCGGTTCGCGCCGTAGAACGGCGCGCTAAAGTCCTTCCAATACTGCGAGCGGTCGTCGTGGATGCCTTTGCGGATCGCGTCGAATACTGACATCGGCAACCCGCCGGGATTCGCCTCGGTCTTCACCATGATCGGCGGCACGGCGCTGATAAGAACCAGACCCGCGACTCGCCGGTGCTTGCCATGGCGCGCGACAAATCGAGCCGCTTCGCCACCGCCTGTGGAGTGGCCGACGTGGATGGCATCGTTGACGTCAAGTTTCTCCATGAGCTGGGCAAGGTCGTCGACATACGTGTCCATGTCATTTCCGTCCCACGATTGCCCCGAGCGGCCGTGACCGCGACGGTCGTGAGCAATGCAACGGTAGCCCTTCGACGAGAGGAAGAACATCTGATCTTCCCACGCATCGGCGCTGAGCGGCCAACCATGGCTTAAGACGATGGCCTGGCCGGTACCCCAGTCCTTGTAGTATATCTCAGTGTTGTCACGCGTCGTGAATGTTGGCATGACTCTCACTCCTTTTGGTAGTGGGGAACCTCTTTAGGGGTTCCACCGCTTAGCCCGTCAGAGTCGCATTCCATTCACTACGACATGGGATTTTTTTGACGCTCAGTGAGCGCCGTTCTGATAGAAAGTTTTCTAGCGCAGGCTTGGGTTCGAAAGCACGGTCCCCGGGAAATAGGCCTCGACGATCTGTGCCGCTTGCAACCCAGCATTCGCTCGGCCGCGGGCACCCCATTGGCACATGCCGACGCCGTGCCCTAAGCCATGGCCCTTGAAGACGAAGCCGTTGACCGACACGATGACGTCGAACATGGTGCTGGGCAAGACCTTATATCCGAGCACGCTCGCCATCTGCGAGTAGAACTGGCGCGCGTCCATGTCGTAGCTGGGCGCGCCGGACGTGCGGACGATGCGCACGACTTTGGCTCTTCCGTCGAGCCAGCGATCTTTCACCTGAATGTCAGCGAAGTCGCCGACTACCCGCGAAAGATCGTCCGTTTTCAGCGTGTTCTCCCACGCGAAGAACGGCGCGGGCGTGCAGTACGGGCGGCCGCCGCCGTCTGAGTCTGCGATGCCGCGCAGGTACGGTGGCCCGTCGCGCCCGGTCAGCTCGACCGAATCTGCGGTGTGGCCGCCGCAGGCCGCGCTGTAGAACACGTCGGCCGGACCGCCCCCGACTTGCAGCGTCATGCCGCTCGTGGCGCTCGCGGCTGACACAAAGGTGGGCACCACGCCGTCAAGGCCCTGATACACTTGGTTCGATGTGTCGTCCGTGACATCGTACGGTCGCGCTGCGCTGTGCGCAGCGGCACGCACGCCGTACGTGCGCGTCACGATCGCCTGCGCTTTGAGGCTTTCGACCGGCCAACTCGGACTGATCTCGGACGCAAGCGTCGACGCTACGTACGAATCGAGATCGACCGCGTTCACCGCGAGAACTGACGCACCTGAGCGCTGCAGCATGATGGTGCCGTTATAATGGCGCGGGGCGTGGCTCGTCGTCGGCCCTGATGCCGACACTTCGAGTGGACCTTGGGCTTGGATCACGACCGGGGCATCGCCGACGTTCAGATTTGTCAGCTCTCCCGTGAGCGCACCCGTACGGTCAAAGGTCAGCGCGGGTAACTGACGCGAGGCCGATCCGATCGCGACGGTGAGCAGCGAGCTGCTGGCGACGTCGACGCGCGAGATCTCCAACCCCGAGAAAAGATGTACGCGGATAGCAGAGGGGAGAGCCGCCGGTTGTTGCGCTGGCGCGGAGAACGCGAACGCACGCCGTCCGATGCTGTACGCAGCAAGCGCAACGCTGCCTGCCACAAATCCGCGCCGAGTGATTCGATGCACGCTGATATCTGAAGTTGGCGTTCGAGCGAAGCCTTCCTCGCAGCGAGGCCGCCTTACGGCAACCACCGAAAGCGTGTTCATGATCACTTCTAACATCATGCTGCTGCTGTACGCCTTGGCGGTAGCGGCGACGACGACCGCATCAACGCCGAGCGCCTCGTCGGCCTTCCAGTCAAGCGGACCATTTACGAAAGCGCCCGCCCTTGGCATCCATATCGGCACGCTGCCGCCGGGAACCAATGACGCGATCACCGACGTCGCCGGCGTCCGCGTCGGTCAGGTGACGCACATCGAAGGCGAAGGCCGGCTTAAGCCGGGCATCGGTCCGGTGCGAACGGGCATCACGGCGATCATCCCGCGCACGGACATCTGGCACAAGCACATGTACGCGGCAGCATGGCCCCTCAACGGCAACGGCGAGATGACCGGCACCAACTGGATCAACGAGTCGGGCTGGCTCGAAACGCCGATCGCGCTGACCGATACGCTTTCGGTCGGGCGGGTCGACGACGGCGTGATCGGCTGGTTGATCAGAGAATATCCTGGGATCGGCAACACTGAAGACGTGCCGCTGCCGGTCGTCGCCGAAGTCAACGATGATTTCCTCAATGACCAGGCCGGCCGTCACAACAGCGCAGCCGATGCCGAGCGCGCGCTCGATGACGCTGTTGGCGGTCCGGTCGCGCAGGGAAATGTAGGCGCCGGAACTGGAGCAGTGGCGCTCGCTTTTCATGGCGGCATCGGAACCGCGTCGCGCGTCGTCGCGCATTCCGACGGCGGATACACCGTCGGCGTGCTCGTCAACATCAATACGTTTGGACGGCGCCAAGACTTCCGCATCGACGGCGTGCCGGTCGGCGCCGAGATCAAGGACCTACAGCCGGTGGAGCCGCACGCGGAGGGCTCGATCATCATGATCGTCGGCACCGACGCCCCGCTCAATCACGAGGAGCTCATCGACATCTGCAAGCGCGCGGCCATAGGCTACGCGCGCACCGGCGGCTCTTCGCGCGA